>CAYRIJ010000051.1:13276-17025 GCA_964424285.1 uncultured bacterium
GCCTGTGTGATCCCCGCGCCCGCGGGGGTAGGCCGACAACGACTTCGGTGTGTTCATCGGCGGCCCTGTGATCCCCGCGCCCGCGGGGGTAGGCCGGCGCTGGTCTGCCCGAGGACGGGTCCGTACGGGCCGACCTCGACGTCCTCTGCCTGACCGCGATGCAGGCCGACCCCGGCCGCCGTTATCGAACCGCGGAAGCGTTCCTGCGCGACGTGGACCGGTACCTGGCCGGAATGCCCCTGGATGCGCGACCGGATTCCTTCGGTTACCGGGCGGGGAAGTTCATTCGCCGGCGCCGCGCGCCGCTCCTCGCCGCCGGGATGAGTTTGGCGATCCTCTTGTGCCTGGCCGGCTTCTATGCCGCGCGGCTCCGGCGGGCCCGGGACGACGCCCTCGCCGAGGCCGCCCGCGCCGCCCGCATCCAGGCGTTCATGCTGAATCTCTTCCAGGGGGGCGACCCCGCCGCCGGGCCCGCGGACAGCCTGCGGGTGGTGACCCTGGTGGACCGCGGCATGGCGGAAGCGAGAACGCTCGACTCCGATCCCCGCACCCAGGCCCAACTCTACGAGACCCTGGGAAGCATCGCGCGCGACCTCGGCCGCTTTGACCGCGCCGATACCCTGCTCGCACGATCTCTCGCCGTGCGGCGGGGGCTCTTCGGCGGCGACCATCCCGAAGTGGCCCGAAGCTTGTCCGCGCTGGCGCTGCTCCGTGCCGCCCAGGCCCGTTACGCCGAGGCGGAAAGCCTGGCCGCGACCGCCCTGGCCATGGACCGGCGCGGTCTTTCCCCGCGGCACCCGGAGATCGCCCGGGCGGCGGCGACCTTGGGGGAGATCCTGGAGGATCGCGGCGAGTACGCCCGGGCGGCGGCGATCCTGGCCGAAGCCGCCCGGCGGCAATCGGAGGAAGGCGCGCCCGAGGCGGACCGCACCGCCACCCTCACCGAGCTGGCCAACGTGAAGTTCTATCAGGGGGAATTCGCGGCCTCGGACTCCCTCAACCGGTACGTGCTGGCCATCGACCGGCGGCTCTACGGCGACGACCATCCCCACGTGGCCGACGATCTCCTGAATCTCGGCGCCCTGGAGACGCGGGCGGGACGGAACGACGAGGCCGAGCGCGACGAGCGCCGGGCGCTGGAGATCCTCAAGGCCTGGTACGGAGACGATCACCCCGAAACCGCCTCCGCCATGACCATGCTGGGGCGGCTCCTATCCTCGGAGAAGCGCTACGGGGATGCGTCGGCGTTGTTGCGAGAGGCTCTGGCGGCGCAGGAGCGCGCCTACGGCAAGGTGCATCCGCGGGTGGCGAGCGTGCTCGGCGATCTGGCCTGGCTCGACCTTCGGAGCGGCAGGCTGGACGAGGCGGAGGCGAGCTACCGGCGAATGCTCGACATCTACGACGAGGTCTATCACGGCCGGCACTACCTGGTGGGGCTCACCCTCTCCAACCTGGCCGGGGTTTCCATGGCGCGAAGGGATTATCGCGGCGCCGAGGCGCTTTACCGAAAGGCATTGGCGGTGTACGAGGACACCCTCCCCCCCGGACACCGGGACGCCGCCATCACGCGGTTGAAGCTGGGCCGGGCGCTTCTCAGGGAGAAGCGATACCGGGAGGCGGAGGCCGAGACCCGGAGCGGGTTCGAGTCGCTCTCCGCCTCCGAGGACCCGGGATCGAGCTGGCTCGCCGCCGCGCGGAAGGATCTGGAGGAGGAGCGCCGGGAACCGGGCGACCCGACCGGGTCCGGGCAGGGCCGACCCGCCCCGCGGAAAGGTGTCCAGTAGGGCCCTTCCGGGCGCCGGCGCTCCTTTCTCAGTCGATGGACGAGGCGACCCCGGTTGACTATATTCGGCGCTCCCGCACCCCCGTCCCGACCCAAGGAGCACGTCCATGACCCGGAGACACATCGTACCCGTTCTTCTCCTGGCCCTCACCCCGGCCGGCCTCCGGCCCGCCCTCGCCTTCGACGGCGCGCGGGCCAAGGCCCTGGTGGACACCCTCGCCTCCGACCGCTACCAGGGCCGGAAGAGCGGCACGGCGGGCGGCCGGATGACCGAGGACTTCGTGGCCGGCCGGTTCGCCGCATGGGGCCTCGAGCCCGGGGGGGAGGACGGCGGGTGGTTCCAGACCCTGCCCCTCTGGGTCACCGAGGAGCGCGGCGCGGAGATGACCCTCCTCGACGACCCTCAGGGGTCGATCCCCATGGCCCTGGGCGTCGACTTCGATCTGGTCACCAACTCCGGGAGCGGCGACGTCACCGCGGACGTGGTGATCGTAGGCCACGGCCTCTTCGACCCCGGCCGCGAGTGGGACGACTACGGGGACATCGGGCTCCGGGGGAAGATCGCCTTCATCGTCCGGGGCACCCCCAGGAACGGGTACGACTGGGGCGAGGCGGGATCCCGCGACTCCACCCTCACCGAGGCGGTCCGCCGCGGCGCGGTCGCGGTGCTCTTTCTCCAGGGAGACCACGCGGTGAACGGGGCGGCCATCCACCGGGAGGCCTACCACCCGAAGGTGCCCATGGCCATGGTGGGACCCCGGCTCCTGGACCGGCTCCTGGTGAACTCCGGCTACAGCGCCTCGACCTACAAGAGCGCGCTGGGGGAGCATCCGCTTCCGCTCGACACCGGAAAGCGAGTGCGCTTCCGGGCCGAGGTGACCGCGGGGACCGAGGGCACGGCGCGAAACGTGATCGGGATCGTCCGGGGTTCCGACCCCGCCCGCGCCGGAGAGCTGATCGTGGTGGGGGGACACATGGACCACCTCGGACCGAACGGGAACGGGGTGATCTACAACGGCGCCGACGACAACGGCTCCGGGGCCTCGGTGGTGATGGAGCTGGCCCGCTCGTTCGCCGCCGGCCCTCCCCCCGCCCGCACCCTGGTCTTCATCACCTTCGCGGGAGAGGAGCAGGGGCTCCTGGGGTCCAGGGCCTTCGCCGCCGACCCCACCGTGGACCTCGATCGCGCGGTGGCCATGGTGAACCTCGACATGGAGGGGAACGGAAACGGCAAGGTGGGGATGGGGGGCGGCGAGTATTTCCCCGGGATCTGGAAGGGGTTTCGCGAGTCCCTCTCCCCCGCCGCCGCCGAGAGCCTGGTGGCGGCGCGGGCCTGGGGGGGCGACTCCAGCGACCACGCCTCGTTCCGGAACCGCGGCATCCCCGCCTTCACGGTATGGAGCGAGGGAGACCACCCCTTCTATCACTCGGTGGACGACGACGCGGACTGGATCACCCCCGAGGTGCTGGGCTCGGTGGGGCGGATGAGCGAAGGCTGGATCCGGACCCTGGCCGGCTGGCCCCACCCGCTCGCGATGGAGAGTCAGGGCGGGCGCACCCTGCTCTACGGATCCGACCAGGTGGACCTGGACGGGGTGACGGCGGACGACGCCCCGGGCTGGGTGCGGGGTCGCGTCCGGTGGTACGGGGCGCGGGAGTTCCCCCAGCCCGCCTTCATCGGCGCCCTGGGGAGTTTCGAGTCGCGGGCGGAGACCGACGACCGCTTCGCTCTCGCCGCGTCTCTGGGCGGGATCCGCGGCGCGTCGAAGGCGGGGGCGCGGGCGCTGGCCTTGGGGGTCGAGACCGGAGCGAAGGCGCGAATCGAGCCCGCGAACCTGGCGCTCATGGACGACCTCCGGATCGCCTTCGTGCGGTGGAGCGGCCGCGCGCCGGCGACGGCCGACGCGGACGACCTGGAGAAGCTGGGCGGATCCGGCCGGGTGCTGGTGGTTCCCGCGGACAGCAT
>CAYRIJ010000052.1:0-16867 GCA_964424285.1 uncultured bacterium
CCGCGGCCACCGGGACCGTGAACTCGATGGTCCGGGCGTCCTTCTTCTCGAAGTCCTGGCTCTTCTGGGTGATCGTCCAGTCCCCGGAGACGTGCTCCACCACCGTGACCCGGATCGCCTCCTGCTTGTGATTCCGGAGCTCGATCTTCACGCTCTGCTCGGTGGTCCGGTTGGAGATACGCTGGAAGTCGGTCTGGGTCCGCTCCCCCACCACGTCGAAGGCGTTCCCGAGGTACACCCTCACCTTCTCGTCCCGGGGGGTGTGATCGATGGCGTCCTCCCCCACGAACTCCAGCGAGCCGTCCGCGTCCTCCTTGAACACCCGGACCTTCCCCGCCGGGAGCGCCATCCCCAGCCCGTTGTCCTTGGCGTTGGCGAACTCCATCTCCACCGTCACGTCCTTGGGGTTCCGCTGGCCGTCGTAGGTGAAGACCTTCCGGGCCGAGGCGACGGCGGAGGGGAAGAGCGAGAGCTGCTTGGTCTCGCGGTCGGCCACGGTGGCCGGCCGCTCGAGGGTATAGATGTGGTACTCGAAAAAGGCGTGCTCCTCGAACTGGGGCGCCCCCGCCGCCTTCATCTGCATCATGTCCGCGACCATGGGCCGGATCGGCTGCTCGGGCTGGACCCGGTGGACGTCCCCGGCCACCAGCTTGAGCTTGGCGTTCCGGTAGGTCGCCCCCGACTTGTTGTCCAGGGAGACCCAGCCGTCGAGCTTCAGGCCGGTGTCCTTGGGGTTCACCACCGCCACGTACTCCGCGTGCCAGTTGACGTTGTCGG
The DNA here is from genome assembly GCA_964424285.1 of uncultured bacterium. GTDB lineage: Bacteria > Eisenbacteria > RBG-16-71-46 > JABDJR01 > JABDJR01 > CAVSKL01. Next base: position 778 of record CAYRIJ010000052.1, read on the forward strand.
TGAGGTAGGAGATCTCCGCCCGCTCCTTCCCGGCGCGGTCGCTGGCCAAGGTCCAGACCAGGGTCGGCTTCACCACCAGCCCTCCGGGGATCTCCCCCAGCCGGACGTCGCGGACCTCGGCGCGGTTCACCAGCACCGCTCCCCCGCCGTCCGCGGCCAGCACCAGGGAACCCCCGTCGTGGGAGAGGAGGGTTCCCTCCCGGGTGGTGCCGTCCTTCAGCACCGCGGTCACCTTCAGGTTCAGGTAGCGGTCCAGCAACCGGTCGGCCGAGGCCAGGTCGTACTGGAAGTTCTGCTCCAGCACCGCCACGTCCCCGGGATGGTCGAGGGCGGCGAAGTGGACCGAGGTCGCGTCGATCGAGGCGGCCACGTCGTCGATCCGCTTCTCCTGGTTCCCCTTGACCAGATCCAGGACCCGGACGTCCTTCACCAGGGCGAAGTTCTGGTTGTAGACGGTCAGGGACACCGATTCCTGGTCCGAGCTCTCCGCGGCCGCGGCCACGGCGCCGGCCGTCCCCGCTCCCAGCGCCAGGGCGGCCAGAAGCACCCCCGCGCAGATCGATCGCTTGTGATTCAGGTTCAACGTCTTCATGAAGATCACCTCCCGGTGATGTCGGGAACGCACCGCACGCTCCCGCTCTGTCGGCCCACTCGATTTTCCCCGCCGGATCCACGCCGCCCCGGGCGGATCTCCGCCGGGACCGCCCCGACCCCGGACTAGCTCCCGTCCCCCAGCGCGGCCCGGTTCCGCTCCACCGCCTCCAGGTCCGCGGCCATGCTCTCCCGGCGCTCCCGCTCCGCGGCCACCACCTCGGCGGGGGCCCGGTCCACGAACTGCGGGTTGGCCAGCTTCCGGTCCGCGGCCTCGATCCCCCGGGTCAGCTCGTCCCGCTTCTTCTCCAGCCGCCGGCCCTCGGCCTCGAGATCGATCAACCCCTTGAGGGGGAGGTGGATCTCCGTGCCCTCGAAGACCGCGCTCGCCGACTGGGGGGGCTTGGCCAGGTCGGGGCCGACGGTCATCGACTCCACCCGGGCCAGGCTCTCCAGGAACGGGCGCCCCCGCTCGAGCACCGGGGCCGCCTCGGCCCCCGCCTTCACCACCACCGACACCCGGCTACCCGGGGGCACGTTCATCTCCGCCCGCATGTTCCGGATCGCGGTGACCGCCCCCTGGAGGAGCGCCATCTCCCGCTCCGCCGCCTCGTCGAGGCGACCGGCGGGCTCCGGCCAGCGGGCGCGGATCAACGCGTCCGGGCCGCCGGGGAGGAACCCCCAGATCTCCTCGGTCAGGAACGGGTACAGCGGATGGAGGAGGGCCAGGCCCTCCCGCATCACCGTGACCGCGGTCCCCTGGGCCCGGCGCCGGGCGGGGAGATCGTCCCCGTAGAGGCGGGTCTTGGCCATCTCCAGGTACCAGTCGCAGGTTTCCTTCCAGAAGAAATCGTAGAGGGCCCAGGCGGCGTCGGAGAACCGGTTCTCCTCCAGCGCCCGGCTCACCGACTCGACCACCCGGTCCAGCCGGGAGAGGATCCAGCGGTCGGCCAGGTCGGGCTCCGCCGTCTCGGCCTTCGGGTCGTAGTCCTCGAGGTTCATGAGGAGGAAGCGGTTCGCGTTCCAGATCTTGTTGGCGAAGTTCCGCCCCAGCTCGCACTTCTGGGCGCTGAACTGGACGTCCTGGCCGGTGGGGGTGAGCGCGATCAGGGTGAAGCGAAGGGCGTCGGCCCCGTACTCCTGGATGATGTCGATGGGGTCGGGACTGTTCCCGAGGCTCTTCGACATCTTCCGTCCCTTCTCGTCCCGGACGATCCCGTGGAGGTAGACCTCGCGGAAGGGGACGGCGCCGGTGAACTCGATTCCGGCCATGATCATCCGGGCCACCCAGAAGAAGATGATGTCGGGCCCGGTGGTGAGCCAGCGGGTCGGATAGAAATAGGCCAGGTCCGGGGTCTCCGCGGGCCAGCCCAGGGTGGAAAACGGCCAGAGCCAGGACGAGAACCAGGTGTCGAGGACGTCGGGGTCCTGGCGCGGCCCGCCCTTTCCGCAGTCGGGACACCTCTCCGGCGCGGTTCGGGCGACGATCTCCTTCTCGCACCCGTCGCAGTACCAGACCGGGATCCGGTGCCCCCACCAGAGCTGGCGGGAGATCACCCAGTCCCGGATGTTCTCGAGCCAGTGGGTGTAGGTCTTTCCCCAGTGCTCGGGGATGAACCGGACGTCGCCGTTCCGGTGGGCGGCCAGGGCCGGCTCGGCCAGGGGCTTCATCCTGACGAACCACTGGGTGGAGAGCCGCGGCTCCACCACGGTGTTGCACCGATGGCAGCGGCCGAGGGCGTTGGGGTTCTCCTCGATCTTCTCCAGGAGCCCCATCTCCTCCAGGCGGGCCACGATCCGTTTCCGCGCCTCGTAGCGGTCGAGCCCCCGGAACTCCCCGCCGTTCTCGTTCACCTTCCCCTCCTCGTCCAGGACGGTGACCGCGGGGAGGTCGTGGCGCTTGCCGATCTCGAAGTCGTTCACGTCGTGGGCGGGGGTCACCTTCAGCGCCCCGGCCCCGAAGTCCGCCTCCACGTAGGCGTCCTCGATGATCGGAAGGTCGCGCTCGATGAACGGGAGCACCGCGGTCTTCCCGCGGAGATGGGCGGTCCGGGGGCTCTCGGGGTTGATGGCCACCGCGGTGTCCCCGAGCATGGTCTCGGGCCGGGTGGTGGCCACGGTCACGTACCGTCCCGGCTCGTCCTTCAGGGGGTAGCGGACGTACCAGAGCTTCGACTGCTCCTGGGTGTGCTCCACCTCCTCGTCCGAGAGGGCGGTGTGGCAGCGCGGGCACCAGTTGACGATGTAGTTTCCGCGGTAGACGAGCCCCTTCTCGTAGAGCCGGACGAACACCTCGGCCACCGCGGCGGAGAGGCCCTCGTCCATGGTGAACCGGGCGCGGTCCCAGTCGGCGGACGCCCCCAGGGTGCGAAGCTGGCGGAGAATGTGGCCGCCCTTCTCCTCCTTCCACCGCCACACCCGCTCCACGAACGCCTCCCGCCCCAGGTCGTGGCGGGTCTTCCCCTCGTCGCGGAGCGCCCGCTCCACCGCGTTCTGGGTGGCGATCCCGGCGTGGTCGGTCCCCGGCTGCCAGAGGGCCTCGTATCCCTGCATCCGCCGGAAACGGATCATGGTGTCCTGGAGCGCGTTGTCCAGGGCGTGCCCCATGTGGAGGATCCCGGTCACGTTGGGAGGGGGAATCATGATGGTGAAGGGCTGCTTGTTAGGGTTGGGGCGGGCGGCGAATGCGCCGGCCTCCTCCCACCGCGCATAGATCCGAGGCTCCGTCGCGCGCGGATCGTAGGCCTTGGGCATTTCCGGTCGTGTCATGAGGTCTCGGGTCTCCCTACGCCACGGCCCCCCTGTCCCTACGGTCGGGGCGGACGGGCGTTTCGTTTACCGGTTGGAATGCAAAAAGGAATAGCAGAGGGTGGGCAAGCGGGCTAGAGCCCGCGGGGTACCGCAGACAAAACGAGTCCCGGAGAGGGATGGGCGCGCCCGGCCGGTAGGATTTGCATGGTGAACCGAGCATAACACACCCGGCGGGGCGGGGCGGCGGGCCGGTGGTTCGCTCCGGGGGAGGCGTCCCGGCGCGGGCGGCTCATCGGAGCGCCGCTCCGGCGCCCCCGGGAGCGGAGCGGCTAGGCCCGTTTCTCTTCAGGCTCGGGGACCTTCTTGGGAAAGGTCGGCCGGGTCATGAGATCGGCCACCGCGGACTCGCCGAAGCTCTTCTCGATCATGGCCATGGCCTGGTCCAGCCGGGAGTGGAGCGGGCAGAGTTCCTCGGCATGGGCCTCCAGCTTCAAGGGGCACTCGCGGATCCGGCGGATCGGGTCCACCGCCTGGATGATCTCCAGAACGGTGAGCTGGCTGGCGGGTTTCCGGAGCGAGAACCCCCCGTGGACACCCCGCTGGGAGTCCACCACGTGGGACCGGGCCAGGTTCTGGAGCACCTTGGCCAGGTACCCCGCCGGGACCTGGGTGACCTCGGCGATGGACTGGGTGGTCCAGCGGGCGTCGGGATTCTCGGCCAAGAACACGACGGCCCGGAGGGCGTATTCGGCGGTCTGCGAGATCATCCATTTCCTCCCGCCCGCTTCGGGGCGTCAAGCCGGACAACCGCATGCTAACATCCGGATTCCTGGGTGCCTAAGCTTACCTGCCCTGTAACCATTCTATTTTCTAGACGTTACTTATTCAAGATAACAAGGTCCTGATATCTATAAAACGTGCGATACTCCGTCTCAGGACATCGATCCGGCCCCTCCCCCCAGGCCCTGGCGGGATGCTCCGGCCGGATCCCGAGACCCGGACCGGGCCCCTGGGCGGCTCTCGGCGCCGGGAGGAGAGACGCGAACGCCATGAACGTCAAGAAGCTCTGGATCGGATTCATTCTCGTCACCCTGGTCTCCTTCGGGGTCCTGGGCTATTTCGGGACCGAGATCTACCGCCAGGCCCCTCCCATCCCCGAGCGGGTGGCCACCCCCGACGGCCGGGTCCTCATGACCGGCCGGGACATCCGGGAGGGCCAGAACGTCTGGCAGTCCATGGGCGGCCAGGAGATCGGGAGCATCTGGGGCCACGGGGCCTACGTGGCCCCGGACTGGTCCGCGGACCGGCTCCACCGCGAAGCGGTGTGGATGCTGGACGGCTGGGCCCGCACCGACCACGGGGTCCCCTACGCGGAACTCGGCCCCGAGGCCCAGGCCGCGCTCAAGGCCCGGCTGAAGCGGGACATCCGCACCAACACCTACGACCCGGCCACCGGGACCCTGACCGTCTCGCCCCTCCGGGCCGAGGCCATCCGGGCGGTCTCCGCCCACTACGCCAACCTCTTCGGCGACACCGCCACCCCGGAGATGGACCGGCTCCGGACCGCCTACGCCCTTCCCACCGGGGTGCTGAAGACCCCGGAGCGTCGCCGCGAACTCGGCGCGTTCTTCTTCTGGGCCTCGTGGGCCGCGAGCACCGACCGCCCGGGGTCCGCCATCACCTACACCAACAACTGGCCGGCCGAGCCCCTGATCGACAACACCCCCACCCAGAGCATCATCCTCTGGTCGGTGGTGAGCTTCGTGGTGCTGCTGGCCGGGATCGGGGGGCTGGTCTGGTTCTTCGCCGTCCAGCGCCGCCGCGAGGAGCCGCCGGCGGTGGTCCCCGAGACCAACCCGCTCATGAACCTCACCCTCACCCCCTCGATGCGGGCCACCCTCAAGTACTTCTGGGTGGTGGGCCTCCTCATGCTGGCCCAGATCGCCATGGGCATCGTGACCGCCCACTACGGGGTGGAGGGGGAAGGGTTCTACGGGTTCCCCCTGGCCAGGTATCTCCCCTACGCGGTGACCCGGACCTGGCACACCCAGCTCGGCATCTTCTGGATCGCCACCGCGTGGCTCGCCACCGGCCTCTTCATCGCCCCGGCGGTCTCCGGTCGTGAACCGAGGTTCCAGCGCTTCGGGGTGAACTTCCTCTTCACCGCGCTCCTGGTGATCGTGGCCGGCTCCATGGCCGGGGAGTGGCTCTCCGTCCAGCAGAAGATGGGGAACGCCATGAGCTTCTGGTTCGGCCACCAGGGCTACGAGTACGTGGACCTGGGCCGGTTCTGGCAGGCGTTCCTCCTCGTGGGGCTCTTCGTGTGGCTCGCCCTCATGGTCCGCGGCCTCTGGCCCGCGTTCCGGAAACCCGGCGAGAGCAAGAGTCTCCTGGGCATGTTCACGGTCTCCGCGGTGGCCATCGCCTCGTTCTACGGGGCCGGCCTCATGTGGGGCCGCCACACCAACCTGGCCATGGCCGAGTACTGGCGCTGGTGGGTGGTCCACCTCTGGGTGGAGGGCTTCTTCGAGGTCTTCGCCACCGCGGCCATCGCATTCCTCTTCACCCGGCTGGGGTTGGTGCGGCTCACCACCGCCACCGCCTCGGTGCTCTTCTCCACCATCATCTTCCTCTTCGGAGGGATCCTCGGCACCTTCCATCACCTGTACTTCACCGGCACCCCCACCGCGGTCCTGGCCCTGGGGGCGACCTTCTCCGCGCTGGAGATCGTGCCCCTGGTCCTGGTGGGCTTCGAGGCCTACGACAACCTGAAGCTCACCCGGACCCGGCCCTGGATGGAGGCCTACAAGTGGCCGGTGTACTTCTTCGTGGCGGTGGCGTTCTGGAACCTGGTGGGGGCGGGGCTCTTCGGCTTCCTCATCAACCCGCCGGTGGCCCTCTACTACATGCAGGGGCTGAACACCACCGCGGTCCACGGCCACACCGCGCTCTTCGGGGTGTACGGGATGCTGGGGATCGGCCTCATGCTCTTCTGCCTTCGCGGGTTCTCCCTGGACCGGGTGTGGAACTCGAAGCTCCTCGCGGTCGGGTTCTGGAGCCTCAACGCCGGGCTCGTGCTCATGGTGACCCTGAGCCTCCTTCCGGTGGGGCTCATGCAGACCTGGGCCAGCATGCACCAGGGGCTCTGGTACGCGCGGTCGGCGGAGTTCCTGGGCACCCCGCTCATGCAGAACCTGCGCTGGATGCGGGCGATCGGGGACATCGTGTTCACGGTGGGGATCGTCTGCGTGGTGGCCTTCGTGCTCGGGCTCCGGACGCGGTGGGCCGGGCTTCCGGCGCGCGCGTCGGCTCCGGCCGGGGCGCCGCGGGGGGCGTACCGGCGCTGATCGATCGGGGCGTCCGCCGCTTCCGGCAGCCCGCGGCGGGCGTCCGTAATCCTGATGGCGACCGGATGACGCCGGCCGCCGACGTTCGAACCACAAGGAGAAACGACATGGACACCACCCTCACCGTCGGAAGCCTGGTGACCGAGCGCCCCAGCCGGGCCGAGGTCTTCGAGAAGCACGGGATCGACTACTGCTGCGGGGGGCGGAAGCCCCTCGCCGAAGCCTGCCGCGAGCGCGGCCTGGATGAGGCCGCGGTGATCGCGGACCTCGAGGCCTCGGACGGCGCGCACCGCGACGAGGCGGAGCCGCGCTTCGCCGACATGGGGCTCTCCGAGCTGGTGGACCACATCATGGAGACCCACCACGCGTATCTCCGGAACGCGCTCCCCCGGCTGGGCGGGCTGACCGAGAAGGTCGCCAACGCCCACGGAAGCCGCCATCCCGAGGTCCTGGAGCTGAAGAGCGTCTACGACAACTTCCACCTGGTCCTGAACCAGCACATGGCCAAGGAGGAGGCGGTGCTCTTCCCCATGCTCCGCCAGATGGCGGTCGGGGGCGGCGGGGCATCCCACTGCGGCAGCGTCGCGAACCCCATCCGGGTCATGATGCTGGAGCACGACGACGCGGCCGCCGACCTGGAGCGCTTCCGCGCCTTGACCGGCGGGTACACGCCCCCCGAGGATGCCTGCAACACGTTCCGGGTGATGCTCCACGCGTTCGAGGAGCTGGAGGCGGACCTCCATCGCCACGTGCACCTGGAGAACAACGTGCTCTTCCCCCAGGCGATCGCCGCCGAGGAGTCGATGGCCTGATGCCGGGCGTACGGTCGGCGTCCATGTCGTCGGACGGGGCGGTCCCCCGCTCCGCCCGCCGCCCGGCTCCGGTCTCCACCCGGAAGCTCGTGCTCCCCACCGAGCACGGGGCGTGGGGGTTCCTGGCCGAGCCGATCGCCCTGGGGCTCCTGGTGGCGTTCTCCTGGGCCGGCGCCCTGGTGGCGCTGGCCACCGCGGCGGGGTTCCTGGTGCGGCAGCCGGTGAAGCTCTGGCTCTCCGACCGCCGGCGCGGGAAGCGCTATCCGCGGACCGCGGCGGCGGAGCGGGCGATCGCGCTCCTGGGGCTCGCCGGAGCGGTCGCGGCGGCGGGAGCGCTCACGCTCGGCGGCCCGCGGCTCCTCATCCCCATGGCCCTGGCCGCGCCGCCGGCCGCGCTCATGCTGGCGTTCGATCTCCGGAACCGCGGCCGCGCCTGGGTGGCCGAGCTCGCCGCCCCCGTCGCCCTCACCTCGACGGTGGCCGCCCTGGCCCTCGGCGGGGGCTGGGCGCTGGCTCCCGCCCTGGGACTCTGGGGACTGATGGTGGCGCGGGCGGCGCCGTCGGTGCTCTACGTCCGCGCCCGGCTCCGCCTGGAGCGCGGCCAGGTCGTGTCCCCGGGTCCGGTCGAAGGGGCCCAGGCGGTGGGGCTCCTGGGGACGCTCGCCCTGGCCGCCTTCGGTTTCGTTCCCTGGCTGGGGTTCGCCGCGGTCGCGATGCTCACCGCGCGCGCGTTCTACGGGCTCTCGGCGATCCGGCGCCCGGCCACCGCCCGCCAGGTCGGGGTGAGGGAGATCCTCTGGGGAGGCTTCACCGTGGCCCTGGCCGCGGCCGGGGTCTTCGCGGGGATCTGATCCGGGCCGCCATCCCCCCCGTCGCCGGCGCTTGGCAGGGCCGCGCCCCCGCCCTATGCTCCCGCCCATGGCCATGACCGCACCCCTCAAGAAGATCGTCGCGCTCCTGGAGAAGGGAACCGTGGAGGAGTCCATCGCCGCCGCGGTGGTGCTGGGGGCGCTGGCTCCCAGGGAACCCGCGGTGGTGAAGGCGCTGGGAAAGGCGCTCGGAAACGGCGCCAACCTGCCCCTCGCGCTGGCCTCGGCCCGCGCGCTCGGCGCGATCGGAAACGCCGCCGCGCTCAAGGAACTCCTGCCCCTCCTTCACGCCCAGGGAGAGCTGCGCGACACCGGGGCCCTGGCCATCGCGGGGTGCGGGAAGGCCGCGCTCCCCGCGGTCAAGAAGGCCCTGGCCGGAGCCGACTTCCACGAGAAGCGGGTCCTCTACGAGATCCTGGCCCGCATGCGCACCGCCGAGTCGCTCCGGATCGTGCTGGAGGCGTTCTTCGAGCCGAATTTCGAGCTGGTGAAGACGGTGGGGCGGGCGCTCCGGGCCGACGTGGGGAACCTGAGCCCGGCCGAGCGCAAGGCGGCGGCCAAGACCGTGCTGGCGTTCCTCAAGAGCAAGGCCGCGTCGGAGTCGCGCTCGGCGGTGAACTCGGCGATCATCTACCTCGGCCACCTCGCCCAGAGCGAGGCGGTTCCCGATCTCCTGAAGCACACCGTCCCCGAACTTCCCCGCGCCACCCGCCGCCACGCCCTCCACGCAATCCGCCACACCCTCCAGGGACGGAGCGCCCCGGCCAAGGTGGTGCAGACGATCTTCCCGTACCTCGACGACCCCAACTTCGACGACGTGGTGGACCCGACGCTCCTGATCCTGGAGCGGACCGCGCTTCCCGCGGGCTACGAGAAGGACCTGGAGCGGCTGATCGGGGGACGCTTCCCCCAGGTGCGGCAGTTCGCGGTGCGGAAGATCGCCGAATCCAAGGGCAAGCGCGGGGCGGAGATCCTGGTGGGGCTCCTGGAAGGGGGCGACGAGCAGCTTCGCCGCTCGGCGGTGTTCGCGCTCAAGAACTCCGAGCAGGCGCCGGGCCTCCTTCTCCCGAAGCTGTTGGCGGAGAAGGATCCCGACCGGGCCTGGGAGCTGGTGCACCTGGTGAAGCCCCACGCGTCCGCGCTCACCCCGGCGGAGCGGAAGAAGGTGGCCGACGCGGCCATGAAGCACCTCGACAAGGGGGACCGCCGGATGGAGCCGCTGCTCCATCTGTTCCGGAACGCCGACGCCGCGGCCTACTACAAGGCGTTCTACGCCCGGGCCATGAAGGCCCGGACCGCCCGCCGCTACGCCGACGGCGAGCGCGACCTCCGGCTCATCTCGCGCGAGGCGGCCTTCGACGCCGAGGCCCGCTTCCAGCTCGGCCTCATGATGCTGCTCGGGGCCGGGAAGGCGGCGGAGCCCCAGTCCCCCAAGGTTCGCCAGGCGGTGAAGGAGCTGGCCGGCCTGACCGAGGACCCGAAGTTCAGCCTGGCCGCCCGGCTCAAGAAGGAGGCGCGCGCGCTGGGGCCGGAAGGGAACTACCTCATCGGGTTCAACCTGGTGGAGCGGCCGGGCGCGCTCAAGGTCCTGGGGGCGAAGCTCCTGGAGGCGCTGGTCAAGAAGGGCGCCCGCACCAAGCCGGGAAAGATGGCCAGGGCGAAGCTCGAAACCGAGGGGCTGGCCTAGACGGCCGTCGACTCCCTCCCCCCTGCGATCCGCTCCGCGCGCGCGCAGACCGCGTGGAGCATCCCCCGGAACACCACCGCGTGCACGGGCAACAGCGCCGTCCAGTACGCCCGCCCCCAGAACCGCACCGGGCGGAACCGCGCGCGCTGGAAGATCCGGCACGTGGAGCCGTCCCCCTCCGGCTCGATCCGGAACTCGAGCCACGCCTCCCCCGGCACCTTCATCTCGGCCCGAAGCACCAGCAAGCGACCCGGCTCCACCGTCTCGACCCGCCAGAAATCGAGCGCGTCCCCGGGGCGGAGCCGGTCGGGGTCGCGCCGGCCGCGACGCATTCCCACCCCGCCCACCATCCGGTCCATGATGCCCCGAAGGTTCCAGAGGGTGTCGTAGGCGTACCACCCGCGGCGGCCGCCGAGCCCCGACACCGCCCGCCACGCGGCCTCGGGAGGGGCGGCGGAGGGCGCGCTCCGGACGTCCTCGATCTCGCCGGGCCCCGCCGGGGCGAGGCCCGGCCCCGAGGTCGCCCGGCCCCCGCCGGGAGCGCCCGGACCGGACCCCCCCCTCCGGCCGAGATGCGTGTAGGGGAGCGCCGCCTCGGTCCAGCGCGTCTCCACCTCGCCCTGGTCGGTGAGCGCCACCGCCCGCCGGACCGCCTCGTCGTAGCCCATGGGCTGAAACGGCACCAGGGAGCGGATGCGGTCGTCGCGCACCACCACCTCGTTCCGGAGCCCCTGGATGAGCGGCCGGGCGTAGGAGGCGGGGATCGGCGTGATGAGGTCCACCCAGTAGGACGAGAGCCTCGGGCTCAGGACCGGGACCGGCACCATGATCCGCCGGAGTCCGCGGGCCCGGGCGTAGCCGGTCATCATGTCGCGGTAGGTGACGATGTCGGCGCCCCCGATGTCGAAGGATCCGCCCGCGGTCCGCTCCTCCTCGAGGCACCCGATGAGATACCGGAGGACGTCGCCGATCGCGATGGGCTGGCTCCGGGTGTTCACCCACTTCGGGGTGATCATGAAGGGGAGCCGCTCCACCAGGGCCTTGATCATCTCGAAGGACATGCTCCCCGAGCCGACGATCACCGCGGCGCGCAGCTCGGTCACCGGCACCGGGCCCTCGCGAAGGGCGCGCCCGGTCTCGAGCCGGCTGGCCAGGTGCCGGGAGAGGTGCGCGCCGGTCTCCCCCAGCCCGCCGAGATAGATGATGCGGCGGACCCCGGCGCGGCCGGCGGCCTCGGCCATCCCCCGCGCCGCGCGCCGGTCGCGCTCCTCGAACCCGCGCTCCCCCTCCGCCATGGCGTGGACCAGGTAGTAGACCGCGTGGAGCCCGTTCAGGAACGGCGCCAGGGAATCCGGGTCGAGGAGATCCCCGCGCGCCACCTCCACCCGGTCCCGCCAGGGACGGCCGGCGAGCTTCTCGGGGCTCCGGGCCAGGCAGCGCACCCGGTAGCCCTCGTCCAGGAGCCGCGGCACCAGGCGGCCCCCGACGTAACCGGTGGCGCCGGTCACCCCGATCAACCGCTTCGCGGGATCGCCGGCGCGCGACCCGGTCATCCCGCGCTCACAGGGTCTTCACCAATCCGGCCCGGCGCTTTCCCACCGTGAAGCCGAAGCGGTAGAAGTAGCTCGGCCGGAAGAAGCCGGTGGTGACGGATTCCGCCCCCCCGGTCTTCAACCGGTTGAAGAACTCGTTCATGAGCCCCTCCCCCACCCCGAGCTTCCGGTAGCGCTCGGCCACCACGATCTTCTCCAGATGGGCGGAGCGGTTCTCCTCGTCCAGGTCGTAGAAGATGCCGCCGATGAGGCTCCCCCGCTCGTTCACCGCCACCAGGTAGCGGTGCTCGGGGCGGAACTGCACGTCGAGCTTCGCCCCCAGGAAGAGCCGGTGGAGCCGGCCGACTTCCTTGGGATTCACCGGCTGGCGCACCTGGTAGGGGCGCCCCTGGTTGTCCTCCAGGGACACCACGATGTCGGTCTGGCGGACGCCGCCGAGGTCGGTGGAGAGGAACCCCGCCTCGTCGCTCGGCCTCAAGTGCGGGTAGGTGAGCCGGGCCAGGAAGTACTCCCCCGGCGAACCGGGCTCGAGATGCATCCTGAGCTCGCTCAGCCGGTCCACCAGCTCGTCCCCCTCCAGGGCGCGCTCGCGGAGCGTCGAGAGGAGCGCGTCCAGCCCCCGGGTCACCGGCTCCGGCCCGTCCCGGAACACCGTCTCCCGGAAGAACCGGATCCGGGTGTCGGGATACTCGCGGAGGAGATCGGCCAGGCGGTAGGTCTCGAAAAGCTCCTGGACGGTCTGGGCCAGGGCCGGAGGGGGGGCGTCGGGGGCCAGGGCGGCCCAGCGGTGATAGCGGTCGATGGCCGAGCGGAGACGCCGGGGAACGAAGCCCTCGCGCTCCACCTCGTCGAGGTACGCGTCCACCGCGCCGGTCACCGGGCCGGATCCCCCCCGCGCGCCGGCGAGCAGGGCGGCGCCGTCCCGGACCCCCACCACCTCCAGGAACGCGGTCACCAGCTCGCCGGGAGGGGCCACCCCATCGAGGACCGCGTGCCGCTCCACCATGGGGACCACCAGGTGATTCCAGAGCTCCTCCAGGAGTTCCCCCACCGGCGGGGCGGAGCGCCGCCGGGCGATGGAGACCAGGCGGGTCCCGGTCTGGTAGTCGTGGGTGGGGACGATGATGTCCCCCGCCGAGGGCTCGGCGAGCGCGTACCGCCGCCCGGTGCGATTCCAGAACTCCAGGAACGCCCCCGCCGCGCTGTACACGAAGAAGGGCCAGACCAGCCGCAGCCGGTCCACCGGGTCCTCGGCCCGCCGCTGGGCCAGACGGGCCACCACCCGGTCCAGGGTTTCCCCGGCGATGAATTCCTCGGTCCATAGATCGAATTCCGGCCAGTAGCCCCCGAATTTCTCCACCAGGGGGCCGCCTTCCCCCCCGCCGGTGATCACCAGCCAGTGGACCTCGGCCATGACGTCCTCGGGGGACGCCTGGTGGTTCACGTTCAGGGCCAGGTCGAAGGATCCCTGCCGCCGGGTGTGGGCGGTGAGGCGGTAGACCGCCCGGCCGTGGCGAGCCCCGATGAGGCTCACCCAGATCCCCCCCCGGGGGATGTCCGAGAGCTGGAGCAGCGCCTCGCCGGAGAAGAGATACACCGCCTCGCGGACGAGCCCGGTGGTGGAGATCGCCCTCAGGATCCGCCGCCGGTCCTCCTCGGAGACCGTGTCCTCGAAGGTCGCCACGTCTTCCCAGCGATACTCGTTCCCCTCGTCGGGATCGACCGCGATCGGCCGCACCGGTCCCAGCCAGTCCCGGAACCCCTCGGTGAGCCGGTCCAGCCCCCGGGCCGCCTCCTCCCGGAGCGACGCCGGCGACGCGGAGACCCGCGCCCGGGCCAGGGCGGCGCGGAGAGGCTCGAAGGAGGCGGGATGACCGGTTCCGTAGGCGGCCAGGAGCCGAAGGAGCGACGCCGCCGTCCCCAGCCGCGGATCGTCCTCCGATGCCGCCGCCTCCACCGCGATCCGGGCATGGCGGATCAGGGCCTCGATCTTTCCCGCGCTCAACCCCTCCCCACAGAGGCGGGCGATGGTGGGTTCGTCCAGGAGCACCTCGGTTCCGCCCAGGAACCGCTCCAGGGTGGCCGGGGCCTGGTGTTCCCGCTCCGCGGGAAAGAGGATCTCGAAGGCGCGGCTCCGAAGCGCCGGCGTCCGCGCGTCCGAGGCTCCGCGCAGCGCGGTACGCGCGGTGTCGAGGATGAGCCCCTCCTCGCTCCGAAGCGCCCGGGCCATCACCGAAAGCGCCAGAAGACCGTGCTCCTCGTCGGGCGAGGCCAGGGCGCGGGCGGCCAGGTCCAGCTCCTCCAGCCCCGGGCCGGGATCGACCAGGGCCTGCCGCAGCCGGTCCACCTCCCCCTCGCCGGGGTGGTAGGGAACGGCGCGCCCCAGTAGCGCGAGGTCGCGGGTGGGCCGCGCCCGGCGGACCCGCGCCGAGGGCTCGAGCGGGGCCAGCCCCACCAGCTCCTCGTTTCCCAGCCACAGGGCGGGCGAGGCGAGGAGCGCCCCCAGATCCACCACCCGGCGTCGCGCCAGGTAGCGGCAGGAGCCGATCCGCACCACCTCGCCCTCCGCGTCCCGCGACAGGCTCTGAAGGGTGAGCGAGGCCCCGGTGGGGGCCAGGGTGAGCCGGCCCCCGGCCAGCCGGACGTCCCCCGCGGTCAGCCCCAGGGTCTGGAAGAGCCAGTTGGGAACGTGGATCTCCACCCCCAGATCGTCGGACTTGAGCTGGACCCGCCGGTACAGGGTATCGATCACCGCGGCGAAGTTCCGGGCCACGATCTTTCGGCGGTAGGTCCCCTTCGGGGTGAGCTCGTCCCGGTCGGCGGAGAAGTCCCGGTCCACCAGGGCGAAGTCCACCACCCGCTCGTAGGGGGCGAGGAACCGGTTCACCGAGACCACCAGCGACCGGAAATGATCACGCCGCTCGCTCTCGCTCATGGCCCCGAGGTCCACCTCGCGGTAGTCCGGATTCGCCACGATGAGGAGGGTGTTGTAGGGCTTGTGGTCCCCGACCAGGAACACCCGGGAGATCTCTTCGAAGTCCCGGAAGAGGTTCTCCACCCGCTGGGGGGCCACCGACTCCCCCTTGATGTTCTTGTAGATCTCTTTTTTTCGATCGACCAGGCGATAATGACCGTCCTCGTCCCGCTCCATCAGGTCCCCGGTGTGGAACCACCCCCGGTCGTCGAACGAACCACCGGCGTCGTCCTCGTAGCCCAGCATCACGTAGGGGCCGCGGATCAGCATCTCGCCGTCGGGAGCCAGGTCCACATCGATCCCGGGAAGCTGCGACCCGAGGCTCTCGTCGCGGTAGCCCCCGGGCGGGGTCATGGTGATTCCCCCGGTGGCCTCGGTCATGCCGAAGCCGCTCAGGAGCTCCACCCCCTGCCGGGCGAAGAACCGGAAGATCTCCGGGGCGAGATACCCCGCGGCGGAGATCCCCCAGCGAAGCCGGTCCCCCACCACCTCCCGGGTCGCCTCCAGGAGCCTCTCGTCGGGGTCGTGCTCCACGTCGACCCGCCGGCCGATCTCCTCCCACAGCTCCATCCACTTCTTCGGCACGCTGATGAACACGGTGGGACGGACGCGGCGGAGGTTCTCCCGCAGGTTCTCGATCGACGGGTCGGGGAGGAACACGTAGGCCGCCCCCCAGAAGATCGAGCCCCAGAGCTCCAGGTACCGCCCGAAGGTGTGGTAGAGGGGGAGGTAGGCCAGGAACACGTCGTGGTCGCCGATCCCGGGGAGGGCCAGGGCCCGGGCGAAGCGCTTGGACACCAGGTTCCGCTGGGAGAAGCGGATTCCCTTGGGCTTTCCCGTGGTCCCCGAGGTGTACATGAGGGTGGCGACGGCGTCGAGTTCGATCCCCCGCCGCTCCCGCTCCAGGCGGTCCCGATCGAGGGCGCGGCCTCGGGCCACGATCTCGGAGAGCGGGCGCGCCTCCCGGCCTTCCCGCACGCGATCGATGGTCACCGTCGCCCGGAGCGCGGGAAGCGACGCCCTATGGCGTTCGACCTTGTCGAGCTCCCGCTCCCCCGAGGCGATCAGGACCGTCGCCCCGGTCTGCTCCAGGATGTAGGCGGCGTCGACATCGGTGGCGGTGGCCGGGATCATCACGTTCACGATGCCGGTGGTGAGGCAGGCGATGTCCACCAGGGCCATCTCGTACCGGTTCTCGGAGAGCACGGCCACCGGGCCGCGACCCGTTTCGCTCATGAGGGCGAGGAGCCCCCGGGCGATGCCGTCGGCCTGGGCGGCCGCCGCGAGCCAGGTGTGGCGGACCTCCCGTCCCGCGGAGGCGGTCCGAAAGAGCGTGGTGGGGCCGTAGCTCTCGACCCGCTGGGCGAACATCCGGGCCAGGGTGTAGCCCGAGGCGTCGATCAGCCGGAGGATGAGGTCCATGAAGCGTTCGGTCGCCCCGGCCTCGGCGATCCGGGCCAGGAGCGCGGGGCGGCGGACCGCGTCCAGCCACCCCCACCCGTGGGG
>CAYRIJ010000053.1:0-14779 GCA_964424285.1 uncultured bacterium
CCAAGTTCTCGATGCCGGGGATGATGGACACCGTGTTGAACCTGGGGCTCAACGACCGGAGCGTGGAGGGTCTGGCCCGGAAGACCGACAACCCCCGCTTCGCCTGGGACTGCTACCGGCGATTCCTCTCCATGTTCGGAGACGTGGTGCTGGACATCCCCAAGCGCCGGTTCGAAGAGGAACTCACCGCGCTCAAGTCGAAGAAGAACGCGAAGTTCGATCTCGACCTCGACACCGACGACCTCCGGGGCCTGGTCGAGCGCTTCAAGCAGATCATCAAGGATGCCACCGGGAGCGACTTTCCCCAGGATCCCGCCCGCCAGCTCGACATGGCCCGGGACGCGGTGTTCCGTTCCTGGAACAACCCCCGCGCGGTCTACTACCGGAAGCAGAACAAGATCCCCGACGACCTGGGGACCGCGGTGAACGTGCAGGCCATGGTCTTCGGGAACATGGGGCCGCGCTCCGCCACCGGGGTGGGCTTCACCCGGAATCCGGCCACCGGGGAGGCGGCGTTCTACGGCGAGTACCTGACCAACGCCCAGGGCGAGGACGTGGTGGCGGGGATTCGCACCCCTCAACCGATCACCAAGCTCGCCGACGAGATGCCCGAGGCCTACAAGCAGCTCCGTGAAATCACCACCCGGCTGGAGCAGCACTACAAGGACGTCCAGGACTTCGAGTTCACCATCGAGGAGGGGACGCTCTACCTCCTGCAGACGCGGACCGGCAAGCGGACCGGGCCCGCCGCGGTGAGGATCGCGGTGGAGATGGTTCACGAGGGGTTGATCGACAAGAAGACCGCGGTGATGCGGGTGCCCGCCGGGGATCTCGATCAGCTTCTCCATCCCCGGGTGAACCCGGCCAAGAAGCCCAAGGCCCTGGCCACCGGGCTCCCCGCCTCTCCGGGGGCGGCCACCGGCCAGGCGGTGTTCCTGGCCGACGACGCCCTGGCCTGGGCCGAGCAGAAGAAGAAGGTCGTCCTGGTGCGGGCCGAGACCAACCCCGACGACATTCACGGCATGGACGCGGCCAAGGGGATCCTCACCGCCACCGGCGGGATGACCTCCCACGCCGCGGTGGTGGCCCGGGGCATGGGCAAGCCCTGCGTGGCCGGTTGCGGCGCCCTGGAGGTGAGCGAGAAGGAAAGGCGCTTCCAGGTCGGCGACGTGACGGTGAAGGAAGGGGACTGGATCACCATCGACGGGACCACCGGGGAGGTGATGCTCGGGCAGGCCGAACTGATGGAGCCCACGGTGGGGGGCGAGTTCGCCGAGTTCATGTCCTGGGCCGACGAGTTCCGCCGGCTGGGGGTGCGGGCCAACGCCGACACCCCCCGGGACGCCACCAAGGCGGTGGAGTTCGGCGCCCAGGGGATCGGGCTCTGCCGGACCGAGCACATGTTCTTCGGGGAGGACCGGATCAAGTGGGTCCGGCAGATGATCCTCTCCGCCTCGGAGTACCGTCAGACCCAGAACCAGCTCCAGGCGATCCGGGCCGAGTACGAGAAGGCGACCGAGAAGGAACGGACCGATCTCGACTCCCAACTCCGCGCGGCGGAAGAGGCGGCCAAGGAGCCGGCCTCGAACTATCTGGACTCCCTGGAGAAGCTGGGCGCGCTTCAGAAGGAGGACTTCCGCGGCGTGCTGAAGGCGATGGCGGGCAAACCCTGCACCATTCGCACCCTGGACCCGCCGCTTCACGAGTTCCTCCCCAGCCGCGAGGAGCTGCTGGTGGAGATCGCGGTGGCCGAGACCAAGGGGGAGAAGGGGCCGGCGCTGGACGAGAAGAAGCGCCTGCTCCGCCGGGTGGAGACCCTGCACGAGTTCAACCCCATGCTCGGGCATCGGGGCTGCCGGCTCGGGGTCACCTATCCCGAGATCACCGCCATGCAGGCCAAGGCCATCATCGAAGCGGCCTGCGAGCTCCAGCAGGAGGGGGTGAAGGTCCTTCCGGAGATCATGATCCCCCTGGTGGGCCAGCAGACCGAGCTGGTGAACCAGCGCGAGGTGGTGGACCGGGTGGCCGCCGAGACCATGGAGCGGCTCGGGGTGAAGGTGGAGTACCTGGTGGGCACGATGATCGAGGTGCCTCGGGCGGCGATCACCGCCAACGAGATCGCCGAGACCGCGCAGTTCTTCTCCTTCGGCACCAACGACCTCACCCAGATGACCCTCGGGTTCAGCCGGGACGACGTGGGCCGGTTCCTGCCGTTCTACGTGTCGACCGGCATCCTGAAGGGGGATCCGTTCGTTTCCGTGGACCGGAGCGGCGTGGGCGATCTCATGCGGATGGGGGTGGAGCGCGGCCGGAAGACCAACCCGAAGCTCAAGATCGGGATTTGCGGCGAGCACGGGGGCGACCCCGACTCGGTGTTCTTCTGCCACCAGCTCGGGTTCGACTACGTTTCCTGTTCGCCCTATCGGGTTCCCATCGCCCGGCTGGCCGCGGCCCAGGCCGCGATCAGCGGCGCCGGGGAGTCGGGCACCGGAACCACGGCCTGATCCCCGACCCGCATCGATGACCGAACCGAGCACCCGGGCGCGCCGAGCGTTCACCCGGGTGCTCGCTTTTCCGTCCCGGAGCCCGGGCTCATGAACCGCGAAGCGGGGGCCCGGGGGCGGGTGGCGGTGATCATCCCGGCGCTGAACGAGGCGCGGTCGATCGCGCGGGTGCTCGCCGACGTTCCGCCGCCCTTCCGGGAGCGGATGATCGTGGTGGACAACGGCAGCGCCGACGGCACCCCCGGGGTCGCGGAGCGGGCGGGGGCGATCGTGCTCCGGGAGCCCCGGCGCGGGTACGGCGCGGCCTGCCTCCGCGGCCTCGCCCACCTCCGGCCGGACCCCCCCGACGTGGTCTGTTTCCTGGACGGCGACTACAGCGACCATCCCGAGGAAATGGCCCGGATCGCCGGCCCGGTGCTCGAGGGGCGGGCCGACCTGGTGGTCGGCTCCCGGGTTCTCGGGAAGCGCGAGCCGGGGGCCCTCACCCCGCAGGCGCGCTTCGGGAACCGGCTGGCCACCCTCCTCATCCGCGCTCTCTACGGGGTCCGGTTCACCGACCTCGGACCCTTCCGCGCGGTATCCTGGGCCGCCCTGGAGCGCCTGGGGATGGCCGACCGCGACTACGGCTGGACGGTGGAGATGCAGGTCAAGGCGGCCCGGCTCGGCCTGACGTCGATCGAGGTCCCGGTCTCCTATCGGAAGCGGATCGGGAAGAGCAAGGTGTCGGGCACGATCCGGGGGACCCTGGGCGCGGGGCGGAAGATCCTCTGGGTGATCTTCCGGGAGTCGGGGTCCAGGTAGCCCGCCGGCCCCGGGCGCCCCCGCCAGGTCCTCCCGGGTCGAATCGCGGCGGACTTGGTATGATGGCCCCGGGATGTTCGTCGAAGACTACCTGAAGGATCTCCGCCGCAGCCGATACACGCCGGGGGCCGTGGCCCGGTACGTGGCCCGCTGCACGGTCATGTCGGTGGAGGCGGCGCTCCACCGTCCCCGGACTCTCCGCGGGGTGGCCGTCGCCGGTCTGGGCCACCTGGTCGGGCTCCTGGTGGTCGCCGTTCTCCTCTCCTTCCTCGTGGACCGCCGCCTGGCCGCGGACTACTTCGTCCTCTCCGCGTGGTGGCTCCTGGGCGGGTTGGCCTGGATCACCCTCCATCTCGGCATGTTCCGCCGGGACGAGGAGCTGTTCCGCTCCGGCCTCGGACTTCCGAACTTCCTCACCCTGGGACGGCTCCTGGCCATCCCCGCCTTCTACCTCTTCATCACCCGGGACCACGGACTTCTGGCCCTGGCCGCCTTCGTGACCGGGGGCCTCTCGGACGTGGCGGACGGCATGGTGGCCCGAAGGCTCAACGCCTCCACGCGAATGGGCCGTATCTTCGATCCGATCGTGGACGTGCTCTTCAACGTCGGGGTGGTGCTCGGCCTGGCCGACGCCGGCTACCTGCCCGGGTGGATCGCGATCCTGGTGTTCCTGCGATACGGACTCCTCATGCTGGGGGCGGCCTTCATCTACATCACCCGGGGACCGGTGGCCATCCGGCCCACCATTCTCGGGAAGACCACCGGCGTGGTGAGCTCGGGGCTGGTGGCCGCGGTGGTGGTGGTGCACGCCTTCGTCCCTCCCGCGCCCGCCGATCAGGTCCTCGAGCTCCTCTACAACACCCTGGGATTCGTGCTGCTCCTGGCCATCGTTCAGGTGGTGATCATCGGGTTCTACAACCTGCGCCACGCCGGACACGTGCCGGTGGCCCACGGCGCCATGGCGGTGATCCTGGGGAAACAGGCCACCGGAGAGGGTCCGATCGACCGGGGCGGGGCGGCGCGGATTCCCAGCCCGCGCGACATCTACCCGGAAAGCGGGGGATCCGCTCCCGGGGAGGGCCCCGAGGAAGACGGCGATCCCGGGAAGGGCTCGTGACCGGGGTCCCGGCGCTTCCCGCCGCCCTCCCCGCCGCGATGGCCGGAGTCCGCCGGCTCGCGGTCCTGACCGGCGCCGGCATGTCCGCGGAGAGCGGGGTGCCGGTCTTCCGGGGAAGCGGCGGGCTGTGGGAGGGGGTTCGGCCCGAGGATCTCGCCACTCCCCGCGCCTTCGCGCGGGATCCCGAGCGGGTGTGGCGCTGGTATCGGTGGCGGCTGGAGCGGGTGGCCGAGGCGCGGCCCCACGCCGGGCACCGCGCCCTGGCCGGCCTGGAACAGGCGGGGGGGCTCGAGGGTTTCATCATCGTGACCCAGAACGTGGACGGCATGCACCAGCGGGCGGGGAGCCGGAACGTGGTGGAGCTCCACGGGGGGATCCGCCGCGCCCGCTGCAGCGCGGGTTGCGGGGGGAGCGCCGAGGCGGCCTCGGTCGATCCCGCCGAGACCCGGTGCGCCTGCGGCCGCGGACGCCTCCGCCCCGACGTGGTGTGGTTCGGGGAACCGCTTCCACCGGAGGCGCTGGATCGCGCCGCCCGGGCGCTGGAGACCGCGGACATGGTGTGGGTGGTGGGAACCTCGGCGGTGGTCTACCCCGCCGCGGCCCTTCCCGGGATGGCCGCCGAGCGCGGGATCCCGGTGGTGGAGGTGAACCCGGAGACCACCCCGCTCACCGGCCGGCTTCCCTTCTCGCTCCGGACGTCCGCCTCCGCCGGGGTCTCCGCGCTGGTCGAAGCGCTCACCCGGGCGCGATCATGAACACTTTGACAACCGGCGAGGGCGCTTGCTAGCGTTGAGTCTCCCACCGAACGAACCTTCATCGCGCCCCGCCGTCCGGAAAGGCATCGCCGTTTGAGCTTCTTCGATCGTTGGCGCGGATTGCACTGGAACCCCCCCTGGAACGCGGGCTGGCTGTTCGTGATCGTGGCCCTGGGTCTGGTGGCCTACTCGGTCTACCTCTACCGGAAGACCGACGCCCCCATGGGGGCCGGTTATCGCGGACTCCTGACCGCGCTCCGGGCCATGGCCCTGGTGACCCTGGTGGCCATTCTTTGCCGCCCGGTGGTGAGCCTGGCCGTGGCCAGCGGGGCGGCCAAGGGGGTCCTGGTGCTCCTCGACCGTTCGGAGAGCATCACCCTTCCCGGACGCGATCCCGGGGCCACGCGGGACGCGGAGCTGGCCCAGGCGGCGGCGGGGGTCGAGCGGGAGCTGGGGGGAGACTACCCCCTGAGCTTCCGTCCCTTCGCCGGGACGCTGGGTCCGGAGATCGAGGATCCGGCGGCGCTTCCCCCGGCCGACGGCGCCGCCACCGACCTGGCCGCCGCCCTCGACCAGGGGATGGCCCAGGGCGGGCCGGCGGGGCGTCCGGGAGCCATGATCCTGGTCACCGACGGCACCGCCACCGGCGGTCCCGATCCGGTCCCGCTGGCCCGGCGCA
This sequence comes from uncultured bacterium, assembly GCA_964424285.1. GTDB lineage: Bacteria > Eisenbacteria > RBG-16-71-46 > JABDJR01 > JABDJR01 > CAVSKL01. Next base: position 5,857 of record CAYRIJ010000053.1, read on the forward strand.
TGGGAATCCCCATCCAGACCGTGGGGCTGGGCTCTCCGGATCCGGTGCCCGACCTGGCGGTGGCCCGGCTCCGGGCGAACCGCGAGGCCTTCACCGGCGAGCGCACGCCGATCGAGGCGGTGCTCCGTCTCCAGGGACTTCCGGCCGCCTCGGTGCGCGTCCGGTTGCTGGACGTCACCGACACCCCGATCGAGCTGGCCGCGGTCGACGCCCGCCTGGAGCCCGGGGGAGCGGAGAAGCGGGTGAGCCTGAGCTTCACCCCGGCCAAGCCGGGGCTCCGGTTCCTGGAGGTGGTGGCGCCGGCCCTGACCGGCGAGGCCACCACGGCCAACAACCGGAGAATGGTGGCGGTGACGGTGCGGGAGGAGAAGACCGGAGTGCTCCTCCTGAGCGGGAGCCTCACCTGGGACCACACCTTTCTCCGCCGGGCCCTGGACGCCGACTCCACCCTGGCGGTGACCGCGGGATTCTGGAGGGACGGCTCGTTCCGTCCCGTCCCCGGCGGGAAGAGCCTCCCCGAGCTGAGCGCGTCCGGCCTTCGCGACACGCGGCTGGTGGTTCTCGACCACGTGCGCCCGAACCAGCTCGGGCCGGCGGGGGAGAACGCGGTGGCCGCCTTCGTCCGGAAGGGGGGGGGCCTGTACATGCTGAGCGGCGGGGAGGTGGGGGACCTTGGGGCCTGGCGCGGCACCCCGGTCGACGCGCTGCTTCCCGCGGCCATCGGGTCCGGCGCCGAGGACGCCGAGGCGCAGCTCCGGCTCACCGCCGCCGGTCGTCGGAGCCCGCTCTTCGATCCCACCGCCCCGGGAGCGCCGCCGCTCGACGCGTGGGCGGACCTTCCCCCGGTGGCGGTGAGCCCCGATCTGGGCGGGGCGAAGGGAAACGCCGAGGCGTTGATGGCCGCCGACCAGGACGGGGCCACCCGCCCGGTCTTGAGCTGGGTGCGGGTGGGACAGGGACGGGTGCTCCTGTTCGCCGGGGCGGGGATGTGGCGCTGGGGATTCACCGGGTCCGACCGGGATCCGTCCCGGGGAATGATGGCGGGATGGTGGCGGCGCGCCGCCCATTGGCTGGCCCGGCCCGAGGTGGAAACCCGCCTCGACATTCATCCCGAAGACTTCGTGGTCCCCCGCGGGAAGCCCGTCTCGTTCGTGGCCCGGGTCACCGACGAGTCCTATCGCCCGGTCTCCGACGCCGAGGTCGAGGTCTCGGTCTCCCCGGAAGCCGGGTCCGCCGAGGAGCCCCGGACGATCGCGCTCGGCGGCGGGGAGGGCATCTACAACGGGGTGGTGGAGAACCTCCCCCCCGGCCGCTACCGCTACGAAGGGAAGGCGGCGAGCCGGGGCAAGCCCCTGGGAACGGTGGAGGGGGTGTTCGCGGTGGATTCCCTGGGGACCGAGATGGAGCGGCTGGAAGCGGACCCCGAGCTGCTGGCCCGCCTGGCCGAGGCCGCCGGAGGACGGTTCTGGCGGCCCGATTCCCTGGCCGGGATGCGCGACGCGTTCCGGAGCATCGCCCAGGCCGACGAGGAACGCGTCCAGCTCGCCCTCTGGGATTCGCCCTGGATGTTCATCGCGTTCGTTCTGTTCGCCTCGGTGGAGTGGTTCCTCCGCCGCCGCCGGGGACTCGTCTAGAGCCCCCGGCTCCGGTTCCAGAACCCCGCCCCCCGTCCTTTCGGCATTCCCGTCCGAAAGGAGCGCGCCATGCGCCGTTCGCGCGTCCGGCCGCGGGCCGGGATCCGCCGCGTCGCGATTTGTTCTGCCGTAGGATTCTCATTGGTTTCGGTATGGATTCCGGCTCCCGGGGAAGGCTCCCCCCGATCCCCGGTGGTGAACGAGATCGTCCCCCGCCCCGCCGCCGGGGAGGGGGAATGGGTCGAGATCCGGAACCCCGGCCCGGACCCGGCGAACCTGGCCGGCTGGACCCTCACCGACGCCACCGGCCGGCCCCGGGCGATCGCGGGGCCGGCGGCCCTTCCTCCGGGCGGGTTCGTGGTCCTCGCTTCGCGGCCGGAGAGCCTCCGCGCCTACTACGGCCTGCCCGACTCGGTCCTCGTGCTCCGCCCCGAGAGCTGGCCCATCCTGAACGATCACGACGCGGGTTCGGGCGAGCCCGCCGACCGGCTGGTTCTGGCCGGGCCCGACGGGGCCCCGGTGGATAGCGTGGTCTACTTCGAGGCCTGGCTCCCTCCCGACGCCGGTCGAAGCCTGGAGCGGGTGGATCCGGAGACCGACGGGGCCGAGGCCGGGAACTGGGGTTGGTCCCTCGATCCCTCGGGCGCGACCCCCGGGCGGCCCAACAGCCTGGCCCCCCGCGCCGGGGGCGGGGACTCGGGGGCCCTCACCGGGCCCAACCGGGTGGAGCCCGCCCGGCGCCCCGCCGTCTTCACCTACCGGCTCCCGGGACCGGGAACCCTGGCCGTCTGGCTGGTCGACGGGGAAGGGGCGGAGGTGGCCCTCCTCCGCCGGGCGGCCGCGTCTCCGGCCACCGGTCGCTGGGTGTGGGGAAGCGGCGCCCGCCTCCCGCCCCGAAGCGGGCGCTACTACCTCTGTCTCCAGTGGCACGGCGACCGAGGCGCGCCCTTCCGGTCCTGCCGGCCGGTGTGGGTGGCGCGATGAGGGGGCCGGCGCGGGTTCCGGCGCTCCTTCTCGCGGCGGCGGTGCTTTCGCTCGAAGGTGGGCCGCTGGCGGCGGCGGCAACCCCGGCGGCCGGGGCGATGGCGCCGGCCGGGCCGGGGGCGGTGGACGACCCCTGGGTCGCCTGGGACCTCCTCGACCCCGCCGCCGGGGTCGGTTCGGGGATTCACTGGGAGGCGGGGGTCCGCTCGCGCGAGGCGGTGCCGGGGGAGCTGGAGAGCACCTTCCTGGGGGCGGTGGAACCGGGACGGGGCCTCGGGGGGACGGTGCGATGGCGCCACTGGGCGTCGCCGGAGGGTCCTTCCGCCGACGACCTCCTGGGGGGAGTGATCGCCCGGGTTCCGCGGCTTCGGATCTTTCTGGGAGCGGGCCGGCTGGCCTCGAACCGGGACGCGGCGATTCGCGGGGCCGCCGATCTTCGGGCCCGGGTGCTCGGACCGGTGCTGGCGGGAGGGCGGGTCGCGCTCCATCCCGGCGCGCCCGCCGGGGCCCCGGAGGTGAGCGCGGAGGTCGACGCCTCGCTCCACCCCTGGTGGGGCGGGCTCACCCTGGGTCCGGGAGCCGGAGAGGTGCGCCTGGCCCTGGGGCTTCGGCTCCGGCCGGGAATGGTCTGGACCGTGGCCTACGACGACGGCGGTCCCGACCTCGGGATCGCCTGGAACCTGGGGGCGATCGGAGTGCGGGCCGACGAGGTCGCCCACCCGCTTCTGGGGGCGGTTCGCCGGGTCCGGGTGGTGGGAGGGAGGCGGCCGTGAGCCGGCGGGCGATCGTCGCGGTGGGGGCGGCGCTCCTGGTTCACGCCGCGGTCTCGTGCGCGGGAACCGGGGTGTCGCGGGCCCAGGCGCCCGAGGACTGCGAGCCGGTTTCGAAGGCGTCGGTGGAAGGGGTGGCGGAACGCTTCGGTCTCGACCCGGAGCAGACGGCGTGGCTCCTGGCGCGCTTCGACGCGGGGGCGCTCCGGAGCCCCGAGGACCTGGAGGGGATGCCCGGCCTGGGCCCGGACCTCCGGCGGGATCTGGGCGGGGCCTGGTGCTGGCCGGGCGGCGGCGTGGATCGCCCCGCGGGGTGGAACGGCTCCGTGGAGACGGCGGTTCGCGCCCGCCGGGGGGCGGTGCGCCGGGAGACGCGCCTGGGGTTGGAGGCGCCGGGGGGCGCGGAAGCCCGCGCCCGGCTCCGGCTGGACCCGGGGGGGGCGCGGACCCTCCGAGGGGCGGTGGGGCTCCGGCGCAAGGGATGGACGCTCTGGGCGGGGAACCTCCGGCTTCGCCTCGGGCTGGGGCTTCTGGCCGCCACCCCGGGGGCCGAGGCGCGCGGGAACGCCCCCCTCCGCGGCGCCGCGGGAGGCTGGAGGCCCACCCTGGCCACGGATCCCGAGACCCTGGTCGGGGCGGCGGTCCGCCGGGAGGCGGGAGGGTGGACGGTGGAGGCGGCTCACCTTCGCGGCCGGGTCGCGCTCTCCGGCGGAGACCTCGGCCGGCGGGGGTGGGAGACGGTGACCGTCCACCGCCGGGTGTCCGGAGGGCACGCGGCGGTCGGTCTCCTTCGCCGGGGCCGGGAGTGGTCCGGAACGGTGGTGGGGGGCGGTCCGGCGGGGCCTGGGGTCTGGAGCGGAGAGTGGAGCCGGGGGGGCGCGGGCGAGGCGGCCGGAGGCGCCTGGCGGGTGGCCGCGGGACCCTGGCGGCTGGGGGCGAGCCTGGTCCGGATGGACCCGGGCTACGCCGTCCCCGAGGTCCGGGCCTGGCGCCGGTCCGCGGGGGCGGAGATCGCGGTCCTGCGCTTCGAAGGTCGCTGGCAGGGCGGTCCCGCGCGATTCCTCCGGGTGGCCTTCGAGCAGGGGCGCGGGCCGGAGACCCGGGGCGGCTCCTGGGGCCGCCGGGAAGCCCTCCGCCTGGTGGAGGTGGGGGAGCGGCTCTCCCGGGGGGTGCGGACCGGGTTCCTCTGGCGGGTCACCGACCGCCGGGCGGACGGCCTTCCCGAGGATGGAAGCGGCCGGGAGGAACTCATCCGGGCCGGGCTCGAGATCGCGGCCAGCCCCTGGCGGGGAAGTCTCCGGATCGACGAGCGGAGCGCGGCGGGGGGCGCGAGCCGGCTCACCGCGATCCGGTTCGGGCGGAGGGGGACGGTCGAGTGGGAGGTGCGGGCGGCCCTGGCCGAGGCCGGCGGGGAGGCCCCCGATCTCTGGTGGTACCGCCGGCGGGCGGGAGGGCTCTACGGCTGGGACCGCCCGGGTCCCGGCGGCCGGGTGGGGGCCTGGACCCGCATCCCGTTCGGGGGGTGGGGGTTCGAGGCCTCGGTGGACGCGATCGAGGGAGGCTGGGAAACCGTGGGCGCCGTTCGCGCCGGTTGGGGAGGCGGATGACCCGGAGGCGTTTCCGGATCGCGGGGCCGGCGATATGCCGGTTGGGCTTGACCCGGCCCCGCAAGGTGCCTAGTCTCAAGGGGTTAAAAGTGTACCGAGGGGTCATTTTCGGAGGGGTGGATCATGCCGAGCTTTGCCAGGGCGATGGAGCGACTGGGGACGGAAACCGCGTTCGAGGTGCTGGCGCGGGCCAAGGCGTTGGAGGCGAAGGGACGGGACGTCGTTCATCTCGAGATCGGCGAGCCCGATTTCGACACGCCGGCCAATATCATCGAGGCGGCCAAGCGGGCCCTCGACGCCGGCTTCACCCACTACGGCCCTTCGGCGGGGCTTCCGGAGTTCCGGGAGGTGATCGCCGGGTACATCGCCGCCGACCGCGGGATCAAGGCGGGGCCGGCCAACGTGGTGGTCACTCCCGGCGCCAAACCCATCATGTTCTACACCATGATGGCGGTCCTGGACCCGGGCGCCGAGGCCCTCTACCCCAACCCCGGGTTTCCCATCTACGAGTCGGTGATCAACTACATCGGAGCCAAGGCGGTGCCCCTGGCCCTGAAGCAGGAGAACGAATTCCGTCTCGATCTGGACGAAATTCGGGACAAGCTCTCGGCCAAGACCCGGCTCCTCATCATCAACTCGCCCCAGAACCCCACCGGGGGAGTCCTTCCCGCCGAGGATCTTCGTCAGATCGCCGAGATCCTCCGGGAGTATCCCGACGTCTGGGTCCTCTCCGACGAGATCTACTCCAAGACGATCTACGGGGACAAGCACGCCTCCATCACCACCGAGCCGGGGATGCTCGAGCGGACGGTGCTCCTGGACGGGTTCTCCAAGACCTACGCCATGACCGGCTGGCGCCTGGGCTACGGGGTGATGCCGGAAGCCCTCGCCCAGAAGGTGGCCCAGCTCGCCACCAACTGCAACTCCTGCACCGCCAGCTTCATTCAGCGGGCGGGGATGGAGGCCCTCACCGGCTCCCAGGACGAGGCCCGGCGCATGTGCGACGAGTTCCTGAAGCGCCGCGACCACCTGGTGAAGGGGTTGAACGAGATCGAGGGCATCAACTGCCTCCTCCCCCGGGGGGCGTTCTACGTCTTCCCCGACGTGCGGGCGCTGGGCCGTCCCTCGAAGGACGTGGCCAACCAGCTCCTGGACGAGTTCGGGGTGGCGGCCCTGAGCGGCACCGCCTTCGGGGCCATGGGGGAGGGGCATCTGCGCTTCTCCTATGCCAACTCCATCGAGAACATCGACAAGGCCCTGGACCGCATCGCCTCCTTCGTGGGGGTGGCGAAGAAGGTCTAGCCGCCGGTTTCCGGTTCCGGGCCGCTCCCTCGGGGGCGGCCCGCGCTCCTCTCCCGCAATCCCCGTCCGCGTCCACCTCCCGAAGTTTCTCCGTCCGGAACACGGAGAGATCCATGCGGATGATGAAGCTAGCTCCGGTGGCGGCCCTGGCCCTGGTGCTGATCCTCCCGGCCCTGGCCGGGTCGGCGGCGCCCGCCTGCGGCCAGGTCCTGGTGAACGAGATCATGGCCGATCCGGCCAGCGACTGGGACGGCGACTCGACCTACAGCTTCCGCGACGACGAATGGGTGGAGATCATGAACACCGGCTCGTCGTCGGTGTCGTTGAGCGGGTTCCGCCTGGCCGGCGCCGACACCTCGTGGCGCTACGAGTTCTCGGGCACGCTCGACCCGGGCGCGGTGACGGTGGTGTACGGGAGCCAGAGCTACGCCTGGGAGCAGGCGAACGGCGAGCCGGCCTACGGGCTTCGCCTGGGGAACACCGGGGGCTACATCGGGCTCTGGCGGATCGCCGGCGAGGACACGGTGCTGGCGGACTGCTACACCTACGCCGACCACGAGGCGGAGGACGACCGGAGCACCGGCCGCTATCCGGACGGGGCCGAGACCTGGAAGGTGTTCGACGGCATGAACCCCTACGACGGCACCGATCTCCCCGCGGGGACGGGTTGCCTCCCGTCGCCGGGGGAGACGGCCTCGTGCACCACCCCGGTCGAAGCCTCCACCTGGGGGCTTCTGAAGCGACTGTACTGATAGCCCAGTCAGGTTGATGGGCGGGCGGAGTTCACCCGGGTGGACTCCGCCCGGCTTCCTCCCCCGGGCGTTGGCCTCCCCGGCCGGGGTGCCCACCATCCACCGCAAATCGCCCAAGAACCGCCGTATGCAGAATCTGTATGTGCGTTTCCCAGATGGCGCGGCCTAAGCTGTAGCATTCCCCTACCAGTGCGGTTCCGATTCCTCGTCGAGCCTGGATCGTGCTCGACCGGCACTCATCAAGAAGGGCGTACCGCCATGGGACAGGGGTGGGGGAGAGGGTGGCCGGCGGCCGTTCTCTGGGTCGCGATCGGCACGTTGACCGCGGGGGCGCCCGCGGAACGATTCGGAGCTTCCCCCGTCCACCTCGGGGGGCGCACCGTTCCCCGGAGCCTGGCTCCCCTCTCCGGCTCCGGAAGTTTTCCCGACGCCCTCCCCCGATACCACAACCACGCGACCCTGGTGTGCTCGGACTGTCACATCCTTCACGCCTCCCAGAGCCACCCCTATGATCCGGCCGCTCCCCGCCTCGGGGAGGACACCCCGTACCTGGGCGGAGCCAACTCCCTGCTCCTCAAGGCCCCCGATCCGGTGGACCTCTGCCTGAGCTGTCACGACGGCCACACCTTCGCTCCCGACGTGATGGGAAGCGACGTGAACGGCCTCTTTCAGCGTTCGGCCGGGCACTTCGACGAGCCGGGGATCGTGAATCCCCGCGGCCACGACCTCGGCCGCGGGCTCGAGGGCGGCCAAGGGCTCTGCAACCGGTGCCACTTCGGGGGCGTGAATCCCAAGGTGACCTGCATCGACTGCCACGATCCCCACGGGAACGACGTGGCCCGGAACCTCCGTTGGGCCAGCGATCCCGAGGCCACCCCCGACCTGGGGCTGTTCGTGAACCCCGGCGCCGGCGGCATGGCCCGCTACGAGTCGGACAACGTCTCCTTCGGCACCCTCGACAGCGACCAGCTCCGGGAGGTGTCCAGCATGTGCGTCGACTGCCATCACGTGTTCTCCGGGGACCACTACATCGACCCCGACGGGACCGGGATCCCCAACCGCCATCCCACCTACGACAGCGAGCGGGGTTCCCCCAACTCCATCGCCCAGGGCGGGCCCTCCGGCACCACGGCCCCGGACCACTGGGACGCCGGCGGGGAATCGGGGTTCTGGACCACTCCCCGGGTGCGCTTCGTGGTCTCCGGGGCCTCGGACTACGCGTCGGGGAGCGTGGTGGACTCCCGGACCAACGGGGTCTTCTGCCTGTCCTGCCACCGCGCCCACGGCTCGGACCAGGCCTTCGCCATGGTCTGGGAGCTGGGCTCCGGCGGGGCCTCCGCCCCGGGCTGCGACCAGTGCCACGACGTGGCCCAGGTGGTCCCCGGGCCGGCGATCACCGGGGTCCCGGACATCCTTCCCGCGCGCTGACCCGTCGGTTCTACGAACCCGCGGCGGCGGCCCGTCGCTTCACCAGGTCGAGGCCCTGCCGGGTGATCCGGTCGTCCGGAACCAGCTCCAGGTACCGGCTGAGGAAGGAGATTCCCTCCACCGGCCAATCCAGCCCCACCAGGGCCTCGCCCAGGTACTTGAGCTTCGCCGCCTGGTCCGCCCCGCCAAGCTCCAGGCTCCACGCCAGGGGAGCCACCGCGGGAGCGAAGTCGCCGGTCGAGCGCAGGCGGTAGCCGAGCTGGAGCCACTCCCGGGCGGAGCCCCCGCTCCCGGTGAAGTGGCGGGCGGCGTAGGTTGCCAGGACCCCGTGGTACTCGTCGGCGCGTCCGGCCAGGTAGGCGGCCCCGGCCCGCCGGAGGAGGATGTCCAGGCCGGTGGTGTCCCGCGCGGCGACGATCCGGTAGAGCGAGTCGGCCTCCGCCGGG
>CAYRIJ010000053.1:14879-16577 GCA_964424285.1 uncultured bacterium
GCCGGTGGTGTCCCGCGCGGCGACGATCCGGTAGAGCGAGTCGGCCTCCGCCGGGCGGTGCCGGCGAACCGCCTCGTCCCCGCGGAGACAGAGCACCGAGGGGCTCTCGATGGCCCCGGGGGACATCCGGTCCAGCACGGGCTTCACCGGCTGGGTGCGGTCCCAGACCATGTACCAGGCGGCCAGGTTTCGCCTCAGGGTATCGATGCGGGAGAGCCCGGGGATCACCTCGCGCGCCGCCGTCACCGGCCCGGGAGCCGCGGGTTTCCAGGGAAGCGGGTCGTTCACCGCGAACAGGTTTGCCACCCGGCGCTGTCCGTACCCGACCGGAATCATGACCCGCGCCACCAGGGTCAGCCCCTCGACGGGCGGGGAGTCTACGGTCATCTCCGCGAAGGGCTCCAGGGAGGGATAGGTGCCCACCTCGATACTCGAGACCAGGAAGTAGTGGGCGCCTGACTCCCGGAGTGCGGAAATGGGTCCGGTGGCGATGGGGATGACCGGGCTCCCCAGCACGTAGCCGATCTGCGGCTTCCGGGCGGCGATGGGGGTGGTGGCATCGAAGGCGTAACCGGCCTCCCGGGCCTCCCCGGCCAGGCGCAGCAACTCCACCGGGGGGGCGTCCACCTCCCGGGGATCGAGGGAAGCCCGGAACACGCGCGCATTGGAGGCGACGGCCAGGACCAGGATCACCGCCGCCGGAGCCCAGGCCAGGGCCGTCGTCCCGGCCGGGGGGCGTCCCCGCGGGCGTGCGGACTTGGGCTGCTTCCGATCGGCGGGGCGGCTCCGCCCGAACCTCGGGAGGGCGGACACCAGGGCGGCGGCCAGCGCGCCCACCCCCGCGCTCCACCAGAGGAGGAGGGGAATCATGAATCGGGGATCGTAGAACGCGGGGATCAATCCCAGGTAGGTGAGGATCCCGGCGCCGACGAACGCCGCATCGAGGCGCCTTCGACGGCGGCGGAAGGCCAGGATGAAGCCGAGCGCCGCGGCGACCGCCCATGCCGTCCCCACCAGCCGATCGACATCATCGAGCGGATGGCGGACGGCATTTCCCAGAAACGCGGCGAGGACCCGCGGGGGATCGACGCGCCAGACCTCGGCCATCGAGGCGAACCCGACCCGGGCCATGAAGCGGCCCTGCTGGGCGGTGCCGGGGGTGCTCGCGTACACGTCGATGGCCACGTTCTGGTAGTTGTTGTTCCAGAAGGGGTCGCCGGTGAGACGCCAGAGGTGGAAGCCCCAGGGCGCCGCCACCAGGAGGGCGGCCCCGGCGAAGACCAGCGCGCACAGGAGCATCCGCCTCCGAGGGCGGACGAGAAGGACCAGAGCCAGGAACCCCGCGGGGAAGAGAACGGCGCCGGTATAGCGGGTGAGCCAGGCAAGACCGGCCAGGGCTCCCGCCGCCCCCCAACCGCGCCGGCCCTGGGGCGGTTCGCGGAGGACCAAATTCAGGGTCCCCAGGAACAGGGCGAAGAAGACCATGTCCGAGCAGGCGCGGAACGCGTGTTCGACGACGATCGGGTTTCCGGCGAGGAAGAGCGCCGCGGCCAGGCCGGCCGCCGGTCCCCAAAGCCGCCGCACGATCCCCCCCGCGAGCCGCACCGAGGCGGCGGCGGCCAGCACCGAGAACAGCTTCCCCATCAGGAAGTAGTTCCCGGAGAGTTCCCCGAAGACGCCGAGGAGCGCGTAGTAGAA
>CAYRIJ010000054.1:0-8875 GCA_964424285.1 uncultured bacterium
CGCCGCTCCCGTGCCACCCGGTCCAGGACCCCGTTCACGACCCGCCCCGACTCCCCGGACCCGTAGCGCTTGGCGATCTCGATCGCCTCGTCGAGGATGATGCGCGTGGGGAGATCGGGTTCGTACAGGAGTTCCGCCGCGCCCATGCGGAGCACGCACCGGTCGGTCACCGCCAGCCGCTTGAGATCCCACCGTACCAGCGCCTCGCTCAGGATCCGGTCGACCTCCTCGGCGTGGTCGACCACCAGGGAAATCAACCGGTGGGCATAGCCCCGGACCTCGTCGGTGATCGTCTCCTCCGAGGCCAGCTCCCGGGCCAGCTCCGCCGGGGCGTCCCCCACCACTTCGGCGCGGTACAGGGCCCGAACGCAGGCCACCCGCGCCCGGCGGCGCGGCCCGTGACCACCCGGATGCGGCGGCCGGATCGGCCCCTTAGCGGGAACCGTCACGCTTCCCGCCGGTGGTCGCCCGCCCGCGCCCCCCCCGTTTGGGGGTCTTGGCCGGCGGCGGCTCGGCGTGCGCGTGGACATGGTCGGACATCGCCGGCGAACCCCAGCCGCCGAACGCCTCCCCGAGGTTCACCATCTCCACCGCGGCCTGGGCCGCGTCCCACCCCCGGTTCCCCATCTTGGATCCGCAGCGCTCCGCCGCCTGCTCCAGGGTGTCCGCGGTCACCACGCCGAACACGGTGGGGACCCCGGTGTCGCGGCCGACCGCCGCCAGCCCGCGTACGGTTTCCCCCGCCACCAGGTCGAAGTGCGGGGTGGAGCCTCGAATGAGGACTCCCAGGGCGATGACCGCGTCGTAGCGGCCGCTCACCGCCGCCCCCCGCGCGGCGTGGGCCAGCTCGAAGGATCCCGGCACCCAGTAGAGGTCCACCTCCTCCTCGTCCGCCCCCAACCGCCCCAGGCAATCCACCGCCCCGTTCACCAGGTTGCCGGTGAAGCTCTCGTTGAAGCGCCCCGCCACCAGCGCGAACCGCTTCCCCGACGCGTCCAGGGAGCCCTTGTACTCATTCATGTCCGTTCCTCCGCGGCCGGGCCTCTCCGTTCCCGGAGCCGCCGGCCGGCCTCTCCGCCTCCCGCAAGACCTCGGAATAGTCCAGCAAGTGTCCCATCTTCTCCCGCTTGGTGGCCAGATACCGTTCATTGGCCGGGTTGGTCCCGATCACCAGGGGCACCCGCTCCACCACCTTGATCCCGATCCGGTCCAGACCCTGGGTCTTGGCCGGGTTGTTGGTGAGGAGGCGCACCTCGCGCACCCCGAGATCGCTCAGGATCTGCGCCGCCACCCCGTAGTGGCGCTCGTCCGGCTTGAAGCCCAGGTGAAGGTTGGCCTCCACCGTATCCAGCCCCTCGTCCTGGAGCGCATAGCTCAGGATCTTGTTGGCCAGGCCGATGCCCCGCCCCTCCTGCATCATGTAGAGAAAGACCCCGCGACCCTCGGCCTCGATCTGGCGCAGGGCCTCGGCGGTCTGCTCCCCGCAATCGCAACGCCTGGACCCCAGGATGTCGCCGGTCAGGCACGAGGAGTGGACGCGCACCAGCACCGGCTTGCCGTCGGACACGTCCCCCTTGGTGAGGGCGAGGTGGTCCTGGTCCTCGGCCACGCTCCGGAAGAGGTGGAGATCGAAGGAGCCGTGCCTGGTGGGAAGGCGGGTGGTGGTGATGCGGCGGACCAACCGGTCCTTGCGGAAGCGGTAGTCGATGAGGTCGGCGATCCGGATCAGACGGAGACCGTGCTTCCGGGCGAACCGCGCCAGGTAGGGCGGCCGGGCCATGGTGCCGTCCTCGTCCAGGATCTCGCAGAGCGCGCCCACCGGCTTCATGCCGGCCAGGTTCATGAGATCCACCACCGCCTCGGTGTGGCCGGTGCGGCGGAGCACCCCGCCGGGCGCGGCGCGGAGCGGGAACACGTGCCCGGGACGGGCGAGGTCCTCGGGCCGGGTGCGCTCGTCGGCCAGGGCGCGAATGGTGATGGCGCGGTCCTGGGCGCTGATGCCGGTGGTGCAGCCGCGGATCGCGTCCACCGAGACCGTGAAGGAGGTCCCCATCGGGGCCGTGTTATCCCGCACCATGGGATCCAGGCCCAGGTGGGCGAGCCGCTCCGCGGACATCGGCACGCACAGCAGCCCCCGCGCCTCCCGGATGATGAAGTTCACGTGAGCGGGGGTGATGGTCTCGGCCGCGCACACCACGTCTCCCTCGTTCTCCCGGTCCTCGTCGTCGAGGACCACCACCATCTTCCCCTGCTTCAGGTCGGCCAGCGCGGACTCGATGGTGTCGAAGCGGTACTCGCGGTCCACTTGGGTTTCGTCGATACTGCTCATCGTTGGGTCTCCGTTTCCGCGAACCAGGCGGCGAGGCCCTCACGGCTCCCGTCCGCGCTCAACGCCCGCTGGACGTACTTGGCCAGGACGTCGGTCTCCACGTGCACCTTCCGGCCCGGCCGGTAATCGCCCATCACGGTGTGCTCCAGGGTGTAGGGAACGATCGAGACCGTGAAGGTCGTTCCCCGCGTCTCGGCCACGGTGAGGCTCACCCCATCCACCGCCACCGACCCCCGCGGAGCGATCTGCCCGGCCAGATCCTCCGGCACCCGGATGTCGAAGTAGACCGCGCCCTCCCCGGGGCGTCTCGCGGCCACCGTTCCCAAACCGTCCACGTGCCCGGTGACCAGGTGGCCGTCCACCGGGGCTCCCAGGCGAAGGCTCCGCTCCAGATTCAAGCGATCCCCCACCGCGGCGCCGCCGAGCAGCGTCCGTTTCAGGGTGGCGCCCACCGCGTCGAAGCTCAGGGCGTCGCCCGAGGCCTCGGTCACGGTGAGGCAGGTGCCGTTCACCGCCACGCTCGACCCCGGCGGAAGGTCCCGGAGCGCCTCCGGGACCTGGAGGGTGAGCTTCACCCCTCCGGCGCGGCGTTCCGCCCGCACCACCCGTCCCGTGCCTTCGATGATCCCGCTGAACATGTCGTTCCTCCGGGCGCCGCCGCCGGCGCTCCCGATCCCGCTATCGGTCACAAGGACCCGGATCCCACCACTGGGCGGCCTCGGGGACCGCGGTCACCAGCCAGTCCGGCCCGAGACGGCGCAACCCGGTCCGCGCCACCCGCACCGCCCGCGCCACCCCGGAGACCCGGAGCCCTTCGGTCCAGCCCGGCCCGCCCCCTCCCAACAGGAGCCGCCGGGAGACCACCATCCAGATCACGTCGGCGAGCCGCTCGGCCACCAGCGACCCGGCCACCGTGCCTCCGCCCTCGACCAGGAGCGTGGTGTACCCCTCGCTCCCCAGCCGGGCGGCGAAGGCGGGGAGCGAGACCCGCCCGTCGGGGCCGGCGGGGAGCGTCCACACCTCGACCCCCTTCGCCTCCAACGTCCGCCGCGCCTCCGCGGGCGCGGCCTCGACGGTGACCGCGACCCGGCGGGTTCCGTCGTCCTCCCACACCCGCGCGGTCTGCGGGGTGCGCAGCCGCGAGTCCAGCACGAACCGGTCCGGGGAGCGCCCCTTCACGAACCGGGTGGTGAGCGCCGGGTTGTCTTTCACCGCCGTTCCCGAGCCGACCGCGACGGCGTCGGCCTCGCGCCGCCGGCGGTGCACCCAGGCGCGGGCCACTTCCGAGGAAATCCAGCGCGACTCCCCTCCCGGGGCGGCGATCTTCCCGTCCAGGGAGGTGGCCACCTTGAGCAGGATTCGCGGGCGCTTGCGTTCCACCGTCGAGGCGAACCCCGCGGCCAGGTGGGCGGCGGGCGTCCGGCCGGGGCCGGTGAGCACGTCGACTCCGGCGGCGGCGAGCGCGGCCGACCCGTCCCCGGAGAGCGGGTTCGGATCCGCCGCGCCGACGTGCACCGTCCGCACCCCGGCGGCGATGATCGCCGGCACGCAGGGCGGCGTCCTCCCCTGGTGATTGCAGGGCGAGAGGGTCACGAACAGGTCGGCGCCGCGCGCTTCGGCCCCCGCCGCCCGAAGGGCCAGGACCTCGGCGTGGGGCTCGCCGGCCCGATGATGCCGGCCCTCGCCGACCACCTTCCCGTCCCGCACCAGAACCGCGCCCACCGGGGGATTGGGATGGGTGTCGCCCATCCCACGCCGGGCCAGAATGAGAGCGCGGGCCATCGCCCGCTCGGGGGTGATCAACGGCCTCCCGTCCCTGGTTCGTCCGATCGCATCCGGTCTCTCCCCGTCCCCCCCGACGCGCCCCGCTTCACCGTCCGTGGGCAAACAAAAACCCCGAAGCCTGTGAGGAGCTTCGGGGCAGGGCATACGGCGCCCCCGAGCGCACGGCGCCCGACGACGCCCGGTCCCTTCTCTCATCCCGACTGTACGGTCGGCTCCCGAATTTCACGGGATCCTGCTCGGGGCCCTTGGGCCCCTCGCTCGCGGGCTGTCACCGCCGGTGGGGACTTGCACCCCGCCCCGAAGGTCCGGTCTTGAACCGACTTGAAGCCGGTTCCCGGGATCCCGGCCGCTCGGCCGTGAACCCTATGTTCAGAGGGAATCAAGGCTACGCCTCCCCCGAACCCGAGTCAAGCGGGAGGGCGGTCCGGACCCCTTCCGTCCGGGCTCCCTTCCCGCCAACCCGCCGAAACCGCTCAAGATGCAGCACCTCCGGTCCGATCACAGACCGAACTCCAGTACACCCGTTTCGGCGGTCGGGGACCGGGCGGAGGCCTCTCCGGCCGCAGCCCCGGCCGGCGGGAGGCACGGCATGCGGACAACCCATCGGGCCCGGCTCCATCCGACCCCGGTGAAGTTCGGGAACTCCCATCCCGTGTTCCACCCCATGCTGGACCTCGGCGCGATCGAGGTGCCCGCCGGCGGATCGGTCGAGTTCACCGCCTCCCTCGGGGGGCGCTGAGCCGTGCGCTGGCCGCTTCGCCGGAAGCTCTTCCTCACCGTGGGGGCGGGAGCGGCGGCCCTCGCCCTGGTCATGTCGCTCCTGGTGGACCTCACCGTGGTGCGCGAGGTCCAGGTGGACGAGGACGAGGGGCTGGAGCACACCCGCGCCGCCTTCCAGGCCCTCCAGCAATACCGGCGGAGCCAGCTCCTGGAGCGGTGCCGCCTGGTCTCGGAGCTGCCCTATTTCAAGGCCGCGGCCGCGGTCTACGACCCCACCCTCTCCCCCGAGGACCAGAAACAGGCCCTGGCCACGGTGACCGACGTGGCCCGGCGGATCCTCGAGGGGGTGGACGTCGACCTCCTGGTTCTCACCGATACCCAGGGGACGCCCCTGGTGGCGGTGGGCCCGGCCCTCGAGCGCGGGGTCAACGACCTCCGCCCGGTGAGCACCCTGGCCCGGAGCGCGGTGGGCCGGGAGCACAGCGACGGCATCGTGGCGGTGAGCGGCGGACTCACCCACGTGACCGCCACCGCGGTGGAGGTGGGCGGCCTGCAGCTCGGCGCGCTCTGCCTGGGGACGAGCCTCGACTCGCGGATGGCCGGCGACCTGGAGCGAATGTCGGGCAGCGCGGTGGCCCTGGTGGGAGACCGGGGGCTCCTGGCCCGGAGCAACGGGGTGCCCGCCGACGCCGAGGCCTCCCTGGTCGCGGCCTGGAGGGGGATCACCGGGCGGGGTCTCCGGAACGCCGGCACCTCGATGGTGAAGATCGACCGCGCCCGCTACCGGACGCTCTGGGTTCCCCTCCACGGACCCGATGCCTCCATGCCCGGCGCCTTCGTCGTTCTCCGTTCCGAGGGGCGGGCGCTGGCCTTCCTGTCCCAGATCCGCGAGGGGCTGGCCGGGATCGCCCTCACCGCGATCCTCATCGCCCTCGTCTTCTCCTGGTTCTTCGCCCGCCAGATCACCCACCCGGTGGGCGAGCTGGTGGCGTTCACCCGGCGGGTGGGGTCCGGCGATCTCTCCGCTCGGGTGCGCATCGGGACCGGGGACGAGCTGGCCGTCCTCGGAAACGCCTTCAACCGCATGGCCCAGAACCTCACCGAGTCGCGCCGGAGCCTCGAGCGCTCCAAGGAGGTGCTGGAGGCGCGGGGCCGGGAGCTGGAGGCGGCGGTGGACGAGCTTCGCCGCTCCAAGGAGGAGACCGAAAAGGTGAACGAGGCCCTCCACGAGGCGCACGCCCAGCTCATCCAGGCGGGGAAGATGGCGGCGTTCGGGGAGCTGGGGGCGGGGATCGCCCACGAGCTTCGCCAGCCCCTGACCTCCATCCGGGGCTTCTCCCAGCTCGTGCTGTCCCGCCTCTCCAAGCGGGCCACGGCCTCGCGCCGGCACCTGGAGCTGGTGATCCAGGCGGTGGACCACATGACGGTGATCGTCCAGGGGCTGAAGGATTTCGCCCGGAAGTCGAGCTTCGAGCTGAAGGAAGTGGACGTGAACGACGTCGTGGAACGCACCTGCCTCCTCATGGGGGCGCAGCTCCGCTCGCGCGGCGTCGAGCTGGCGGTGAGCCTCGACCGCGGCGCGCCCTGGGTCCGGGGGGACGCCAACCAGCTCCAGCAGGTCTTCACCAACCTGGTGGCCAACGCCCGGGATGCCCTCGGCGAACGGGGCGGCGGGCACCTGCGGGTGGAGACCCGGGCGGTCGGCGCGGGGACCTACCTCATGGCGTCGGTGAGCGACGACGGCCCGGGGATTCCCGCCGACGTTCTGCCCAGGATCTTCAACTCGTTCTTCACCACCAAGCCCGAGGGAGCGGGGACCGGCCTCGGGCTCTCCATCACCCAGGGGATCGTCCAGGATCACGGGGGAAGGATCGACGTCTCGTCGCGGCCGGGCGAGGGCGCGGCCTTCCGCATCTTCCTTCCCACCCGCGAGGCCCGGCCGTGCTGGGAGATGATCGACTGCGTGCGCGATTGCCGCCCGGAGATCGCCGGCAAGGAGGAGTGCGCGATCTACCGCGAGGGACGGGGCCACCGCTGCTGGGAGTCCCTCCGCCAGCTGGCGCAGCAAGACCCCGCGGTCACCCAGCCCGGGTGCGAGCGGTGTCCGGTCTACATGGCCAAGACGACCTTCACCGTGGAGACCGGCGAGGACGCCAGGGCCGCCTGAGCGGCCGCGGCCGGTCAGCCGCCCGCGAGCCCCCCGAAAACCCACCGAGCGACGGTTCCGACGGAGCTCCGGTCCCCGAAGCGGTTCGCGCCCGGACGGGCCCCGATTCAACGCGAGATTTCGCTCTTATGCATCCATTGACACCGATCCGGAACTGGAATATATATTCATTTTAGTACTAAATCGTATCGGCACATCTTTGATCCCGCGCAATTCCCGATACTTCCCCGGACATCATCCCGCCAGCCTCGGAGGTAGACCCATGAAGGAGATACGTTTCGACCCGACCGGCGGCCGGCTGTCCGCCGAGGTCACCTGCGGCCAAGCGCAGGAAGGCGCCTACGAGCTCCGGCTATGGGCGGCCGAAGACAATACGATGATCCTGCAGGAGCACGGAAACTTCCTGAATCCCGCCGACGACGAGTACCCCCTGCCCCAGCCCGCCAGGGTCAACGACCGGCGGATCGTCCAGGCCATCATCGTGGTGGTCTTGACCCCGCCGATCGATCAGTACAGCGTGGCGTTGATCGTCAAACAGGACGCCCGGGAGCTGGATCGGGTGTCCCTTGATGGGAGGTCGGACGAGTCCAGCGTGGCCCTGAACGTCTTCTGCCGTCTGGTGAGTTGAGAGGGGGTCCCATGCGCAAGCTCCAGCTGATGCTCGCGATTCTTGCCCTGACCGTTCCGTCGACGCAGGCCCTCGCCGCCGGCACGAGCGAGAAGCCGGTTCAGGCCTACCGGATCCGCGGCGACTTCGCGGTGCCGGAGTCCCCCGCCTTCATTCTCATCGGCGGGGAGCCCGATCAGCTCCTGCGGCCGGTCTCGGTCAACGAGCTGACCGCCGTCGCCTCCAGGTTCCAGGGCGACGACGACCGGTTCTCGATCCCCCGGTCCGTAGGGGTGGAGGTCTCCCCGGGGCTCCTGATCGGGGGCCGGCACCTCACCGTCCAGAGGTACCTGAGGCGACCGGCCCTCTACCGGACCCGTGTTTCCCTCGCCACCCACCGGCCGGATGGTGCGAGCACGGCCACCCGGATCGCCCTCGGGATCCGGGTCACGCTCCGGGACGGAGGGGACCTCCGCGCCGATGAGGAGTACAGAGAGGCCATCACCCGGCTTGCTGAACGCATGGTGCTGGCGCTGTCGCCCCGGGTCGGCAAACCCACCGAATCGGACACCGTGGGCGAGATACCCACGGGTGGCATGGCGGAAGTCGAGGCGCTCCAGGATTCCTTGAAAGCCACGATCCGGGAATACTCGGACCGGAGCTGGAACCAGGAGAAGATCGAGGTCGCGGCCGCGGTCCTCGCCGCCTCGGCCGACTCCACCGGTTCGAACCTGCACACCCGGTCCTACGCCGCCTGGGGGACCTTCGGACTCCCCATCGGCGGATCCGGGCAGTTTCTGCTCGGTGTGAACGGGCGCGCGGAGCGGACCCTGCAGTCGGACGTCTTCCGTGGCAAGGGTAGCCTCTCGTCCCGCCTCTACTTCGGCACCAGCACGGTCAAGTTCCTGGCCGGGGGCCGGGGGAACTGGGAGGACGGCGTCCGGCCGACCTGGACGCTGGAGGGCGGAGGCGAGATGGCGGTCGGGGCCGGGCTCTGGCTGACCTTCACCGGAGGGGTCGAGTACGGGAGCGACGGCGAGGGGAACGACCTGGTCACCCACTCGTCACTGCGCTACGAGCTGCCGTCGCTCTGACCGCCGGGGGCGGGGGCGGAACCGGCCGGCGGCGCGGGAACATCCGGCCGGGAGATGGCGTATCATCTCCGCCGGCCCGCCTGCGCCGCCAGCATACCTCTAGCCGCGGAGAGAGACACCGAACCGTGCCCCAGCTTCCACCCAACTCGATCCTCCTCATCCTGGTCCTGGCC
>CAYRIJ010000054.1:8975-16576 GCA_964424285.1 uncultured bacterium
CCGAACCGTGCCCCAGCTTCCACCCAACTCGATCCTCCTCATCCTGGTCCTGGCCGTCCTGGGAGGGCTCGGCCCGGAAGCGGCCCCCGCCCGTGCCGCCGGGCCTCCCGCCGCCCCCCCGGACTCCGCCGAGCTGGCCGGCCGGATCGACGCCTTCGTCGAGCCCTACGTGAACCTGAACGCCATGAGCGGCGTGGTGCTGGTGGCCCGGGGGGATTCGATCCTCTTCGCCGAGGGGTACGGCCGGGCCGATCCGGCCTCGAACCTTCCCAACACCCCCGACACCCGGTTTCCCATCGGCTCGGCCACCCACGCCTTCATCACCCTCGCGGTGATCCAGCTCGATGAGCAGCAGAAGCTGAGCATCCGGGATCCCCTCTCCAAGTATCTTCCGCACTACCCCCACGGCGACCGGATCAAGCTCTTCGATCTGCTGAACCACCGGGGCGGCATCCCCCCGCTGGACGATCCCCCCGCCGGCGCGGGGCCTCCCGAATCTCCGAACCTGGACTCCCTCATCGTCCGGTTCCGGGACAAGCCGCTGCTCTTCCCGCCGGGGAGCCGGGCCCGGTTCAGCGACTCCGGCTTCCTCCTCCTGGCCCGGGTGGTTGAAATCGTCTCGGGGATGCCCTATGCCGACTACCTTGAGAAGTACGTCTTCCGGCCGGCGGGGATGACCGCGACCGGGGACGAGAACGGACCCGGCCCGGTCCCGGGTCAGGCGGTCGGGCTCATGCCCGATCCCGACGGGCCGGGGACCGTCCCGGCTCCTCCGGTGGACTTCGCCTATCGCGCGGGGAGCGCGTCCCTCTACTCGACGGCGACGGATCTCCACCGGTTCAACCGGGCGCTGGTCCACGGGGTCCTGACCTCGAGCGAGGCCCAGGTCGGGGCGATCCGCCAGCGCCTCGGGCGGCGCATGGTGCTCTTCGGGGGAAGCCTCCCCGGCTACAGCGCCGACCTGAACCACTATCTGAACGACGACGTCTTCGTGGCGGTGCTGATGAACGACGACGCCCAGATCCAGCAGATCATCGCCGACGGCGTGTCCGCGATCGTCTTCGGCCTGCCCACCCCCCCGTTCCCCGAGTTCAGCCCCGACGCCTTCGACCCCGCCCTGGCCGGGCGGGCGGCGGGGCGGTACCGGCTGCCCAACGATTTCGGGTTCGACCTCGAGCTCGCGGGCGACCGCCTCGTTCTCCACGGCGACGAGGGGAAGATCTCGCGCCTCATCCCCGAGACCGGCGATACCTGGTTCGCCCCCCTCTTCTGGTATCACCTCACCGCGATCCCCGGCACGGACGGACGCGTGGACACCCTGCTCTGGATCGGGGCGACCCAACCCGACACGGTGCGGGCGTCCCGGATCGCCGGCTGACCCTTCGGGAAGGGGGCCGCCCGGAGGGGGCGGGTGGGTCATTTCCCCCACCGCCCCGAAACGCCGTCTTGCAAACTGCACGCAACTTGTTGGCTTTCCGGAAATTATCCCGGTGGGTAAATTAACCCATTGCAAGACAACAACTTAGAGTGCTACTATTCGTGCAGAACCCTTCCCGACTACCCTTTTCGGAGGTGGAGCTCATCATGAAATTCGCAATATGCGCGCTGGCGGCTCTGGTGGTGGTCGCGGGGCTTGCTCCGGCGGCCTCCGCGGCGGCCATCCCGGATGGAAAGGTGGCGGTCGTTCGCGTGACCGCCATCGACGGCCTCGCCGGATTCACCGGCCCGACGACCGAGATGCGAAGCTCGGCGTTCTCGTTCGACGGCACCGACTACAACGTCAGTCGCTCGGCCCTGGGGAGCCTGGACGGTGTGCGGACCCTCGTGCTCATCGATCACCGCACCGACCAGGTGAGCGGCGACAAGCTCGTCCACGCGTACACCCAGGAGGTGCGCGCGGTGAACGGATCCTCGTTCGACGTGACCGACCTGCCGGGGAAATCCCTCTCCTACCAGGTGGCGTCGATCGCGGGCAACCTGCGGATCCTCGGCGACGGCGACCAGATCGTGGCCACCGGCGGCGCGAACGGCCCGTATCACATCTGGCGGATCGACGGCGTGGATCTGGTCTCCAGCGACGCGATCGTCCTTCGCTGACCCGCCGGCCGTACCGGCGACCGAAGATCTCCAACGACTTCCTGGGTTGACCTGGGGGGTGCTACGGAAGGGGAGGGGTCCGCACACCGGGCCCCTCCCCGGCTTGTTCCGGCCGGCGGAGCGAGGAGCCTCCGATTCGCGACCTACAACGGCCGGAGCACCGCCCCGTAGCTCGAGGTGAGCCACTCCTCGACCGCCGGGTTTCGGAGCCACCCCCGCTCCCGGATCGGCCCCGGACCGTAGCAACGCTCGGCCTCCAGCGCCCAGACGCCGTCCTCCCGCACCCACCGCCGGAAATCGGCGATCCGGGTGGTGTGAACGTGGTTCCGGAAGAACTCCACCATGTCGCGGGAGAGCGCCTCCGCGGCGGCGCGGTCCTCGGCGGTGGACGCGCGATCGGCGTCGAGCCGGCACTGGGCGACCACCGCCGCCTCCAGGGTGTCCCGTCCGAAGAAGAGCTGGCACCAGGGAAGCCGGATCACCTGGGAGAGGTGGCTCCCCCGCGGCGAACCCCAGGGGTTGAACACCAGGACGAACCGCCCCCCGGGTCGCAGGCACCGGCGGAAGTCCCGGAGCATCTCCCTCGGCTTCCCCACGTGCTCGAGAAGATCGGTGCAGACCACCCGGTCGAAGGAGGCGTCGGCGAAGGGCAACCGGACGGCGTCGGCGGCCACCTTGACGATCCGCTCCCATCCCTGGGAACGGTGGTAGTCCACCGCCCGCTCGAGATGAACCGTCGAGAGGTCCGCCCCCACGATCCGCTCGAGGCTCGGCGTGGCCTCGGCCAGGCGATGGGTGCGCCCCCCGCTGCCGCAGCCCACGTCGAGGAGCGAGACCGGCGGATCCCCCCCGATGTCCTGCCACAGGTCGAGCAGAAAGCCGCTGGTCGCGTATTGCCAGTCGGCGTGGGTGGTCCCGCCGGGGAGCCCGGGGAGCGCGGGCGAGGGGAGGAAGCGGTTGGCGGCGAGCAGCGCCTGAACGCCGAAACGACTCATGGGCGCCGGACCTGTCGGAATGGACGGGACATTCAGCTCTTGGGCTTCATCGCGTAGACCAGGATCTCGGGATCGTCGGTGGCGATGGCCCGGCTCGAGAACCGGCCGGCGTCCGCCCCGAAGCCCATGATGTTCCGGAATCCCACCCGCCCCAGGTCGTTCCGGAGTCCCGGCAGCACGTAGTAACGCTCGTGCAGCGGCAGCTCCTCCACCACGTCCCCCTCGATCTGCACCCGCTCGGTGGTGGTGAGGAAGTTGGTCTGGGGGTCGAAGCCCGAGAGGTCCTGGCGGTGGCGGATCAGGTGGAGGAGGTTCATGGCGCTCAGGGCCAGCCGGCCTCCGGGCTTGAGCGAGGCGTAGGTGGCGTCGAGGATGGCGTAGTTCTCCGCGTCCGACTCCATGAGCCCGAACGCGCCGCCTCCCAGGAGGAGCGCGGCGTCGAAGCGCTCCGCCTCCATCGGCTTCCGCGCGTCGCCCTTGACGAAGTCGACCGCGAGGCCGAGCGTCTCCGCGCAACGCCGGCCGATCCCCAGGAGCTGGTCGGAGAGATCGATGGCGGTGACGTGGCGGAACTCGCGCCGCGCCAGCTCCAGGGCGTGGCGGCCCGCGCCCGAGGCCACGTCGAGGATCTCCTCGTCCGGCCGGAGATCCATGAGCTCGATCAGGAAGTCGACTTCCTGGCTCACCTCTCTCCCGAAGGGCGGGGCCTTCTCCACGTCGAGCCGGGGTAACGGAAGAATGTGGTGGACTTTACGGGGGGGGCGACCGGACACCATGCGGACCTCCAAGAGTGAATCCGGTGCGAGAATCGCACAGGCGCGGGTCCCGGGCAACGGAATTTCCGGGCTTTCCGAGCGTCTATTTGGTTGGCGGGCAGGCGATTTGGTAAAATAGACGCGGCCCCCGCCGTTCCCCCGAACCCCGTGGCGGGAGACCCGCCCGATCGTGGAACGAACTCGACCATGCCGGCATCGTTGCTTCATCCCGCGGAGTTGGACCGGTCCAACCCACAAGGAGTCAACTTCATGAAGGTCACCCGTCGCCTCCTTCCCCTGCTTCTGGTCCTGGGCACGCTTCCCCTGGCGAGCCACGGCATCGGCGAGGTGGACGCTCACGATTGGATCGCCCCGGCGGTGGCCGCTCCCGGCCTGGAGATCCAGGGAAACCCCCACCTGTGGAGCCGGACCCAGGCCAAGGCGCTCGACCCGGTCTATGACGGAGCCGACGGCCGCTCCGCGCGGGGGGATCTCATGGGGTTCTACTACGACCAGGAGATCGATCGCCTGAATTTCCGGGTGAACCTCTTCCGCGAGGCCGGGGTGAAGGACTCCGCGCCGGTTCTCGACCCCGGGGTGCGGGCCATCATCCTCATGGACTACGCTCCCGGCGGAACCCGGGCGCTGCCGGACGGGATCGCCGGCGAGGCCCCCTTCGCCTGGGACCGGGCGGTCGAGCTCACCGAGAACGGCGGGGCCCTGACCGGAAGGATCCTCGACGACCGGGGGGACGCGAGAGAGACCGAGCGGCTCCGCTCGGTGCGCGAGTCGAAGAGCTGGGACATGCTCGAGGGGAGCCTTTGGCTCCCCGGGGGCTTCGCCGAGGCCGCGGCCCGGGCGGCGGGAAAGCCGGCGGCGGACTACGACGCGGTGGCCGCGCGCGTGGCCGCCGACGACGCCACCCCGGTCGGCTTCTACGTCATCACCACCGACGGGAGCCGGGTGCTCGATTCCATCACCGCCACCAACGCCCCCACCTCCAGCACCCACAACGTGGCCTTCGTCCAGCACCTGAACCAGGGGCTCACCTACACCACGGTGTTCCGGGGCGAGCGGGGGGAGAACGCGGCCTACGACGGGGACCCGAACAACCCCGACGACGGGGCCGACGAACTCCTGGCCGCCCACCAGTACTACAACCTCCCCGTGAACTGGCACCAGGCCGGCACCCTGATCTCCGCCGCCCAGTGGCACGACAAGAGCTTCAACGACTGGCTGGCCGCCGGGGTCACCGGGGGCTGGGTGGAAATGATCACCTCCGCCTACGGCCAGCAGATGATGCCGTTCCTCCGCGACGAGGTGAACGGCAAGGCGGTGGCGGTCGAGAACAGCATGATCGTCCAGCGCTACGGCTTCACCCCCCGGGTGGCCTGGGTGCCGGAGCGCGTCTGGTGCGAGAACCCCGACAACGACGGGAACGGCCACACCGCGAGCGGGAACGTCATCGACTACATCGGCGACAACTTCACCGGCAACGGGATCTGGGCGGTCATCCTCGACGACTACATCCACTGCGGGTACAACGACAACGCCTTCAACGATCACCACATCTACACCTACAACGGGCTCAAGGTGCTCCCCATCGACAACGACTTCGTGGGGCAGGTGAACTACGACTGGGGTGCGGCCTGGAACACCATCCTCGCCGGCACCTCGGACGAGATCATCATCTACGGGAACGACGCGGAGATCGCGGCCGAAGTGTCCCAGGGAGCCGGGAACCCCGACGCCCTCAACAACTACATCCACGTGCTCCAGCAGTGCTCGGCCAACAGCGGGGTGGTCGGGGTCTGGAAGCTCACCGACGTGCTCCAGGATCCCGGCTTCACCACCCAGTCCATCACCCTCCAGAGCGGAACCTACGGGCTCCTGGGGGGATTCGACGGCTACGGCGGCGGGAACAACTTCTGGTACGGCGACTGGGCCGGATACACCGGATCCTCGAACCTGGACAACCACGTCCCCAAGCTGGACTACGGCACCCAGTGGAACAACGCCCTCGACAACATCCTGGCCGCGCCGGTCAACAACCTCTCCGAGATGGCCTGGTACATCCTGGTCACCAACCTCCACGAGACGGGCTGGCACGACAACGGCGAGATCTCGGGGTGGGAGAACCACTACTCGAACCACATCCGCTCGGCCAACCCCCACGCCGAGGCCGCCCGCTGGGCCGCCGGCCTTTACGCCAATCCCACCGGGGCCTACCTCTCCGACATCGACGACGACGGGGTGGATGAGCTGGTGATGTACAACGACCGCCTGATGGCGGTGTTCGACACCATCGGCGGAAAGCTCCAGTGGCTGTTCTGCAAGGGGGTGGACTACAACTACAGCGTGGTGTCCAACGACAACGCCTACTGGGCGGACACCGACGGCGACTACAACGAGACCAACCACGTCGCCGCCCTCTCCGACGTGAGCGTGAACGGAACCGACCGGGAGGGCGACCTCTACGGCCTCCAGGTCCTCTCGGGCGCCGGAAACACGGTGAGCGCCGAGCTCACCGCCTACGGGATCTCGAAGACCGTGTCCCTCACCCTGGGGGATCCCTACCTGGACGTGGTCTACCGCGCCGACGGAAACCGCGTGTACGTGAAGAGCGGGATGAGCCCCGATCTCCTCGACATGACCTGGAACGGGACCCTGGACCGGGTGTGGGATCCCGACGGCGGCGGCTACTTCGGCCAGAAGAACCCCGACACCGACGCCACCGCGGCCATCGTGGTGGGAAGCGCCGGCGCCCACCATAACCTCCAGTTCTCCGCCACCCTTCTGGAAGGGGACGAGCTCTACGGGGACAGCCCCTTCGAGGTCTATCTCTACGGCGGGTACACGAGCGCGCTGGACGGGAACGGCCACGTCCCCGAGTTGAAGGCGCTCCGGGACGGGCTCACCGACACCATCGGCCCCTCCCCCATCTACGGGGTCTACTACCCGGGCACCGACCACCTGACCCTGTACTTCGACGAGGCGGTCCAGATCGCCTCGGTGGTCCAGACCGGGTTCGCCGTCGACGACAACGACGACGGGACCGCGGAGGTGACCCTGACCGGTTCCGAGACCCTGACCACCGGCGGGACCTCGAGCAAGCGGCTGGACTTCGATCTCACCCCGGGCACCGCCTCGGCCCTGGAGGCGCTCAACACCTCGAGCCTGGAGCTTCTATTGGCCGCGGGGAGCGTCCAGGACGCGGCCGCCAACCCCAACCTCCAGATCACCAACCTGGACAACGTGGCCATCAACTACACCCCCCCCACCGCGATCCAGATCGACGGACTGATCAACGCCGCCGACTGGTCGTCCCCGCGGTGGTCGTGCGAGGACTTCTGGGATTCGGCCTGGAACAGCAGCGCGCCGGGGGACACCAACGAGATCAACGCCCTCTACGTGGACTGGGACGACACTTACCTGTACCTGGGGGTTCTGGGGCGGGTGCAGGGGAACTCCTGGCTCCTCTACCTGGACGCCGACCTCGACGGCCCGAACGGCTATACCGACCTGACCGCCATCGACGCCTGGGAGCGCGGGGCGTCGTTCAGCGGGCCGGGGTTCAGGCCCGACTTCCAGCTCGGGGCCTACCAGCACCAGAGCCCCTATGACGGCCAGAGCTTCTGGAGGCTGACCGGTCCCACCACCAGCACCGATGTGAGCTCCCAGGTGATCATGGCCTTCGATCCCCAGCACCTGAACGGCAACCACGGCGGGAGCGAGCTGGCGATTCCCTGGGACG
>CAYRIJ010000055.1:0-7256 GCA_964424285.1 uncultured bacterium
CAAGAACACCGACGTGGCCATCGTTCTGGGGGCCAACGACGTGGTGAACCCGGTGGCGCTCCACGACAAGACGAGCCCCATCTACGGCATGCCCATCCTCAAGGTTCACGAGGCCCAGACGGTGATCATCGTCAAGCGGAGCCTCGGGGCCGGGTTCGCGGGCATCAAGAACGAGCTGTTCGAGTACCCGAACGCCATGATGTTCTTCAGCGACGCCAAGGCGGCGCTGCAGAAGATGAAAGAGGAGTTCATCGCCCTGAAGAAATAGGGCGGGAGCGTCGAAGCTCTGGAATTCGAGCCCGGCCGGGTCATCCCGGCCGGGCTCTCGCATTGGGGGGCGCTCGCGCGAATTCCGGGTTAAGATAGGCCCATGCTCAAGAAGCGGCTCATGGTGGTCGGCGACCACGTCATGGTCCGGCCGGAGATCCAGGGGAAGACCCGCTCCGGCCTCTATCTTCCCCCCTCGGTGGCGGAGACCGAGACGGTGCTGGGGGGATGGGTGGTCCAGGTGGGACCGGGTCTTGCCGTGCCCGATCCCTTCGACGCCGACGAGGAGCCCTGGAGGCGCCGCGAACGCCGCGCCCGCTACATTCCTCCCCAGGCCCAGGATGGGGACTACGCGATCTTCCTGCGCAAGGCGTCGGTGGAGATCACCTTCGAGGAGCAGAAGTACCTGATCGTCCCCAATGCCGCGGTGCTGGCCCTGGTGCGCGAGGACCTCGCCCCGGCCGAGTGAGGGGCCCGCGCCCCCGGGCGAAGGTCAGCGGACCACCAGAATCCCCACCGTCCCGTTGAATTCGTCCCGGACCGCGGTCAGACCGGGAGGCGCCGACCAGGGCGCGCCGTTCGCCCGGACGCACAAGCGGTAGGTTCCGGGGGCCAGGGGGAAGGCCGTCCCCCACCGGCCCTCGCCGTCCCGGGAGAGACTCACCGGAAGCCAGTCGGTGAAGTCCCCCATCAACTCCACCCGGGAAGCCCCGGGAAGCCGGACCCGGATGAGGACCCATCCATCCCCCACCGTCCGCGCGGAGAACGCCCCGTCTTCCGGCGGCGATCCCTCCCGGGAGACCGGCGCGGGGGCCGGCGCGAATCCGAAGCTAAGACCCAGGGCGGCCACGTTTCCGGCGGGGATGCCCTCTTCGGGGATCGAGGGGTCGCGGCCGGCCCGAAACGCCAGGCTCAGGTTCCGGGTGAGCC
Organism: uncultured bacterium; assembly: GCA_964424285.1. Classification (GTDB taxonomy): domain Bacteria; phylum Eisenbacteria; class RBG-16-71-46; order JABDJR01; family JABDJR01; genus CAVSKL01. Next base: position 1,198 of record CAYRIJ010000055.1, read on the forward strand.
GGTAGCCGCCGGTCACCAGCACCCAGGCCCGGGCGTCGCGGACGAAGTCGCCGAACCGCAGCCCCACCCGGGCTTCGGAGGACCAGCGGCCGCGCTTCCATCCCAGATGGAGACCGGCGTCGGTATACCCGGTGCGCAGGCGCTGCTCATCGGTGACGCGGACCCGGTGAAGAGTGCTGTCCGGGAAGAGGATCAGGGTGTCGCGGGAGGAGACGACGGTCCGGTGGCCGAAGGTGGTCCGCTCGTCCAGACCGAGTTCGAACCGGCCGAGACGCAGGGCGCCGCCCGCGGTGAGGAGGCGCGAGGTGGACCAGCGATCGCCGCTCCGGGCGCGCAGCGCGCCCCCCCCGGCGAATCCGCTCACCGGGCCGCCCGCGGCGCGGAGCCGGGCCAGAACCTCGTAGCGTTCGCTGGCCGGCCGGCCGGGGTATCTCCGGTTTCCTCCCTCGGCGCCGAGATCCACCGACAGGCCGTCGAACAGGGAGCGGACGATTCCCGCTTCCGCCCGGCCCTCGCCGCGCCATTCCCCGGTTCCGGAAGTTCGAAGCAGTCCCGACCCGCGGAGAAACGCCGTCTTGTCTTCCAGTCGGAGATCGGGGGTGAAGAGGAACGCCCGCTCGGGGGCGAGCCCGGAAGGATCGAGGCTCCTCGCCCCCACCCCGAGGTCCCCTCGAATCGCCGCTCCCGCGGCGCCCGCGGCGAGGAGCATCCATCCGGCGGCGAGGAGCGCGGCGGCGCGGATCACGGGCCCGCTCCCTCGCCGGGCCTCGGTCCGCGCGGACCGGAGACCGGTGCGGCGGGCGCGACCGGGGCCAGGGCGCGGACCCGGGAGGCCATGGCCGCCTCGGGGGGCGATCCGGAGAGGATGGCTGCCTCCACCCCCCGCCGGAGATCCAGGTAGACGCCGTCTCCGGCACCTTTCCGGCTCCAATCGAGGATCACCGTCGATGCGTTCTCCCGGGGGACCCCGCGGCCGATGAGATCGGCGAGGACCACCAGGCGGACGGTCAGATCCCGATCCGGGGCGTCGGAGCGGATCCGCTCCACCGTCGCGGAGTCCACGCCGGCCTGGAGCGCCCCCGCCGCCGCCACCAGTTCCGCCGCGCTGCTGGAACCGCCGATCAGCTCCCGCGAGGCAAGGAGGCGCCGGAACAGCGCGTCCACCGCGGCCACGATCTTCGGGCCCGGGGCTCCCTTGGTGGCGCCCTCCAGGGCCCGCTGCACCAGGGGTTCGGTGGGCAGCGAGTCGGCGCGGGCGCGGGCCACCAGCTCCTCCACCCCCTCCGCCGAGGCCTCGTCGAGGCGGGCGGCGAGGCGCGGATCGGGGGGCGCGGTCCCGGCCTCGGCGAAGTACGCCGCTCCGCCCAGGAAGAGAAGACCGAGGAGGACGGAGAACGAAGACACGCGGATCATGACGCTCCCTCCACCAGCACCACCGAACTTCCCGCGCCGAACTCGTCCCCCGGGGCGCGGGGAGCGTCCACGTCCCCCGCCCGGATCCGGCCGTCCACCAGGTAGGAGTACTGGTAGAGACCGGGCTTCAGGGCCAGGGACGCGGTCCAGACCCCGCCCGGCTCGGAGCGGACGAGGGGAGTGGCGCGCGGATCCCAATCGTTGAAATCCCCGACCACGAAGACGTTCGCCGCCTCGGGGGCCACGAGCACGAAGTTCACCGGGCGGACGCCGGCCGCGGTGGAGACCGCCGGCGCCGCGCCCCCGCCCATCGGGACCGCGCCCCCGCGGGGACCGCCGGCCAGGTGGATTCCCAACGCCACCACCACCGCCAGCGCCGCCATCGCCGTCGCCCCGGTCAGGGGGGAAACCGGCACCGGGCGCGGCCGGATGAGCCAATCCCACGCCTTCCGGAACCGCCCGGCGGACGGCGCCTCCTCGGAGCGAAGCCGTTGGAGCACCGCCTGGAGAGCGCGCGACTCCCCGGGCACCGGGCGCTTGAGTTCCCGAACCGTCTCGTCCAACCAGCCTTCTCGTTCGTCGCCGGGATCACTCCACATGGTCGAGCCGCCTTCGCATGGCGTCACGGGCGCGCATCACCCGCATCTTGAGCGCGGAAACCCCGTCTCCGGTCGCCTCCGCCATTTCCTCGTAGCTCATGTCCTCCACGTGCTTGAGGAGGAACGCCTCCCGCTGATCGGGGGGGAGCTCCGACAGGGCCTCGTGGATGCGGCGCCGTTCCAGGGGGTCTCCGGGTCCGCGGTCGGGAGCCGGTCGCTCGCCCACCTCCGAAAGCGGAACGAGCGGCCCCGTGACGCGCTTCATGCGCACGGCGCGGGTCCGGCACCGGTTGACCAGGATCCGGAAGAGCCAGGGCCGGAACCGGTCCCGGTGATCGTACCCCCCGAGGCCCCGGTAGGCGCGGACGAAGGCGTCCTGCACCGCTTCCTCGGCGTCCTCGGGGCTTCCCAGCATGCGCGCCGCGTAGCGGAGGCAACCGGCATGATAGCGCTCGACGAGAACCTCGAAAGCCTCCACGTCCCCCTCGGTCACCCGGCGAACGGCGTCTCCATCGGACATCCACATCTCCAAGAACCCCGGGAAGGCCGGATCGGTCACATCCCGGGTCACCGGTTCCGGCAGCCCGTTGAAGCTTCATTGCATCCTACCCCACCCGAAGCCCCCGGTTCCTCCCCCCCCGGCGGCCGGTCATGTGACGCCCCCGCCCCGGGCGAGGTTCATGGAGGCGGACGGGTCGAGGGCGGAGGGCGGACGGCCCCTCACCGCCGCCATGAGTCGCGGAGGGCGACTCCCAACCCGGGCCCTTCCCCGGCGCCGGTTCCGGCGTCCATCGGCATGCGAGAGGAGAAGTCATGAACACCCCGAAACTCGATCCCAGATCCCTGGTCGTCCTGGCCGCCGCGGTGACCGCTTTGGCCCTGGGTTCCGCCGGCTGCGGCGACGATCCCACCGGACCCGGGCCCGGCCCGCTCCCCACCGGCCTCGTACAGGGCGTGGTGCTCCAGGAAGGCGTCCCGGTGAGCGGCACCACCGCCCTCGGCCTCGGCACCGATCGCGCGGTGATCCGCTCCACCGTGACCGACGCCGAGGGGCGGTTCGCCTTCGCCGGCGTGACCACCGGAACCTACCGTCTCTGGGTAACCCCGCCCGAGCGGTTCGTGCTCAAGGGCCCCGCGCCCGGCGACCTCCGGGTGGAGGTGCGCGCGGACCGGACGGTCTCGTTGGACATCGAGCTGGCTCCCGAGGACTCGACGGGGGGCGACCCGGTCGAGACCGGCGTCCTGGCGGTCTCGGCCCGGGCGGACGGGGACCCGGTGGCCGGCGCCTACCTGAGCCTTTCCCACGCCGGGACCGGCGAGTGGGCGGGCTCCGGACGGACCGGCGCGGACGGCCGGGCGCGGTTCGATCTCGCCGCCGGCGCCTACGAGGTCGCGGTTCTCCCCCCGATCTGGTACGAGGTGGACGGCGACGCGGTGGCCGCCGCCTCGGTGGCGGTGGACGAAACCACCGAGGTCGCCTTCTCCCTCACCCGGCGGGCGAGCCTCCCTCCCGGTCAGCTCATGGTGTACGTGGACGCGGACAGCCTGCCGGTCTCCGGGGTGCAGGTGTACGCGCTCGACGAGAACGGCACGGAGCGCCTGGCCGGCGGCGTGACCGACGACCGGGGCCGGATCGCGTTCAGCCTGGATTCCGGGTTCTACTCGGCCGAGATCGAGGTTCCCGACGGCTACGATCTCTACCCCGGTCAGCCGAATCCGATGGGGACCTTCACCGTCCAGGCGGGCGAGACGACCTGGGCGGGTTTCTACCTCCGCCTGATCCCCTGGTTCGAGCCCTGAGGTGCGCGGTAGAACGGATATCCAGCGGGCCCCGGCTCGGCGCCGGGGCCCGTCGATCCATTCGCCGTTCCGCCGGGAAGGCGGCGCTCAGCGGGTCGCCGCCTCCGCTTCCCCGCCGGACTCCGGCTTGACCTCGTAGGTGATGGTGCGGGTCACGTCGGCCAGCGGCAGCCCGTCCACCTCGACGTAGGCGCCGGGGGGAAGGTAGTTGAGCGGCGGGCCCTCCATCCCCTCGAGCTTGACGTCGCGGCCCTTGGAGAAGGAGATCCGATCGGCGTCCAGGTGGCCGAAGAAGAAGTTCTCCTTCTCCGGTTGCTGATCCGCCTCGGAAATGTCCACCGGGTTCCAGGCCCCGTCCTTGTAGTACCAGGCCCAGCAGTGGTACCCCCCCACCTTGTCGATCTCGCCCTTGGGAGTGGTGGCGTAGCCCATCTCGAAGTAGGCGGGGATGCCCTGGGCGCGGGCCAGGGACATGAAGAGGGAGTGGAAGTCGGTGCAGTTCCCCTTCCCCACCTCGCAGGCCCGCTCGGAATCCCCGTGACCCCAGCCGGGCACCGTCTTGTCGTAGTCCATCCTGGCCAGCACGTAGTCGTACAGGGCCCGGGGGTCCGATCCCACGCTGTCGGCGATGGCTCGGATCCGCGGGCCGAGGCTCACCAGCGCCCCCGCCCGGGTGTAGAGCTTGCGCTCCGCGTCGGAAAGGGAGGCGGGCTCGGGGCTCTCCACCGGAAAGCGGCGCACCTTGGCCGCGAGATCCACGGTGAATTCGCGCGGGGGATCGATCACGGTCACCAGGGCCACCCGGTTGTGGAAATCGGGGTCGCTCACGAATTTCCAGTCCCAGTCTCCCTTCACCTGGAGATCGGAGACCCTCTGTTCCTGGCGTTCCTGCGGCACGGCGATCCACACCATGGCGGTGTGGGCGCCGGCGGGAACGTCGTTCACGTGGATGGACCAGCTCAGGTCGTAGTCCTTGGCGTCGGGGTCGCCTTTCAGGGAACAGCCGGCCACGGCCAGAAGGACCAGGGAGAGTCCCAGAATTCGCTTCATCCACTATCTCCTGATCTGGCGGACCGGGTCCGCCCGGGTTGCACGGGGACGGAGGCGTCCTTCATTGTGAAGGACGAGCCCGTCGCGGGTCCAGGGTCCCTCCCGGCCGGAGGTATCCCGTCCCGGACGGGGAAATTCCCCTCCGATCGGGCGGCGGGCGCCCGAGAATTGTCGTGCTCCGCGGGGCGAGGGCGCTATACTCCTTCCCTTCGTCGGCGCGCGTGAGTCTTCGTGGGGGCGGTCCCCCGGGAGGGTACGGCCATTTCCAAGAAACCCTGGGGCATCAAGAATGCCCTCGAGCTCTACAACGTCGAGGGTTGGGGCACGGGTTACTTCGGGATCAACGGGGAGGGGCGGGTGGCCGTCCACCCGGACAAGGACCCCACCCGGAGCCTCGATCTCTACGATCTCGCCCTGGATCTCCACCAGCAGGGGGTGGGACTTCCCCTTCTCATCCGCTTTTCCGACATCCTGAAATCGCGGATCGAGACCCTGGCCGGCTCCTTCAACGCGGCCATCCAGGAGACCGGCTACCGGAACGGCTACACCGTGGTCTACCCGATCAAGGTCAACCAGCAGCGCCACCTCATCCAGGAGGTGGTGGAGTTCGGGCGGTCGGTGGGGGTCGGCCTCGAGGCGGGCTCCAAGCCGGAGCTGCAGGCGGTGCTCGCCCTCACCGAGGACACCTCGCACGTCATCGTCTGCAACGGCTACAAGGACGAGGAGTACATGCGCCTGGCCCTCATGGGCCAGAAGCTCGGGCACCGGGTGTTCATCGTGCTGGAGATGGTCCAGGAGGTCGACGTCCTGATCAAGGTGGCCCGGGAAATGGGGGTCAAGCCCACCGCGGGGATCCGGATCAAGCTGGCCTCCGCGGGCTCGGGCCGGTGGGCGGAGAGCGCGGGAGAGAAGAGCAAGTTCGGGATGACCCCCCCCCAGCTGGTCCGCGTCCTGGACAAGCTCCGGGCCACGGACAACCTGGACATCCTGAAGCTCATCCATTTCCACCTGGGTTCGCAGATCCCCGACATCCGCACCATCAAGGCCGCCCTGACCGAGGTGGCGCGCTACTACGTCGAGCTTCGCGGGGTGGGGGTGGACATCACCCACGTGGACGTCGGGGGCGGGCTGGGGGTGGATTACGACGGCTCGCGATCGGGACGGGCCTCGAGCACCAACTACTCGCTTCAGGAGTAC
>CAYRIJ010000055.1:7266-16528 GCA_964424285.1 uncultured bacterium
AACGACATCGTCTACACCCTGCACGAGGTGTGCGAGGAGAACGACCTCCCCGCTCCGCACATTTTCACCGAGTCCGGGCGGGCGCTCACCGCCCATCACGCCATGCTCCTCATCAACGTGATCGACGTGGAGAGCCAGCAGGTGGCCCCCGATGTGCCGGTGGACCCGGAAAACGACAACCAGGTGTTGATCACCCTGCAGGAGAGCCTGAACGAGGTCTCGGTGCGGAGCCTGCGCGAGGTCTACCACGACGCGATCTTCGCCAAGGAGCGGGCGCGCGACCTCTTCAATTCCGGGGTGCTGAACCTCAGGGACCTGGCCCGGGCCGAACAACTCTATCTCAAGATCCTGGACGCGGTGCTCGGCGTCGCCGACCCCCACGCCCACGAGGACATCGCGGCCGAGGTGCTCGACACCCTGACCGACCGCTACTTCCTGAACTTCTCCCTGTTCCAGTCGCTTCCGGACAGCTGGGCCATCGACCACCTCTTCCCCATCATGCCGGTGCACCGGCTGGACGAGGAGCCGACCCGGCGCGGCACCCTCCAGGACATCACCTGCGACTCCGACGGGAAGATCGACACCTTCGTGGGCGGGCGCCGGATGAAGCGGACCCTGGAGCTTCACGCCCTGCGTCCGGGCGAGCCCTACATCCTGGGGGTGTTCCTGACCGGGGCCTACCAGGAGATCCTGGGAGACCTGCACAACCTCTTCGGGGACACCAACGCGGTCCACATCCGGCTCCGGAACGGCGGCTACGAGATCACCGACGTGATTCACGGGAACACGGTGACCGAAGTGCTGGAGTACGTGCAGTTCCATCCCTCGGACCTGGTGGCCACCTTCCGCCGCAAGGTGGCGCGGGCCGGGGGGCTCTCCCGCGAGGAGGCCAACACCTTCATCGCCGACTTCATGGAGGGCCTGGACGGCTACACCTATCTGGAGTCGCCGCTCGAGCTGGAGGAAGAGGACGAGACGGTGATCGAGCCCACCGCGCCGGAGAACGGCAGGGCCGGCCCCGCCGGGGGCGCGCCGCCCCGCGGAAACGGGGTCAAGGACGAGGTGGAGAGCCCCAAGGGCTGAGCCCCCCCCGGGGGGTCCGGGTCAGCCGACGTGCTTCCGGGTCGCCCGCTCCAGGGCCTCGAGGTCCAGGCCGACGCCGAGGGGGGCGAGGAGCGCGAGCGTCGCCTCGGGATCCTTTCGCAGCGTCCGGGCGGCGGCCCCGAAACCCAGCCTCCACACCCGCGCCAGATCCCGCGGGGTGAACCGGGCGCGGATGAGCGTCAGCGCCTCTCCGGGCTCGGGCCGGAGGTGCAGGATCGCCAGGTCCGGCCGCTCGCGCCGGAGGGCGGCCTCGGCGGGGGCGCACTTCACCTCGGCGCTCACCCGGCTCATCTGGTCCATCACCCCCGAGGTCCCGGTCTCACGCACCCGGGGCTCCCCCGGCCCCGGGCGGTAGGCGACCAGGGGGCTCACCGCGAGGATCGCCTTCACCCCGGGCCGGGCGGCCAGGTCGAGGTGGATGGGATGGGCGATCTGGCCGTCGATGACGTCGCGCTCCCCGATCCGCACCGGGATGAAGTAGCCGGGAATGGCGGTGGAGCCCCGGACCGCGGTCGAAACCGGGGGGCCCGGATCGTGGCCCGGCCCGTAGACCAGCCGCATGCCGCCGTCGAGATCGGTGGCGGTCACCAGGAGCGGAACCGGGAGGGCGTCGAACCGGTCCTCGAGCCCCTGCCGGCGCGCCGCCCGCCGCACCAGCCGCCCCACCCCGGCGTTGGAGAAGAACCCGGCCGGGAGCCGCTCCTGGAAGTCGTGGACCAGATCGCCCCAGCGGGGAACCCCGTCCCCGGAACGGCGCCGGAGATCCCCGGGGAGGGACGCCAGCGCCCTCCCCCACCCGCGCGCGTGCTCGCCCCAGGGGATGCCGGAGAGCGCGCGGAGCCGCGGGGCCAGGGGGTGCCGCCGGTCGTGGAGGGCGGCCAGGGCCTCGGCGGGATCGAGCCCCATGGCCAGGACCGCGCCGACCAGGGCCCCAGAGCTCGTCCCCACGATCACCCGGGAACGGACCGGCGACCAGCCGGTGAGGGCGGCGTCGAGGGCGGCCACCGCCCCGAACTCGAAGAACGCCCCGGGAAAGCCGCCCCCGGCCAGGCAAAGGCCGATGGGGGGGCGCCCGGGAGTCTCGTCCATCCGCCCCCCTACTCTTCCCGTCCCACCGGATAGAGCCGCCAGCGGGCGTCCGCGTAGGGGGTCCGGTCGTAGAACCAGCCGAGACGCGCCTTCGGATTCCCGGCGAGCTTCGGGTCGGCGGCCAGGGTGTCCTTGAAGGCCCGGGCGAGGGGGGGGTCCTCGGCGAGCATGCGCGAGGCCAGGGGCTCCAGCACGTAGCTCTCCGCATACTCGGTCTTCTGGAGGATCTCCAGGAAGAACCCCCACTGGAAGAAGGAGTCTCCGGACTTCGGCTCCAGGAGCGCCGCGGCCAGGTCCCCCAGGGGCTGGTCGGCGGGCACCCGCACCGATCCCGCCGGGTAGCGTTCGGTCCGGCGCTCGGGGACCGGCTTCCCGCTCACCCGGACGTGGCCTTCGGAGGGCTCGGCGTCGAGCTTCGGATCCCCGATCCGGTACTCGGTGACCTCCACGTCCCGGGGGGCATCCAGCGTCTCCATCCGGATCCCGTGGAGGCGCAGCCGCTCGATCACCTCCGGCCAGGCGGCCGGCACCCACCACGCCCTGGGCCGGGTGACCACGGTCGCCGGCCGGGTGTAGCGGAGGACGGGAACCTCCAGGGTGTCCGGCTCCCCGGTCCAGACCGTGCGGAGCCCGCCGGAGACCGGGGACAGCTCGCGCTTCATCCGGATCCCCAGGAAGGTCCGGGTGGGCGGCGGGCCCTCGGCGACCCGCCACCCCAGGGGGATCTCCTTCCGGTGGAAGGTGCGATCGGCCTCGGTCGCCCGCTCCAGCGTCCGCGCGTTCTCTCCGAGGACCCGGAGCGCGGTTTCCAGGAACACGTAGGTCCCCAGCACCCGGCGGTCGTAGGACTTGAGGGAGTGGGTCTCCACCAGCACGGTGGGGTTGTGGCGGATGTCGCCGTAGCCGTCGGAGAAGCGCGGGCTCGAGGTCCAGTCGACCAAGCCCTTCGAGAGGTCCGCGTCGTCCACGGCGAAGAAGAAGGGGCCGGGGACGTGGCCCATGGCGGTGAGATCGTGGGTCTCGGCCGGGGTGAGGGTGGCGTCGAGCCAGGCCGCGGCGTTGGGGGAGTAGGCGTGGGGGCCGGGGTAGCCCCAGGTCACGTCGTACTGGCAGTCGATGCCGTCGGTGACGTGCACGTCCACGGTGAGATCCGGGTCCCACGCGTTCAGCATCGCCACCGCCGCGCGAACCTCCGGGGTGTCGAGCTTGGCGTAGTCCCGGTTCAGGTTCAGGTTCCGGGCGTTGGTCCGCCAGCCCATCTCCCGGGGGCCCCGCTGGTTGATGCGCCCGTAGGGCGAGAAGCGCTCGTGCCCGTCCACGTTCAGGATGGGAACGAAGAGGAGGTTGGCGCGCGCGAGCAGCGCGGCCCGGTTCCCCCGCACGGTGAGGTCGCGGAGGAGCATCATCCCCGCGTCCTTCCCGTCGATCTCGCCGGCATGGATCCCGGCCTGGACATAGAGGGTGGGCTTTCCCGTCTTCGCCAGCGTCTCGGCGGTGAACGCCCGGTCGGCGGAGGCCACCGCCATCCAGATCGTCCGCCCCTCCGGGCTCGTTCCCAGCGACACCATCTCCACCTCGGGCGAGGCGTCGGCCAGCTTCCGAAGCCAGGCCACGGTCTCGTCGTAGCGCGGGGTGTCGGTGAGGCCGCTCTTCTCGAAGGGGGTCGCCCAGGGATCGTCGGCGGGGACCGCCAGCCGCCGGCTCGCCCCGCCCCAGGGCGCCTCGGGAGGGAGGGTCGGCTCGAACAGCGCGGTCCCCGGATACAGGGTGGCGCCGGGGGCGGGAGCGTCCTGGCCTCGGGCGGGGAGGGCGAGCGCCGCGGTCAGGCAGGCCGCGGCGATCAGGAACCGCGAAAAACAGCGAAAGGACATGGAATTCCTCCGGGGGATCACTCCGTTTCGGGGGGGTCGGTTCCGGGAAGCGGGGCCGAAGGGAGGGAGATCCGGGGTTCCTCGGGGTGGCGGCGATAGAGGAGGATGGTGCGTCCGAGGACCTGCACCACCTCGGAGCCGGAGCGGTCGGCCAGATCCACCCCCACTTCCTTCCGGTGGATGGGGCAGGTGTCGAGAACCTTGAGCTTGATCAGCTCCGCGGAGCGATGGGCGGATTCCACGGCGCCGAGCACCTCGTCCGAAACCCCCTCCTTGCCCACGAACACGGTCGGCTTGAGCGCGTTCCCGAGGGCGCGCAGGGCGCGCCGGTCGGCCCCGGTGAGTTGGATGTCCATGGCGGGAAGGCTATCACACCCGATCCGTCCCGGCGCGGCTTCGGCGGGGTTTCCGGGCCCGCGGACAATCCCCGGTGGCGTCCGCCCCGTCCTTGTGATGGAATGAGGAACTCAACCGACCCGTGGAGCGCCACCTTCAGGAAACGGGCCGCCGGCCCCCAGACCGGGCCGGCGCCGGACCCGGGAGTTCAAGACCATGGCCGAGAGTCCCCGTCGCGATCCCATGCCCATGACCTTCAAGCCCCATCCCTGGCACGGCATCCCCATCGGGCCCAAGGCCCCGGAGGTCGTCACCGCCTACATCGAGATCGTGCCCACCGACACCGTGAAGTACGAGATCGACAAGGTGACCGGGTACCTCAAGGTGGACCGCCCCCAGAAGTACTCGAACGTCTGCCCCAGCCTCTACGGTCTCATCCCCCGGACCCTCTGCGCGGAGCGGGTGGGCGAGTTCTGCTCCGAGCGGGCGGGCCGGAAGGACGTCCCCGGGGACGGCGATCCCATGGACGTCTGCGTCCTCTCCGAACGCAACTTCACCCACGGCAACTTCCTCCTCCGGGCGGTGCCCATCGGCGGGCTTCGCATGCTGGACAAGGGACAGGCCGACGACAAGATCATCGCGGTGCTCGACGGCGACGTGGGATACGGAAGCTGGAAGGACATCGAGGACTGCCCCAAGGGCCTGGTCGAGCGGCTCCGCCACTACTTCCTCACCTACAAGGAGCCCCCCGGCGCCCACCGGCCGGTCACCGAGATCCTCGACGTCTACGACGCCGCCGAGGCCCGCCTGGTGATCGAGCGGAGCCGGGAGGATTACCGGAACCACTTCCCGGGAATGTTCGGGGCGGAATGAGCGACGCGCCCTGGACGGTCCACAAGTTCGGGGGAACCTCGCTCGCCGACCCCGCCGGGTACCGGAACGCGGCGCGGCTCATGGCCGCGGACGGGAGCGGGCGGACGGCGGCGGTGGTGTCCGCCCCGGCCGGGGTGACCGACGCCCTCATCGACGCGGTGGAGCGGGCGGCCGGCCAGGATCCCGGCTACCCGGCCGCGCTGCGGAGCCTCGAATCGCGCGTCCGGGGGATCGGCGAGCGTCTCCTGGTCGGCGCGCGCGCCCACGAGATCGCGGTCTCGCTCCAGAAGGACGTGGCCGACCTCCTGGACATCCTGCGCGGGGTGAGCCTCACCCGGGTCTACGCCGAGGAGACCCTGGAGCTGGTGGCGGGCTACGGGGAGCTGTGGTCCGCGCGCCTTCTCCACGCTCACCTCGTCTCCGAGGGGGCGGACGCGGACCGGCTCGACGCCCGCGAGGTGCTGGTGGTGGAGCCCGGCGAGACCGGCCCCTCGGTGGACTGGGCGGTCACCGTGGACCGGTTCGAGGCCTGGCGGAAGCGCCACCGGTCCCCGCGGCTGGTCATCACCGGGTACGTGGCCTCGAACCCGGCCGGCATCCCCACCACCCTGAAGCGGAACGGGAGCGACTTCTCGGCCTCGATCTTCGGCGCCCTGCTCCATGCCGACGCCATCACCATCTGGACCGACGTGGACGGGGTCCTGAGCGCGGATCCCCGGCGGGTGCCCGACGCCCACGTCCTCCCCCGCCTCTCCTACAACGAAGCGATGGAGCTGGCCTACTTCGGGGCCAAGGTGCTCCATCCCCACACCATGGCACCGGCGATCCGCGAGGGGATCCCCATCCGCATCCGCAACACCTTCCGCCCCGAACTCCCGGGCACCCTCATCCACCGCCGCGAGACCCCGGCGGGCGCGGTGGAGGTCCGGGCCGCGGTGAAGGGGTTCTCCTCGGTGGAGCCGGTGGCCCTGGTGAACGTGGAGGGAACCGGAATGATCGGGGTCCCGGGGGTGGCGCACCGGCTGTTCGGCGGGCTCCGCGAGGCGGGGATCTCGGTGATCATGATCTCCCAGGCCAGCTCCGAGCACTCGATCTGTTTCGCGGTGCCGGAGATCCAGGCCGACCGCGCCCGACGCGCGGTGGAGGACGGGTTCTTCGCGGAGATCCACCACGGACAGGTGCAGACGGTGGACGTGGTGCGCCCCTGCAGCATCGTGGCCGCGGTGGGCGACGACATGGTCCGCACCACCGGGGTGGCGGCGCGCTTCTTCGGGGCGCTGGGAAAGGCGGGGGTGAACGTCCGCGCGGTGGCCCAGGGCTCCTCGGAACGGAACATCTCGGTGGTCGTGGACGCCGAGGCCTCCACCCGGGCGATCCGCGCCCTCCACACCGGGTTCTATCTCTCGGACCAGACCCTGTCGGTGGGCCTGGTGGGGCCGGGTTCGATCGGATCCGAGCTGCTGCGCCAGATCCGGGCCCAGCGGGAGACGTTGAAGGCCCGGTTCTCCATCGACCTCCGGATTCGCGGCATCATGAACTCCCGGGCCATGGTCCTGGACGAGGCCGGGCTCGACCCCGCCGACTGGGAGGCGGCCCTCGCCGGGCGCGGCGCCCCCCCGGATCCCGACGCCTTCGTGGATCACGTTCACGGGGGGCACCTCCCCCACGCGGTCATCGTCGACTGCACGGCCAGCGAATCGGTGGCCGCGCGCTACGCCGACTGGCTCTCGCGGGGGGTGCACGTGATCACCCCCAACAAGAAGGCGGGCTCGGCGGATTACGCCTCCTACCGGCGGCTCCGCGATCTGGGCCGGAAGATGAACACCCACTACCTCTACGAAGCGACGGTGGGAGCCGGCCTCCCCGTCATCACCACCCTCCGCGATCTGCTCCAGACCGGAGACCGGGTGATCTCGATCGAAGGCGTGCTCTCGGGGACGGTGTCGTTCCTCTTCAACGAGCTGGGGGCCGGCCGGACCTTCTCGGAGCTGGTGCGGGAAGCCGCCCGGCGCGGCTACACCGAGCCCGACCCGCGCGACGACCTCTCCGGGATGGACGTGGCCCGGAAGGCGGTGATCCTGGCCCGGGAGATGGGAACGGAGCTGGAGCTGGCCGCGGTGCCGGTGGAGTCGCTGGTGCCGGAGGCGCTGGCCGCCGCGGATTCGGTGGAGGCGTTCCTCGACGGCTTGACCGGGCGCGACGAGGAGATGGAGGGCCTGCGATCGGCGGCCGAGGCCTCGGGCGAGGTGCTCCGGTACGTGGCGGCGATCCGGGACGACGGTCGCGCGTCGGTGGGGCTCCGTCGCTACCCGGCCGATCATCCGTTCGCCCGCATCAAGGGCACCGACAACATCCTCGCCTTCCGGACCGAGCGCTACGACGCCCAGCCCCTCTTCGTTCAGGGTCCGGGGGCGGGACCGGAGGTCACCGCGGGAGGCGTGTTCTCGGATCTTCTCCGCCTGGCCTCCTACCTGGGCGCGCCGTCATGAGCCCGCGCCGGGAAGCCGGACGGGGCGCCGGGGCCTCGGGGGAGGCGCGCACCGCGCGGCGGAAGGGCAAGGCGGAGGTCGCCACGGTGGCCGCCGCGTTCGCCCCGGCCACCGTGGCCAACGTGGCGGTGGGCTTCGACGTCCTGGGGTTCGCCCTGGAGGGGATCGGAGACGCGGTCACCGTGACGCGAACCCCGTGGGCGGGCGCCGGCCCGGCGGTGCGGGTGGAGGCGGTGGAAGGCGACGCGATCGCGGCCGGCTCGGTGCCGCTCGACCCCGACCGGAACACCTCCGCGGTGGCGCTGGCCGCCATGGCGGATGCGTTGGGCCTTCGCCACGGGTTCTCGGTGACGATCCGGAAGGGGATCCCCTTGAGTTCGGGGATGGGAGGCTCCGCGGCTTCGGCGGTGGGAGCGGTGGTGGCGGCCAACGCCCTCCTCGACACCGCGCTCTCCCGGGACCGGCTCCTGGCCTTCGCCCTGGCCGGCGAGGCGGCGGCGAGCGGCGCGCCCCACGCCGACAACGTGGTGCCGTGCCTCTACGGCGGGCTCACCGCGGTGGTGCCGGGGATCGCCGCGAAGGTCACGGGGGCCCCCGCGCGTCCCGCCGGGGCGGCGCCGGGAAAGGTCGCGCCGTTCACCGGGGCGGCGCCCGGCGCGGGCGACGAAACCGCGCCGCGGGTGGTGCCGCTCCCCGTTCCCCCCGGCGTCTCCGCGGTGGTGGTGCGGCCGCACCTGGAGCTGGATACCCGCCGGGCCCGGGCCGCGCTGGCGGATACGGTGCCCCTGGAGCGGTTCGTGGAGCAGTCGGCGCTCCTGGCCGGGTTCGTGGCCGCGTGTTTCAGCGGGGATCTGGGCCTGGTGGCACGAACGCTTCGGGACGTGGTGGTGGAGCCCCAGAGGGCGGCCCTGGTGCCGGGTTTCCCCGAGGCGCGGGACGCGGCCCTGGCCGCGGGGGCGTTGGGGTGTTCGCTTTCGGGGTCGGGACCCTCGGTGTTCGCCTGGGTGGCTTCCGCGGCCGCGGCCGAGGCGGTGAAGAGCGCGCTCAGGGCGGCGTTCGCGGCCCGGGGGATCGGGAGCGACGCCTGGGTGTCGGTGGTGGGGGCGCCGGGGGCGCGGGTGGTGGAGAGCCGGTGACGGGGGGCGCCAGGAGGACGCCCATTCGGTTCATCAGCACGCGGGGCGGCTCGCCGCCGGTCGGCTTCACCGACGCCATGATCGAGGGGCTCGCTCCCGACGGCGGGCTCTACGTTCCCGAGCGGTTCCCCGCGTTCGATCCGGCCGACTTCGGCGGCGCTTCGACGCCCCCCGGGCTGGCGGCCCGGGTGCTCGCGCCGTTCTTCGAGGGGGATCCCCTGGCCGGGTCGTTGGGGGCGATCTGCCGGGAGGCGTTCGACTTCCCGGTGCCGCTGGTCTTCCCCGCGGAGGGGGGCGGCTCGGCGGCGGCGGAGCCGGTGGCCGAGGGGCGTTTCTCCGGGGCGGCGCTTCGCGGCCCGCTGCG
>CAYRIJ010000056.1:0-16524 GCA_964424285.1 uncultured bacterium
CCGAAGGAGCCGGGGTCGGGGCCGGAGACCGTCCCCGAGGCATAGAGATCGCCCGGTCTGACGTTCGTGCCGTTCACGGTCTGGTGGGCGAGCTGCTGGAAGATGCTCCAGTACATGCCGCGGAAGCCGGTGGCGGTGAGGCGGATCCTCTCACCCCCTCCCGCGGGCTCGAGCCAGGTTTCGAGGCGGATGTCGTAGGCTCCGTCGTCCGCCGGCCGGAGATAGGGGAGGACCGCCGGCTCCTGCTTCGGGCCGGGCCCGCGAAACGGCTCCAGGGCGTCGAGGGTCACCACCCAGGGGGAGATGCTGGTCCCGAAGGACTTGGAGAGGAACGGCCCCAGGGGAACGTACTCCCACCGCTGGATGTCCCGGGCGCTCCAGTCGTTGACCAGCACCATGCCGAAGACATGCTCCCGAGCCCGCCCGATCGGAACGGGTTCACCCAAGGGGTTCCCCGGCCCGGTGAAGAATCCCATTTCCAGCTCGAAATCCATGACCTTGGACGGGCCGAAGACCGGGGTTTCGGCCCCCTCGGGCAGGGTCTGCCCGCAGGGGCGGCGGATCCCCGTGCCGGACACCACCACCGAGCCGGCGCGTCCGTTGTAGCCCACCGGCAGGTGGCGCCAGTTGGGGAGGAGGGCCTTCTCCGGATCGCGGAACATCTTCCCCATGTTGGTGGCGTGCTCGATCGAGCTATAGAAGTCGGTGTAGTCCCCGATCCGGGCGGGGAGGAGCATGTCCACCTCGGAGAGGGGATGGAGCGCCCGCTCCCGGAGCGAGGCGTCGTCCCGAAGCTCTCCGCTTCCGGCGTCCAGGAGCCCGGTGATCCGCCGGCGGACGGCGGTCCAGGCCGTCCGCCCCAGGGCCATGAAGTCGTTCAGGGCGTCCCGGGCGAAGACGTCGTCCGGGAGCGGCGCGCCGGTCAGCCGTCCGGTTTCCTGGAGCACGGCCAGATCGAGCACGTGCTCCCCGATGGCCACCCCCACCCGCGGCGTTCCCCGGCGGGGTCGGAACACCCCGTAGGGCAGGTTCTGGATGGGGAAGTCCGAGCCCTCGGGCACCGGGACCCAGGAGCGGCGGTTCGTGTCGAGGGTGTCGTCCATGATTCCTTCTCCGCGAGAGGGCCGCGATTCGTGTCGAGGGTCTCGGCTACGCCGTTCCCTTCCCGGGGCCCGGGGGGCGACGGCCGGGGGTCAGAGAAGCCCCAGGTCTTCCAGATCCTCCACCGGCTCGGTGAAGCTGCAGCTCCCGAAGGACACCGCGAACTCCCGTCGCGCGGCGGCGATCTGGGCGAGGGAGGCGCCGCGGTTCCGCCAGCCCAGGCCCTCCTCGTCGAACCGGAACGAGACCGGATCCTCGTCGGCCAGGATCGCCTCGAGGGCGCCCGCGTCGAGATCCTCGGTTCGGGCCAGGACCGCCCCCGCGAACACGTTCAGGAAGCCGTGCATGAAGGCGTCCACGTCGGGAGAGAAACGGCGGAGCGGATGGTGGAGCCCGGCGGTGGCCTTCATCGGCACGCCGGCCTCGCGGGCGGCGACGAGGAACCGGGCCACCTGCTCCGGGGGGGGGAACGCCGAGGCGACGACCCCCCCGGTCCGGATCTTGAGGCCGGCGCTGACCGGCGCGCCTCCCCGGTTCAGCGCTCCGATCTCCCCCGCCACCACGTCGAGGGCCCGTTCCCAGGCGGCGGGGAAGCCCACCTCGTAGTAGACGGCCCGCGGGGGCACCGGGGCCGCGGACAGGGTTTCCGCCGCGCCCTCCAGCACCCGGCGCACGGTCTCCGGCCGGGCCTCGCTCACCACCGAGGGGGGGAGCCGCACCTCGAAGACCTCGGGGATGGCGTACCCCGGAGACCGATGGGTGAACGCGGCGACGTGCGCGAGGTCGTTCCGGAGGCCCGGCAGGAAGCTCCCGGCGTCCTCCGCGGGCGCGCCGAGGACGGAGAGCCTCCAGGGGTCCGGGTCCTCCGGAGTGCGCGGACCGATCGTCGGACCCAGTTCCTCCAGGCGCGCCGCGGGGCAGATGAAGCGGCCCAGCATCCAGCTCCGCGCGTCGACCCGGTAGCGGGCGTAGTTCCCGGCCGCCGGCTCCATGGCGAGGCCGGCGGGCGGGAAGAGCCCCGCGTAGTCCACGATTTCCCGCAACAGGGCCTTCAGGGATTGGACCATGTCGTGATTGCCGTCCTTCGGGTGGGTGAGCGTCGGAGACCGAGTATACCGAATTGTCGCCGGGGGTCCACGCGGAGGCCCGCGACGGGGCGCGCGGGACGGGGCGGCGCGCGTCCCGCGCTTGCGCCGGCCGGACAAATCCGGCACCATGGGAACGGGCCGCACCCGGATCCCGGGTACCGGCCGGTCCTTCGCCGTTTCATCCCCGCCAACCGACCCGTCCCCAAGCCCGTCGGAAGGAGCGCACCATGAAAGCCCGGACGCTCGGCGCGAGCGGAATCGAGACCCCGGTGGTCATTCTCGGAGCCTGGGCCATGGGGGGCTGGTATTGGGGGGAAGCCGACGACGAGACCTCGGTGGCGGCGATTCATCGGGCGCTGGACGTGGGCATGATCGCCATCGACACCGCCCCCGCCTACGGCCTGGGGCACTCCGAGGAGGTGGTGGGGGCGGCCCTGGCCGACTGTCGCGAGCGCGCGATCGTCATGACCAAGTGCGGCCTCCGCTGGGACGACGATCGGGGCGAGTTCGATTTCAACCTGGTGATGCCGAACGGGGACAAGCACGCGCTCTACCGGAACCTCCGTCCGGACTCCGTGCGCCTGGAGTGCGAGCGAAGCCTGAAGCGTCTCCGCACCGACGTCATCGACCTCTACCAGTGTCATTGGCCCGACCCGACCACTCCGATCGCCGAGACCATGGGGGAGATGGTGCGGCTCCACCGCGAGGGGAAGATCCGGGCGGTGGGGGTCTCCAACTTCAGTCCCGGGCAGATGGAGGAGGCCCGGTTCGCCCTCGGCGACCTTCCCCTGGCCAGCGATCAGCCCCGCTACAACCTCCGTGACCGGGCCATCGAACGGGACGTGCTCCCCTATGCCCGGGAGCACGACATCGGGATCATCGTGTACTCGCCCCTCGACCAGGGCCTGCTCACCGGGAAGATGACCGCGGATCGCGCCTTCCGGAAGGGGGACGAGCGGGCGAAACGCTGGACCCTGACCCCCGAAAACCGGCGTAGGGTGAACGCGGTCATCCGGGATACGGTGGCGCCGATCGCGGAGCGGCACGAGGCGACGGCGGCTCAGATCGCCGCCGCCTGGACCTTCCACCGGCCGGGGGTGACCGCGGCCATCGTGGGGGCGCGGGACGCGGGCCAGGTCGAGGAAAACGCGGCGGCGGCCCGGTTGGACCTCGCCCCCGAGGAGGTCGAGACGCTGGCCGCGGCGTTCGAGAGCCTGGAGCTCGTCAGACCCTGAGTCAGTGCGACGGCGCCGGCCCCCGGTCCCCGGGCGCGTCCCCGGCGGGTTCGACCACCACGGTGCGGCTTTGGGGATCCATCCGGAGGAGCGTCTTCCCGTCGTAGAGCGCGGCCAGGTCCTCGCCCACCGCATCCCGGCGCCAGCCGTTCAGAAGCGCGGGGGCCTTCCCGGTCCGGGGGCCCGAGAGCCAGTCCACGAGAACCGCCAGATCCTTGCTCGTCCCCAGGTACGACGGGGCGATCCGGATCTCCCGGGCCCGAATCTTCAGGAGCACTCCCAGGAGATCCACGGCGTGCGTCGCCTCCGGATCCTCCCGCGGGATCTGGGGCGGGTTGGGGAGATCGGCGTCGGCGAGATCCAGCCCGCGGCGAACGGCGGCCACGATCGCCTCGCCGCTCCGCTCGATCTCCCGCGGGTGGAGCCGCCGGAGCGGACGGAGGTCGGCCACGCGCTGGGGCTTCCGGAGCGACAGGTCCACCATCACGTCGTCGGGCACCACCCGCTGGCGCGGCACGTCCCGCGCTCCCGCCTCGGACTCGCGCCACGCCACCAGCTCCCGGAGGATCCCGAGTCCCCGCCGGTTGAGGCTCCGCCACCGCGAGACCTTCATGTAGAGCCGGTCGGGGTCCGGCTCGTAGAGTCCGGGGTCCTCGTAGAACGTGAGCTCCTGACGAAACCATTCGCGGCGGCCCAGCTGCTCCAGGTCCTCGTTCAGCTTGTCGCGGATGGGTAGGAGGTAGCGCACGTCGTCCAGGGCGTACTCCAGCTGGCCGGGAGTGAGCGGGCGCCGCCCCCAATCGGTGATGCGCTCCTTCTTCTCGAGCTTCACCCCGAGCATCCGGTGCACGAGGGCCCCGTACCCGACCTGCTCGCCCAGTCCGAGGAGCGCGGCGGCGATCTGGGTGTCGTACAGGTTTCGCGGCGGCTTCCCGGACTTCAGGTAGAAGATCTCGGCGTCCTGGCGGCCGGCGTGGGTCACCTTCTCCACCGAAGGGTCGGCGATGAGATCGAGGAGCGGCGAGAGATCCGAAACCGCCAGGGGATCCACCGCGGCCGCCTCGCCGGGGATCGCCACCTGGATGAGCTGGAGCTTGGGCCAGTAGCTCCGCTCCCGCTCGAACTCCATGTCCAGGGCGAAGGCCCCGTGATCGCGGAGGCGGCGGGCGAGGGCGGCCAGGTCGGACAGGGTGGTGATGGTCATGACACAAGCGTACCGGCGGAAGGGCGGGGGCGAAACCCCCGTCCGTCCTGCTCGCCCCGATTCCCGGCGCTCGGGGTCTCCCCGGGGGCGAAGGCGATCGCCCGGAATCCCGCGGGCTCCCCGGTTTCCGGCGTCAGGCCTTGGCGGGGGCCTTCCGTCCCTCCGGCGGGGCCGCCTCGAAGTGCTCGGGGCCGAAATCGTCCACCTGGATCACCTCGTTCCGTGCGACGTCCGCTTCGAGCACCACCCGCGCCTCGTCTCCGGTGATGAGCCCGGCGGCCAGGCCCGCCTTCACCATGGACGGACGGTCGGCCCGGACGAGCTTCCCGCGCCGGACCAGCTCGTGGAGCTTCCGTTCCACCGGCCTTGCCCGGACCGCCTGGGCCAGAGCTCCCTCGAGGAAGCCCAGCCCCGGCTCCTCGGGAGGCGGGATGTACATGTCGGGGGTGAGTCGCAGGCGGCCCTCCGCCCCGAACACCAGGGAGGCGGCCACCTCGCCGAGGATCCGGTCGTCGGGGGGGCGCCGGCGGGCGCCCAGGGGAAAGACCGACATCCGCACCGCGCGGCGCACCCACGGCGAGGGGAAGTTCCGCAGGAAGTCGGAGAGAGCGGACTGGATCTCGAAGAGCGCCTTCTCGAGTCCCCACCGGGCGAAGGGGAGGTCGACCGCGGGCCGTCCCTCGTCCTCGAAGCGCTTGACGATCGCGGAGCCGAAGTACATCCAGGCCAGGGCGTCGGCCATGCGGGCGGAGAGCATCTCCTTCCGTTTCAGGGTTCCCCCCAGGAGCGCCATGGTCACGTCGGCGGTGAAGGTGAACGCGGCGCTCATGCGGGAGAGCTCGCCGACGTAGGTTTCCATCGGTCCCCCGCGACCGGACCGGGCCGGCCGGCCGCCGGTGAGGCCCAGCACCCAGGCCCGGAAGCAGTTGGAGAGGACGAAGCCCAGGTGGCCGAAGAACGCGCGGTCGAACCGGCCGAGGTCCCGGGTCTCCACCGCGTGGATCTCCTCCAGGACGTATGGATGGCAGCGGATCGCGCCCTGCCCGAAGATGATCAGGGAGCGGGAGAGGATGTTGGCCCCCTCCACCGTGATGCCGATGGGCAGCGCCATGTAGGCCGCGGCCAGCATGTTCCGGGGTCCCCGGCTGATTCCCGCTCCCCCCAGGACGTCCATGCCGTCGTTCACGGTGATCCGCATGAACTCGGTCATGTACGCCTTCACCAGGGCGGAGAGCACCGAGGGTTTCTCCCCGGCGTCCACCGCGGCCGCGGTGAGACCCCGGGTCGCGTTCATCAGGTAGGCCAGGCCGCCGATCCGGGCCAGTCGCTCCTCGATCCCCTCGAAGGCGGCGATGGGTACGCCGAACTGCTCGCGCACCGACGCGTAGGCCCCGGTCACCCGCGCGGTGACCTCGGCCGCGCCGGCGGCGAGCGCGGGGAGGGAGATGGAGCGCCCGGCGGCCAGGCTCTCCATGAGCATCCGCCAGCCCTGCCCGGCCATTTCGGGGCCGCCGATGATGAAGTCCAGGGGGACGAAGACGTCGACGCCGGTGGTGGGGCCGTTCAGGAACGGCACCCCGAGAGGATCGTGCCGGCGGCCGATCTCCACCCCGGGAAGATCGCTGGGGACGAGGGCGCAGGTGATGCCCAGGTCCTCCTTTCCGCCGAGGAGGCGCTCGGGGTCGTGGAGGGTGAAGGCGAGGCCGATCATCGTCGCCACCGGGGACAGGGTGGCGTAGCGCTTCTCCCAGTCCAGGCGCATTCCCAGCACGTTCTCGCCCTCGAAGACCCCGCGGCAGACCGTGCCGCGGCTCTGACCCGAGGCGGCGTCGCTTCCCGCGCCCGGTTCGGTGAGGGCGAAGCAGGGGATCTCCTCCCCCCGGGCCAGCCGGGGGAGATGACGGCGTTTCTGGGCGTCGGTGCCGTAGTGAAGCAGGAGTTCGGCCGGACCGAGGGAGTTGGGGACCATGACCGTCACCGCGCCGGCCACGCTTCGGCTCGCGATCCGGGTGATCACCGCGCTGTGGGCCGCGGCCGAGAACCCGAGCCCACCGTATTCCTTGGGGATGATCATGCCGAAGAAGCCGCGCGACTTCATGAAGTCCCAGACCGCGGGGGGGAGGTCGCCGGTCCGGTGGGCCTCCCAGTCGTCGATCATCCGGCAAAGCTCGACCACGGGTCCGTCGAGGAACGCGCGCTCTTCCGGGTTCAGGGCGCGCGGCTCGAAGTCGAGGAGCTTGGACCAGCTCGGGCGTCCCGAAAAGAGATCGCCGTCCCACCACACCGTGCCCGCCTCCAGGGCGAGCTTTTCGGTGTCGCTGATCCGGGGGAGATAGCCGGCCATGAAGCGCATCAGGGGCGGGGTCACGAGGCGCTGGCGGAGGGCGGGGATGCCGAAGAGGACCGCCGCGGCCACGAAGATCGTGGCCACGATCCAGAACAGGAACGGAAGGTGGCCGCTCACCCGCCACACCACGAGCCAGAACGCCACCGGGACCGCCCAGGCGGGAAACGCCCGGCCCCGGTAGAGGAAGAAGCACCCCGTCGCCGCCATCACGATCAGGACGATGAGCCACATAGCCGCCTCCCACGTATCGCCGGTTCCGCCCGCCGACCCCGTGGACGGCCGGAACCTCCTCCCCCGAGCCCTTTAGGGACCTTAGCAGAGGTCCCGGGGATTCGCCCGGCGGACTCCGGGGCGCGGCGACACGCTTGCCACGGGTGGGGCCCGATCCGGTACACTTGATCCCGACCAAATCGATCGGTTTCCCGGGATCCGGTGGGATCTCTCCCGGCCGGTCCAACCCCGAGGGTCCTCATGGGCATTCGTAATATCGTCAATTCGGAGCGGGATCGTTACGATCCTTCCCACGAGCCCCCTCTGACCCTGACCGAGGCGGCGGCGGAGGAGGTCCGGAACCGCCTGGCCGGCTACGAGGGGGGAGAGGATCTGGCCTTCTTCATCCTCACCCAGCCCACCCAGCTCGGCTTCAGCGTGGGGGTGGGCTTCGAGCCCAAGTCCTCCGACCGGCCCCTTCGTCCCGAGTACTCCGTCCCCTTCCAGGTCACGGAGGAGGACTACGAGCGGCTCCGCGGCTACACCATCGACGTCCGGGCGGGGAAGTTCGTCACCTTCACCAACGTCTCGGTCCAGGTGGCCGAGACCCCGAACCCCGAATCCCGGAAGTTCAGCCTGAACCGGAACCTGATGACCGAGGGAAGCGCCACCCACGCCCGTCCGGCCCGCGACACCGATCCCACCCTGGTGCGCTTCCTCCTGGAGATCCCGGAGGTGAAGGGACTCTTCTTCATCCAGCGCTTCTGCACGGTGACCCGGATGCCCGGCGCGGACTGGCCCGACCTCCAGGCGGAGGTCGGGAAACGCCTCCAGGCCTACTTCGCCCACGGCGGGACCGCGATGGAGCCCTCCCCGCGCGACCCCGCCCGGCTGGACGACGTGGAGCGCCGGATCGTGGAGATCCTGGAAGAGGTGGTGCGTCCGGCGGTTCAGCGGGACGGCGGGGACATCGCCTTCGCCGGCTACGACGACGGGGTGGTCCAGCTCTACATGCTGGGGAGCTGCACCGGCTGCCCGTCCTCCCGGGCCACCCTCAAGATGGGGGTGGAGACCCTCCTCAAGGACGCGATCCCCGAGGTCCGCGAGGTCGTGGCCATCGAGTGATCGCGGTTCCCGACGGTATTTGTCGCGGTTCCGCCGGGCCTGAATGATTCCTTCCATCGGTGGCCGGATTTCTTCCGGCGTATTTAGCCGTTCCCTCTTTTTTTCTATCCCCGTGCCCGTTTCCGCCGACAACCGGGGGGAAGTTCGACTCCAGGGGACCGGCTATTCAATCAGGGGACGGTGCGTTTCAATGAGATCCGATCGACACGAGTGGGCCCTCGTCCTTGCCGCGGGAGAGGGGACCCGCCTTCGCTCCCTCACCACCGGAGCCGACGGGGTGACGGTGCCCAAGCAGTTCTGTCACGTGCGCGGCAAGGCCTCGCTGCTTCAAACCGCCCTCCAGCGGGCCGTACGGGTGGTTCCCCGCGAGCGCACGCTGGCGGTGGTGGCCGCCCATCATCGCCGATGGTGGACCCGGGAGCTCGGCTCCCTGGCCGCGGAAAACCTCGTCGTCCAGCCGCGGAACCGGGGAACGGCGGTGGGGATCCTCCTCCCGCTCCTCGAAGTGCTCCGTCGCGACCCCGAGGCCCGGCTCCTGGTCCTCCCCTCCGACCACTACGTGGGCGAGGAGGGTGTGCTGGCCGCGTCGGCCCGCCGGGCGTTCGCGGAGATCGACCGGCATCCGGAAAAGGTGGTGCTGCTGGGGATCGCCCCCGACACCAGCGACGCCGAGTACGGCTGGATCTCCCCGGGTCCGACCGCGGGGGAAGGACTCTTCGAGGTCGCGTCCTTCGTGGAGAAGCCGAAACGGGAGACCGCGAGCCGCCTGCGCAGCCGGGGCGGGGTGTGGAACAGCTTCATCTTCGTGGCCCGGGGCCGCGCCCTCCTCCGGCTCTACGAGCAGCGGCTTCCCGGATTGGTGCGGGGGTTGACCGGCGCGTTCGCCGATCGGAGTTCCGGGGTGGTCCGCTGGTCCGAGGTCTCGGCGCTCTACGATCGCCTGCCCGCCCACGACTTCTCCGGGGATCTACTCCAGGGGTCGGAAGGGGCCCTGCGCCTGCTTCCCGTTCCCGCCTGCGGGTGGACCGACCTGGGGACGCCCTCCCGGGTGCTGAGCTGCCTGGGGCCGGCGTCGCTCACGCCGGGGCCTCGGCCGGCGCGCACCAAGGTCCGGGGAACGCCCGAGCCGGCCCGGGCCGCCCTCTGACCCCCGACCGCAACGTCTGAAGGTCCCCCCGGCGCGCCCGGGAAACCCGGGCCGCCCGTCGCCGCGCCCCGGCCCCGGCGGTTCGCGAGCCGGGCATCCGTTCGGCTCCCGCCCCCCGGACGCGTGCTATCCTGAACCGAGATGAGAACACGGACCCGAACCCCGGTGCTGGGGGCTCGGGAAGAGATCGCCAACAGCATCACCCACGGCCTGGGCCTGGCCGCCTGCCTGGTGGGGGTGCCGATCCTGATCGTCCACACCGCGATCCGCGGGGATGCCCGGGGAATCGTCGCCGCCTCCGTGTACGGCCTGAGCCTCATCACCCTCTACGCCACCAGCATGTTGTACCACGGTTTTCGCCGGCCCCGGCTGAAGCGCGTCTTCGAGGTGCTCGACCACGCCGCGATCTACCTGCTCATCGCCGGCACCTACACGCCGATCGCCCTGGTCGCCCTGCGCGGCGGGTGGGGATGGACCCTGTTCGGCCTGGTGTGGGGGATCGCCGCGGCGGGGATCGTGTACAAGGCGTTCTTCACCGGACGCTTCCCGGTTCTCTCCACGGTGATCTACGTGGCGATGGGTTGTTTGGGGGTGGTCGCGATCCGGCCGCTTCTCCACGCGCTCCCGCTGGGAGCGTTCGTGTGGCTCCTGGCCGGCGGGGCGGCCTACATCGGCGGAACCTACTTCTACCACAGCCGCCGCCTGCCGTTCAGCCACACCATGTGGCACCTGTGCGTGGTGGCGGAAGCGTCTGCCACTTCATGGCCATCGCGCTCTACGTCATGCCCGCCGCCCACGCCGCGTCGTAGCCGGGCCGGTGGCGCGGAGCTTGCCGGGGGAACGCGGAAGCCCGGGGATGCCATCGCGTTCCAGGGCGCGGCGGCCGCGTCAATCCGCCGCGTGTCCCCCCCACGTCTCCTCGAACTTGCGCCGGTCCTCCTCGCCCGGACGGTAGGCCACCGAGGGGATCCTCCAGCGAAGGATCAGGGCGAAGTTGACCAGGAAGCAGAGCACGCCGGCGCCGGCCAGCCGGACTCCCCAGTCGGTGAGGGGCGTCACCCCCAGCAGGAGACCCGACGCTCCGGCCAGGGAGCCGGCGAAGAGCGCGGCCCCGGTGGCGTGCTGGAGCCGGTGGCTGTAGAGGTCCATCATGGCCGGGACCGGCCGCTTCCCCAGGTCCTTCTGGAAGCGCACCTGCCACACCCACATCGGGAAGAGCTTGAGAGCGAACGACGTGACGGCCAGCGTGTTCCACCCGGTGAGAGCCAGGAAGCCGTAGGCGAAGAGCGCCCGGGGGCGGACGGCGGCCGGGAAGAGACCCAGCGCCAGGGCGAGCCCCAGGAGCGCGGCCAGCGCCAGGCAGGCCAGAGCCGCCGACCCCCAGAAGCTCGCCCGGTCCCGCACCCGTCCGCTCAGCCACTTGGCCAGCGGGCGCGCGAGGTGGAGCAGGATCGAGCCGGTGAGGAGGAGCGCGGGGAGCGGAAGCCACCGCGGGGCGAGGAGGACGCACGCGGCGGCGCCCCAGGTTCCGATCAGGAACGAGCCCAGGCGGAGCGGCGACTCCCACCGGTCGCGCTCCCGCGCCGGGGCCAGGGTGGGGAGGAGCTTCCGTCCGAACCCCAGGATCAGGAGGGTGACCCAGCCGGCCTCGGCCAGGAGGAAGTGAAGACCCACGCCGGCCCAGGGGGTCGGGGGGAACCACCCGCGGCCCCGCGCCCAGCCGAGCGCGGTGCCCGCTCCGGCGGCCAGGAGCAGGTTCACCATCGCCCCCGCCGCGTAGGCGGCCATCCAGTGTCCCCCGAGCGCGCGGCGAAAGACGTCGCGATGGAGCGCCGCGAGGAAGACCACCGCGGCGGTCAACAGGACCCCTCCCGTCCACACCCCGAACCAGTCCCCCTGGCCCATGTGGAAGGCGGTGCCGGTCGCCCCCAGGAACCAGAGGACGAAGAGGACCGCGCTCGCCCGCGCTCCCCGGGGCCGGGTCCCGAGGATGGGCGGGGCGAGGCGGAGGAAGACGCCGATGGCCGCCGAGGTCACCCAACCCAGGGTGATGGCGTGGGTCAAGGCCAGGACCCGGGGGATGTAGAACGGGCCGTGGAGGAGCGACGGCGCGGCGACCGCCCAGGCGAACGCCCCGCCCAGGGACAGCAGCGCGAAGGCGATCATGACCTCGGCGGCGCGGCCGCCGGGGGCGGGGCCGTCCGGAAGGGCCCGGGTCATGGAAAGGCGGGGGGCGGCGCGCTCTGCCGCCGGTCGAACGACCGGGCCCGGCCGGATTCGTCGGTTCGAAGGCCGAGGCCGCGGAGGGCGATCATCGGCGCGCGATCAATCCGAGCCCGACTCCAGGATCTCCGCCGCCCGCTCGGCGTCGTCCGGCGTGACCAGGAGCCGGACCCCGCTCGCTCCCTGAAGGAAGGGGTACATCCCTCCGGCATCGTCCTTCAGGACCACGGCGGGAATTCCCGAGGCCTCGAGCTCGCCGCGCGCGATCTCCGCTTCCACCTCGTTGTCGAACCGCCGCACCATCACCAGGTCGTCGGACATGTCGTTCCTCCCTTCGGATCCCTCCCGTCCGCATCGAGGTTGGAGCTTACGGGTTCGGCGCCGGGGCTGCAAACCGGCGGCCGGGGCCCGCCCCCGGCGGGCGGCTAAGCCCGCCATGAGTTATCCTGTCCGATTCGAGGAATACCGGTCTCTCGCCGGGGTAACACCGACACCTCAACCTCCCGGGCGCGTCGTCGCCCGGCCCGAACCCACAAGGAGCGTGCATGAAGTGGAGAGTCACCGAATTCGGGATCTTCGTCCTCCGGGTATGGATCGGCCTCAACTTCGTCTTCGCCCACGGCATCCGCAAGGTCATGAACCATGAGACGTTCCTGGCCGGAGACTCCCTCCAGAAGTTTCCCGCCCCGCTCGTCATGGGAACGATCGCCATGCTCTCGGAGTTCCTGGGCGGATTGCTTCTCGCCCTGGGCCTCGCCACCCGGGTGGCCGCGCTCTTCATCTTCGGAACCATGCTCGGGGCGGCGCTGGTGGTTCACGGCGGCGATCCCTGGGGGAGGAAGGAGCTGGCGCTCACCTACGCGGTCATCGCGCTCTTCTTCATGGCCCACGGGGGCGGGCTCTTCTCCCTGGATCGGCTGCTCAACCGCCTGGGGCTCTTCCGGTGGGGTCGGTCCGGCGCGCGCGCGGCGGCGGATCGGGAGCCGGGGGCCTGATCCGGGCGCGAACTCGCCGCTGGCTCACCGCGGGGGCGGAGAGTAAAATGGATCGTCCATGAGCACCATCACCTATCCCGACACCGTTCCCGCCATGCTGGACCGCCTCCGCGAGCGGCTGGCCGACGTCGTCCCGGACTTCGAGCTCCGGGCCAAGGCCGAGCTTGCCGTCGAGGTGAACCGTCTGAAGCGCGAGAAGAACGCGATCATTCTCGGGCACAACTACATGGAGCCCGTGCTCTATCACTCGGTGCCCGACTACACCGGGGACTCGCTCTATCTGAGCCGCGTGGCCGCCGAGGCCGATGCGGACATCGTGATCTTCTGCGGCGTGCGATTCATGGCCGAGACGGCCAAGATCCTGAACCCGGGACGGAAGGTGCTCCTCCCCAGCGCCAAGGGGGGGTGCTCCCTGGCCGCCAGCATCACCGCCGAGGACGTCCGGCGGTTGAAGGCCCGCCACCCCGGCGTGCCGGTGGTGACCTACGTCAACACCTACGCCGACGTGAAGGCGGAGTCGGACTACTGCGTGACCTCGGGGAACGCCGAGGAGATGGTGCGGGCGCTCAAGGCGCGCGGGCACGACCGGATCATCTTCCTCCCCGACGAGTACCTGGGGGGAAACGTGGCCCGGGAGACCGGGATGAAGTTCATCGTCCCGGGCCCGGACGGAAACGGCGGGTCCGGCGACGGCGCCGCCGACGCGGCCAAGCTCCAGAACGCCATCATCGGCTGGGGCGGCCGCTGCGAGGTCCACGACAAGTTCACCGTCGAGGACATCGAGAACGTCCGCAAGCAGTTCCCCGACGCGGTGGTCCTGGCCCACCCCGAGTGCAGCCCGGCGGTGGTGGCGGCCTCGGATTTCTCCGGCAGCACCACCGCCATGATCCGCTACGTGGAGAACATGCAGAGCGGCCGCTACCTGCTCCTCACCGAGTGCAGCATGGGGGACAACATCGCGGCCAAGAACCCGCAGCGGGAGATGATCCGCCTCTGCAGCGTGCGCTGCCCCCACATGAACGAGATCACCCTCGAGGACACCCTGGAATCGCTCCGGCGGGAGCAATACGTGATCGAGGTGCCGGAGGAGATCCGGGTGCGGGCGCGGATCGCGCTCGACCGGATGCTCGAGGTGGGCTGAGCTACCAGTACCGCTCGAAGTGGAGGTTGGCCGGGGCCCCTCGGAGATCGGCGTTCATCCCGTACTCCCGTTCCAACAGCTCCACCATCCCGGTGGTGTCCGGGTAGGAACGCTTCCCGCTCAGGATCCTCGGCGGGCCGATCATCGAGGGGTTTCCGCACAGGTAGACCTGCGTGTTCTCCGGGTCGATGGAGAACCCGGCCATCCGCTCCAGCGTGCCGTCGAGGAGCAGGTCCTGGAGGTGCCGTCCCCGGCTCTCCGGCTCCCGGGTGGCCAGGGCGGCGTAGCGATAGTGGGGGTACATCACGGTCAGCCGGCGGTGGACCTCGTTGTAGGCGAGATCGTCCCAGTGGCGGACCGAGACCACCGAGGCGATCCGCCCCGGGTGGCCGCTGCGCAAGAGTTCCCAGATCATCCGGTTGTGGGGGGCCTCACCGGTTCCGGTGGCCAGGAAGAGAACGTCCTGTCCCGAGGTCAACCCGTCCAGGGTATAGTTTCCCATCGGCTGGGACGACATGAACAGCCGGTCCCCCTCCTGGAGGCAGAATAGCCGGCCGGTCAGGTTCGGCACCCGGGCCGCGCGCTGGGCGGGAGGAAACACCAGGCTCAGGAAGAACTCGAAGGCTCTCTCCTCCGCGGGCTCGACCATGCGTGAGTGATCGGGGGTGAGGATCGGGGAGCTGATGGAGTAGGCGCGCCGCACCACCGAGTCCGACGCCGAGCGCCGGGCGCTCCCGGCCTCGGCCCCCGGCATGACCGGTTCCCAGATCCCCAGGCCCAGCTCCATCCACTGGCCGGGGAGCGCCGCGGGAAGAGGACCGTCGGGTTTGACCCGGATCACCATCACCGCGCCGTGGAGCATCCGTTCTCCGAGGATGACGGCGTTGTAATGAGTCCGGCGCAGGGACGACTCGTCCACCGGCTCGGCGGCGCGATCTTCGGATTCGGGGTTTTCGCTCATGAACTTCGTCACGTTTCCCGGTTCGGGACCACCCGCTCCGGTCAGTCGAGGATCGCGGTGACCGGGGCATGGTCGGAGGGTTTCTCGCCGCCTCGTTCCTCGCGGTCGACGGTCACCTCCCGGATGCGCGCGGCGGCGGCGTCGCTGGCCAGGAAGTGATCCAACCGCACCCCGAGGTTCCGGCGGAAGCCCCCCATGCGATAGTCCCACCAAGTATAAACACCGTCGTCGGAGTTGTGCAGGCGGAGAGCGTCGGCGAGTCCGAGGTCCAGGAGCGCGCGGAATTTTTCCTTCTCCGGATCGCTGAAAAGCACCTTGCCGCGCCAGAGGTCGGGGTCGTGGACGTCCCGGTCCTCGGGGGCGATGTTGAAGTCGCCGCAGACGAGGAGCGCGGGGTGCCGTTCCAGCTCGGCCCGAAGGTAGTCCCGGAAGCGGTCCAGCCAGCCGAGCTTGTGGTCGTACTTGGGGTCTCCGACCGCCTTCCCGTTGACCACGTAGACGTTCACCACCCGCACCCCGTCCACGGTGGCGGCGATGATCCGCGCCTCGGCGTCCTCGGGGTTGCCGGGCATGCCGCGGGTGATCTCCGCGGGCTCGGTACGCGAGGCGAACGCCACCCCGTTGTAGGTCTTCTGCCCGTGGATCGCCAGCCGGTAGCCGATCCTCTCGAAGGCGTCCCTGGGGAAGGTCTCCTCGAGGGTCTTGATCTCCTGCATGCAGAGGAGGTCGGGCCGGTTGGCCTCGAGCCAGGCGATCACCCGGTCGAGCCGCGCGCGGACCGAGTTCACGTTCCAGGTGGTGATGCGCATGGGGGGGTGCTCCTGGGAATCGGTGGACTACGGGCGGAGGGTAGCACGGGGGCGCGCCGGGGCTCCACGCCGCGGTCCGCGGTTGGTTGGCTCGCCCCCGGCCTTCCTTCTCGCCCGCGGTCCTACCGCCCGCCGCTCGAGGCCTCGATCTTCCGCAGGGTATTGCCCACCAGTGCCTTGGTGCGCCCGTAGGACTGTGCCTCGAGCTGCCGGAGGCGGGGAATCGCGGTGACCGCGGCGGGTCCCAGGTCGCCGAGCGCATAGAGCGCCAGGTTGGGCACCGCGTCCCGGGGATCATCGAGGGCGCTCACCAGGATCGGCGCCGCCTCCCGCCGTCCGGTCATGCCCAGAACGGCGAGGGCGCTGCTGTAGACGGTGTACGCGGTGTCCTTCGCCGCCTCGGCGAGCACCGGCAGGATGGCCCCGGGCGGGACGCGGCGCCAGACGTCGGTCCCGCGGGCGCAGATGGATGTGGCCGCGGAACTCCGCACCCGCGGGTCGGGATCGGCGAGGAGTCCGACCCGCAGCACCGCAGAGCGGGGATCCTCGGCGAGGCTGGAATACCCCAGCATCACGGTGGCGGCGGCGCGCACCTCGGGAGAGGTGTCCCGGGCCGCCGCCTGCAAGCGCGCCACGGTCTCCTCCGAGGGCGGCCGTTCCACGGGTAGGCCGTAGAGCGCCTGCGCCCGGACCCGGCTCGAGGGATCGGTCCGCCACATCTCGAGCAGCAGTTCCCGGGCGGCGGGCGCGGCGTCGTCCAGGTTCTTCAAGGCGTTGGCCACCCACCTCCGCACCTCAAGATCGGGGTCGCGGGTCAGCGGGATCAGCGCGGCCACCGCGGAGTCGGCATTCTGCCAGGCGCCGGCCAGCGCCCCGACGGCCACCTGGCGGAGGTAGGGCTCGGGGTCCTGGAGGAGGGGCAGGATGGGGGCCAGGGG
>CAYRIJ010000057.1:0-10148 GCA_964424285.1 uncultured bacterium
TGACCGTGGACGAGCTGGCGGTGCGGATCCTCGTTTCCAGCCTGCAGTCCCGTATCCAGGTGGGGACGGGGGGACCCGGACTCTACCGGTTCACCGTGCGCGACTACAGCCCGCGGAACGCCCAGCTGCTGGCCAAGTGGATCAGCGAGCTCTACATCGACATGACCACCCAGCAGGAACTGGATCGGATCCGCGCCGCGCGCAACTTCGGGACCGAGCAGCTCCGGGTCTACCAGGACCAGCTGACGCGTTCGGAAGACGCCCTGGAGCGGTACCAGAGCGGCCTCATCCAGCAGCAGCTCGCCAGCAAGCTGGTCAAGACCTCGAACCTGAGCGTGGCGGAAGGCATCCAGAAGCGCCTGGCCGACGACGCGACCACCGCCCGGGCCCGGGTGGGCCCCTTTTCGCGCAGCGTGCTGGAGCACGGGCTCTCCCTGGACGCCGGCGCCATCCGCCAGGACCCCGACGTCCTCGCCCTGGTGGACAAGCTCCAGAACGCACTCCAGCGGTCGGTGGAGGAGGATCTCTCCGCGGGGCCCAACGCGATCTCGGCCGGGAACGCCCGGACGTCCATGGCCAGCGCCCGCACCCAGCTCTACCAGGAGATCGAGGACAAGGTGGCGGCGGCCCACCCCGAGGCATCCCAGGACGCGGTGCGCGCCCTGGCCACCTACGTCTTCTCGGATATCGACGCCACCGTCCAGCAGAACGCGGCCGACGATCTCCGCCGTTCCATGGACGCGGTGACCCGATCCGCCCGCTCCACCCCGGCCAGCAGCCTCGAGCTCACCCGGTTGCAGAACGAGGTGGACCGGAAGCGTCAGCTCCTCGAGTCGTTCAAGTCCCAGCTCACCGCCAGCGACATTTCCCAGGCGGTGGCGACCACCGACCTCGGCCTCCGGATCGACATCGTGGATCCCGCCCCGTACCCGCTGGAAGCGAGCTGGCCGGACTCGAAGAAGATCCTGTTGCTCTCGATCCTCATGGGACCGATGCTGGGCGTGGGCTTCGCGTTCCTGAGCGAAGTGCTCGATCCCACCCTGCGCACCCTCGCCGACATCCAGCGGGTGGCTCCGGAGCCGGTGCTGGGCACCCTGCCGCTGATCGACGACGTGGTGCCGCGGCCCACCGGCTTCCGGCGATACTGGATCCCCGTCACCCTGATCGGGGTGGTGCTGGTCACCACCGCGTTCTTCGTGGCCCGGGCCACCGTGCTTCCCAACCTCGGGCCCTCCACGACTCCGGTGAAGGCGGTGGAACCGGCGAAAGGCGCGGTCCAATGAAGGTCCTCGACGCCATGCACCAGGATTGGCCGGTGGCCACCGAGGTGCGAAAGCTCCAATCCAGGCTCTGGCGCCAGATCCGGCGGGACAAGCTCAAGGTCATCCTGGTGACCAGCGCGGTGGGAGGCGAAGGGAAGACCACCACCGTGGCCTACCTCGCCGCCACCGCCGCCCTTCACCCCGACCGGCGGGTGCTGGCGGTGGACTTCGACTTCCGCCGTCCCCAGCTCCACAAGCACTTCGACGTGGTGCCGAAGCTGGGGCTGGCCGACGTGCTGGCGGAGCGGGGAACGTTGGAGGAGGCGCTGATCCACACCGAGCTTCCGAGCCTCGACCTGCTCCTGGCCGGCTCCAGCGCGGGCCGACCCGGGGAGGTGCTCGACTCGCCCCGGCTCGATCCCCTGATGGATGCCCTGCGCGCGCGCTACGATCTCGTGCTCATGGATACGCCGCCCCTGGGGCCGGTGGCCGACGCGGCCACCCTGGTGCCGCTCTCCGACGGCGTCCTCCTGGTGGTGATGGCGGGCAAGACCCCCAAACCGCATCTCGCTCACGCCCGCGAGCTGTGCCTGGGAATGGGGGGAAACATCCTCGGCCTGGTGGTGGGAAACGCCCGCGAAGCTTCCCCCGACTACTATCATCCGAAGTACTACTATGACTACGGCAAGGCCCACGACCGGGATGGGAAGACCCGTTAACGGCGGGGTGGACCAGGAGCCGGTCCCGGACCGGCCTCGCCTCACCGTGGTGCTTCCCGTGCTCGACGAGGTGCGGGACCTGGGGGCGCTGCTCGATCAGCTCCGCGCCCAGGCCGTTCCTCCCGGCGGATTCGAGGTGGTGGTGGCCGACGGCGGTTCCACCGACGGGACGGTGGAGCTGGTGCGGGAGCGGGCGCGAGGTTGGCCCCGGTTGAGGCTGGTTCCGAACCCCGGCCGCCGGAGCGGGCCCGGTCGAAACGCGGGGATCGCCGCCGCCCGCGGCGACCTGGTGCTGTTTCTGGATGGACACTGTTCGCTTCCCCGAACCGACTACCTCGCGCGCGCGGTGGCGGTGTTCGAGGCCAGCGGGGCCGACTGTCTCTGCCGGCCCCAGCCGCTCACCTCCCTGGCCGAGGGGAAATGGGCGGGGGCGATCGCCCGGGCCCGTCACTCGCCCTGGGGCCACAATCCCGGCTCCGACATCTACGGCGGGCCGGCCGGCCTCACCGATCCCCGCTCCGCCGGCGCGGCCTACCGGCGTGGGGTGTTGGACCGGTTGGTCGGATTCGACGAGCGGTTCGACGCCTGCGAGGACGTGGAGTTCAACCACCGCGTGGCCGAGGCCGGGTACACCGCCTGGAGGCATCCCGATCTCGCGGTGGACTACCGCCCCCGATCCTCTCCCGCCGCGCTCCTACGCCAGATGTTCCGATACGGGCGGGGGCGCGGCCGGCTCATGGTCCGGCATCCCTCCACCACGCCCTGGCTCCTCCTGGCCCCGGGCGTGATCCTGGTGGGGCTGGCCGGCTCGGGATTCCTCTGGGGATGGCGGCCGGCGGGGCTGGCCGCCTCGGCGCTCGGCCTGGGGTGGCTCCTGATCGCGGGGATCGAGAGCCTCCGACTCGCCCGGGACCCCGGGGAAGCGCTTCGGCTTCCCCCGGTGTTCCTGGCCATTCACGGGGGCCTGATCCTGGGGTTCTGGCGGGGGCTTCTCGACGCGCCCCGCTTCCGGGGACCGGCGCCCGGCGCCGTCCGGGGGGAGGTCCGTCGTGTCGGGGCGTGATCCTTCCGACCTCTCCCCCCCCGCCGGCCCTCCCGGCTTCGAGGACGCGGAGGCCCGGCTCCGCGCCTTCTCCCAGCGGGCGAGGCTCGTCACGCTCATCCTGGCCATGATGGTCTTCTCGGGCCTGCTCGGATTCTCCCTGGTCTTCATGCGGCCGGCGCTCGTCTTCGGGCTCCTGGCCGGCCTGACCGGAGTCCTGGTCATCATGGCCCGTCCCTTCTGGGGACTTCTCCTCTATACCCTGGTCTACCTGCTTCGCCCCGCGGAGATCTATCCCGCCCTGGCCGTGCTCCACCTGGAGCGCGTCCTGGGAGTGGTGGCCCTGGCCGCGATGTTCTTCGAGATGGCCCGGAAATCCGGCCAGGTGCTCGTGGACCGGTCCCGTCAGACCGCCTGGTTCCTGGCCTTTCTGGGGGCGGTGCTTCTCTCGATCCCGTTCTCCTATTGGACCGGATGGGCGACCACCCAGTTCGTGGACATGCTGAAGGTCCTCGCCTTCTATCTCATGGTGGTGCACCTCGCCGACACCCCCAAACGCATCCGGGTGTTCACCTGGACCTATCTCATCATGGTCACCTACATCGCCGTCTCCTCCCTCCGCGCCTACTACTCCGGGCAGTTCGCCTTCGCCCAGGGAATCGATCGCGCGGTGGGGCAGACCTCGGCGGGCGGGGACCCCAACAACCTGGGGGCGACCCTGGCGTCGGCGGTTCCTCTGTTCATCCTGCTCCTCCGGCCGGAGCGCGGGTTCTGGCGCCGCCTCCTCCTCTTCCTCGCCCTGGCCGCGGCGGTGTGGACCGTGGTCCTCACCGGCTCCCGCTCGAGCCTGCTGGGCGTCTTGAGCGCCTTCGGCTTCCTCATCTGGATCTCGCGCCGCCGGGTGGCCTGGGCCGCCGTCGCCCTGGCCGTGGTGGTGGTGGGGTTCGTCCTCCTGCCCGAGCAGTACAAGCACCGGTACGAGACCATCGCCGAGGCCACCTCGGGCGACCTGGATCCGTCGTCCCGCAGCCGGCTCCGGGTCTGGAAGGCCGGCCTCCACATGTTCCTGGACCATCCCATCGTGGGGGTGGGAGCGGGATGCTTCGGCACCGCCCACGCCCTTTCCTATTCCCCGGAGGGGGATCGAAGCTGGCTCCAGGCCCACAGCCTCTACATTCAGGTCTTCGCCGAGCTGGGGATCCTGGGGGTGGTGACCTTCTTCGGGTTCGTCGTTCACTACCTCAGGCTCACCGGCCGGGCCCACGCTCTGGCCCTGGCCCGGGGACCGACCTGGGCGTTCCCGGCCGCGGTCACCCAGGCGGTGATCGGGGGAACGGTGGTGCTCCTGGTGTCGGGGATCTTCGGGCACAACCTCTTCCGGAGCACCTGGTACATCTTCGCGGCGATGGGGCTCGCGGTGTATCGCCTCGGAGCGGTCACCCCGGAAGCCGAGGCGGAGCCGGTCCCGGCGCGGCCGGCGGGGGAGGCGGGGTGACGGCGATCGCCGCCCTCGCCGCCGTCGGTCTGTGCCTGGGAGGGGTGGGGCTCCTCTATACCCTGGTGCTGGCGGCGGCGGCGGCGTCCGGACGCGCTCCCCGTCCCCGCGGCGTGCCCTCGGCGATCGCGGTGCTCATCCCCGCCCACAACGAGGAGGCCTGGCTCGGCGCGCTCCTGGCCGATCTCGCCGCCCAGACCCGGCCCCCCCGGTTCGTCCTCGTGGTCGCCGATCGGTGCACCGACGGCACGGCCCGGACGGCGCGGGAGGGTGGAGCCGAGGTGGTCGAGATCGAGGGGGGACCGGGGGGGAAAGCCCGGGCCCTGGGCGAGGGATTCCAGGCGATGTCCGGCCGCGAGTGGGACACGGCGGTGGTGGTCGACGCCGACTGCCGGCTGGCGCCGGACTTCCTGGCCTCGGTTCGCGGAGGGCGGGACGAGGCGGTGCAGGCGGTCTACACCCTTCGCGCCGGACCGGGGCGCGGTCTCCTCTTCGACTACGCGGCCCGGCTGGAGAACGCGGTGTTCCACGCCGGTCGCGCCCGCCTCGGGCTCCCCGCGTTTCTCCGGGGCACCGGCATGGTGCTCGGCCGGGACGCCCTGCGGGCCGTGCCGTGGTCGGGGACCGGGCTCACCGAGGACCGCGCCCAGGGGCTCCAATTCCTGGCCGGGGGGGTGCCGGTACGGTACGACCTGGGGGTTGAGGTGGTGAGCGACCTCCCGCCCGGACGGCGGGACGTGTGGCAGCAGCGGCGGCGCTGGTCCTCGGCGGGCATCGTGGCCGGAGTGGCGGCGGCGGTGCGGGTGGTCCCCGCCGCCCGTTCCGCGGTGGGGGCGCGGGCCCTCGAACTTCCCCTGGCCGTTCTCGCCGACGCGCGTTCCCAGTGGCTGGTGCTCCTCGGGCTCGGTTTCATCCTGGACGCGGTGGCCCGGGGCCGGCCCCGGGGGGCCCTGATCCTCCTCTTCGCCGCGCTCATCGTCTCCGCGGCCGCCGTGGGCTTCACCTGGTACGGCCGGCGGTTCTGGCGCGCCCTCGCCGAGCTCCCCGGGAGCGCGGCGGTTTCCCTGGGCTCGGCGGGGCTGGCGCTGGTGGGACGGCGCCCTCGAAGCTGGGTGCGGGGGAGGCGGGGCTGATGCCGGTCACCGTGGCCGAGTTCCGCTGCACCGACACCACCGGGGGCGGGCCGGACAAGACCATCCTCTTCTCCGCCGCCCGCCACGACCCCGAGCGGGTACGGATCGTGCCCTTCTTTCTGGCCCACGAGGGGGACCCCCTTCCCGGCATCACCGCCTTCGCCCGGGAGAGCGGGGTGGAGCCGATCCGGGTTCCCGATCGCTCGAAGCTCGATCTCCGCCTCCTGGGCGACATGCGAGGCCGGCTCCGGGAGCACGGCTGCGATCTCATCCATACCCACGACTTCAAGACCGACTTCTGGGGCCTCGTCCTGGCGCGCACCACCCCCGGGCTCGGGCTCATGGCCACCGCCCACGGCTGGTCGAACCCCTTGGCCCCCTCCCACCGGTTCTTCAACGCGCTCGACCGGCGGGTGCTCCGGGCGTTCCCCCTGGTGATCGCGGTCTCCGAGGCCACCGCGGAGAAGCTCGCCGGGATGAAGATCCGACCGGAGCGGATCGAGGTCCTTCCCAACGGCATCGACCTCGAGGCGTGGTCCCCCCGCCCGCGCCCCGATCCTCTCCCTCCCGGGCTTCCCGCGGGGGGACGGTTCATCGGCACGGTGGGGCGGCTCTCCATCGACAAGGCGGTGGACACGTTGATCGAGGCCTTCGCCCTCCTGGCGCCGGGACGGCCGGACCTCCACCTGGTCCTGGTGGGGGACGGCCCCGAGCGGGAGCGGCTCGGAGCCCTGGCGGTGGAGCGGGGGGTGGCCGCGCGGGTGCTCTTTCTCGGTCACCGCGCCGACCTCCGCGATCTCTACGCCGCCCTCGATCTCTTCGTGCTCTCCTCCCGGACCGAAGGCATGCCCAACACCCTCCTCGAGGCGCTGGCCATGGCGCGACCGGTGGTGGCCACCCCGGTGGGGGGGGTGGGGGAGGTGGTGCGCGATCGGCAAGAGGCGCTCCTGGTTCCCCCGGGGCAAACCGCGCCCCTCGCCGAGGCCCTGTCGGAGGTCCTGGACAGCGAGCTCCTCGCCGCGTCCCTGGCCCGGGCGGGCCGCCGCCGGGTGGAGGCGTCCTTTTCGTTCGCCGCGCGACTCGATCGGCTGGAAACCCTGTACGAGCGCCTGGCGGGGACTCGGGCGCCCGGGCCCGGAAGGCGGGGAAGCAGGTGATGCGTGGCATGTATCATGCACAACAGGGGTGCGGAGAGAGTGGAGCCACAGGAGAAGGAGCGCCTAGATGACGACGAGCCGGTTCGTTCCGCGCGGTCTCACCGCCGCCACGTTGATTCTGGGCGCCGCGATCTGCAATGTCTCCGTTGCAACCGGCGCGCTCAGGCACACCATCGTGTACTACGGCAAGGCGCCGGACGCCGCCGCGCGGCTGGTCATCGCCGATCGCTACGACATGGGTCTCACCGGCGACCCGGGGACCGACGCCGTCGCCATCAAGGCGCTGAATCCCGACTTCCAGTGGTTCACCTACAACTCGGCCACCGACAACTACGTGACCGGCAACGAGGATCAGGAGCACGTGGCCCTGACCGCTTTCGCCGCCGCGCGCGGGTTCGACATCGAGGACGCCTACCTCCACTACTGGGACGACACCCAGCTGAATCTCGGCGGCGAGGTGGTCACCATCCCGGGGTGGGGAGGCGGAAGCGCCACCGATCCCGCCCAGGCCCGGGTGCCGGTCTACTACAAGGACCTCTCCCGCCGGCTGGTGAACTTCTCCACCCCCGGTGCCCGGCAGATCCAGAAGGAGTTCATGATCCAGTTCACCCTGGAAAGGCCGTTCACCGGCACCAACCTCTATCCCGACGGCTTTTTCATGGACAACTGTTCGGCGGTGCTCTTCAACCAGGGAGACCTCGTATCGGGGGGCCACGTGCGCGAGACCCCCGGACATCTCCGCGTGGATACTCCGGCGTTCCAGGACTGGTTCTGGACCCAGAACCTCGGGTTGTTCCTGAGCGAGTTGAAGGACACGCTCGAGACCTCGGCCCAGTGGTTCCCGGACGGGCATCGGAAGCGTCTGATGATCAATGCGGCCAACGTCTGGGACGATTCCTACGTGACCATGGACGCGGCCGACGTGCTCTGTCTGGAGAACCAGTACAACCCGGTCCGGAACGCCGGCCTGGACGAGGTGGACGAGG
Source organism: uncultured bacterium (assembly GCA_964424285.1). GTDB lineage: Bacteria > Eisenbacteria > RBG-16-71-46 > JABDJR01 > JABDJR01 > CAVSKL01. The sequence continues at coordinate 7,795 of CAYRIJ010000057.1, forward strand.
CCTACCGCCGGGATAAGTTGGCCGCGGACCACGGCATCGAGAGCTTCTACCTCTCCCTGGTGAGCACCGAAGCCTGGGGGCATCCCGGGGTCTTCAACTACGACCAGGCCCTCATGGGGAGCCTGGCCTGGTTTCTCACCACCCGTACCGCCCAGACCTCGCTCTTCCTGGAAGGAACCTTCGACCCCCGCCGCGCGGACTGGGACACCCTGACCTGGCGCGGGGCGGTGGACGTGGCCGACCACAACCTGGACGAGACGGTGGGGGGTCCGTTCACCCTGGCCTCCGGAATCGATCCCCTCGGCCAGGCGTTCGTGGTCAAGGCGCGCCGCTACACCACCGGCCTGGCCGTGGTGCGCCCCCGCGGCGAGTGGGACCAGGGGATCGAGACGACCACCGCGGTCACCGTGGCCCTGCCGGAGGACAGCCAGCTGCGGCCGGTGCACTCCGACGGGAGTTTGGGGGCGCTCGCGACCACGGTCACCCTCCGGAACGGCGAGGGTGCGGTCTTCCTCGGGGATCCCGGAACGGGCACCGGCGGGGGCGGAGGTGGGGGCGGCGGCGGCCCCGACCAGAGCGACATCGTCACCCCGCCCACCGAACGCGGCTTCGCGGTCGTCACCACATCTCCTCCGCCCGGAGGCGTAGCGGTGCCCCGGGGGGCGGCGGTGATCCTCACCCTGAACGACGCGGTGGATTCCGCCTCCCTCACCCCCACGACGGTGCGGGTCACCGGGACCCTTTCCGGCCCGGTGGCCGGCGGCGTCTGGCTGGAGCAGGGCGGGAGGAAGATCGTCTTCAATCATGCGACCGACTTCGCGGGGGGCGAGACCGTCACCGTGATCCTGTCCGGGGCCGTGCGCGACGCCTTCGGTCTCGGCATCGACGGCAACGACGACGGGATAGTGACCGGTGGCGCCGCCGACGACTACCGCTTCACCTTCACCGTCGCGCCGTAGATTCCGGGTCGACGTCCCCCTCCTCTCCCGTCTCCCGGGCGTGGGCTCCGTACTTGAATAACAATAATTGTTAAAACAACAAGTAGATAACAATAATTATATAGCTTAGCGACACCACTCCGCCCGGCTCATACCCGGGACGTCCTCCCGCGTTCCGTTCCGCACGAAACATCGGAACGCCGGGGCCTCGGGCCGTGCGAATACGGCCCTCGGGACGTGCAACCTGCACGCGGGTGCGGGTATTGCCCCGGCGGTCGACGTGTCCGCGCCCCCCTCAAGCCCCTCAGGGTCAATCCGATAGAAGGGGCTCCCCTCCACCGGCGGCTCTGGCTCGGCTCTTGCTCAAACCCATGTGGGGACATGAAGAGCACGTACGACTTGAGGAGGAGGGGACCATTCGCACCCGCATAGCCCTGCACCCCGGAACCAGAGTCTGGATCGGATTGCGCGTATCGGCCGCACTTCTCCTCCTGGGAACATTCGCCGGCGTGGCCCGCGCGCAGGTCGTGGACGACCCGCGAGGCCGCGTTCGGCTCACCTGGACCGCGCCGCAGCCGGGAGCGGTATCCGGTCCCGCGGTGAGCTACGCGCTCCGGACCGCCGCCACCCCTCCCGGGAGCGATCTCGACGCGTGGTGGGCCGCCGCTTCCCCTCGCGCCGGGCTTCCCACTCCCGCGGCTCCGGGGACGCCGCAGAGCTATCAGCTCACCGGTCTCACCCCCGGGGTGACGGTGTACGCGGCGCTCAGGGCCGCGGACGCGGCCGGGCTTCTATCGGGGCCGACCGTGGTGACCTCGTGGACGCCGTCGGCGAGCCCGATCCTTCAGGGGATCTCCCCGACCCGGGTGACCTCGGCCGGTGCGCAGGAATTCCTGATCCGCGGATTGGGTCTCGGCGGGGTGACCGAGGTGAGTTTCCGGTCGGAAGGCGGGGGAACGGTCTCGGTCACCCCGGTCGGTCTCGACGCCACCGGAGCGCTTCGGGTGGAGGCGGACCTCGCCCCCCTGGGTAACGGCCGGGTCACCGTCGACGCGCTCGACCCCGAGGTGGCGGATCATCTCTACGGATGGTTGCAGGTCGAACTGGGGACGGTCGCGGACAGCGAGCCGCCGGACCCGGTCACCGACCTGAGCGGGACCCCGACCGATGCGGGGAGCGTCCGGCTCGCCTGGACCGCGCCGACGGACCCCACCCCTTCCGGAGCGGGTTCCGCGGTCCATTTCGAGATACGGCGCGTCGCCGGTCCGGCGGGTTCGTTCACCTGGGAGAACGGCGCGATGACCGCGTCGGGGGACCCCGGTGCGGCCGGCACCCCCAACGTGACCGCGGTGGGCGGACTCCCCGCGGGATCGACCCAGACCTTCGCGGCCCGGACCACCGACGCGGCGGGAAACC
>CAYRIJ010000057.1:10248-16472 GCA_964424285.1 uncultured bacterium
TCGGTGCTGGTCGAGGATCTTCCCCCCGGGAGCGCCCAGGCCTTCGCCCTGACCAGCGTGGACCGGGTCGGGAACACCTCCGCGCTCTCGAACCGGGTCGAGGTGCTGCTCCCGGTCCCGCCGGATAGCACGGCGCCGGCGCCGGTGGTCGACCTCGACGCCGCGCTCCAACCCGACGGGCAGGCGCTCCTCACCTGGACCGCGCCGGCCGACGACCGCGGATCCCCATCGGCCTACCAGGTCTATCGGTGGGACGGCGGAGTTTCCACGCTCGGCCCGGAGAGCGCGACCCCGTTGACCGGGACCCCGACCCCGGGGGAGCCGGGGAGCGCGGAGAGCTGGACCGCGGGGCCGGTGGCGGCGGGGGCCGCGGCGACCTTCGCCCTCTGCTCGGTGGACGCCGCCGGGAACACCTCGCCCCTCTCCAACCGGGTCACCGTGGACCGGACCGGGGAAGACGTCGTTCCGCCCGCCGCCCCGGTCGATTTCAGCGCCTCCCCCTTCAGCGGGTCCTCGATCCAGCTCCGATGGCTGGCTCCCGGGGACGACGGGATGGCCGGCCGGGCGGATCACTACGAGCTCCGACAGGCGGCGAACCCCGATCCCGACACCCCGTGGTGGGAAGGGGTAACCGGGACGGTGCTCAAGGGGACGCCGAAGTGGCCGGGAAAGCAGGAGTTCACCAACCTGAACGGGCTCGACGGGACGGTGGCTCAGGGCTTCGCCCTGAGGGCGGTCGACGAGGCCGGGCAGGCATCGCCCTGGGCGGTGGCCGTCCTCAAGGCTTCCGCCACCGGCGGCCGGAAGTCGGCCGCGTCGCCCCCTCCGCCCCCCGACACCCTGAGCGCCAGCATCGAACCGGGAGGGGTCCGCCTGGCCTGGAGCCCGGTGGCCGCTCCCGAAGCCTACTGCTACCGGGTGTATCGCTCGCTCGAGGGCGAGAAGCCGGCCCTGGTGGCCACGGTGGACATTTCTGCCCGCGCCTGGCTCGACCCGGTCGCGGGATCGGGATGCCTGCGCTACGCGGTCTCCACCATGGATGCCGACGGAAACGAATCGCGCCTGGGGGCGTGGGTGGAGATCGTGGCCTCCCCGTCCGCCCGGGTCACCCCCGACGGCGCGGGCTGGCGGCTCTCCCTTCCCGACCGTCCCGCATCCCCGGCAAGCGGGGTGAGCCCGCGGATGGCGGTGTTCGACGTGCAGGGCCGCCTGGTGGCCGAGATGGAGCCGTCCCGGTCCGGCGCCGCCTGGGAGGCCCGCTGGGACGGGCGGTCGCGAAACGGGGTTCCGGTGGCTTCCGGGATCTTCTTCGCGCGGATCGTCCAGGCGGACCGGGTGTCGGTCCGGAAGATCCTGGTCAGCCGGTAGCTCCCGGTCCCGGGGCGACGGCCCGAGGCAGGCGAACCCCCCGGCTGTGGTAGACTCTTCAGTTCCATCCGGGGCGCAGGGAACGTCAACCGGGAGGCTCGATCTGAAGAGCGGCCAATCGCCGTGGATCTGGACCGGGGTCATGACCGTGGTCCTGATCGCGGTCTATGCGCCGGTCACCGCGGAACTCGCGCGGGACTGGATCCGCGACCCCAACTACAGCCACGGGTTCCTGATCCCGGTGATCTCGGCGTTCCTGGTCTGGCAGGGCCGGCACAAGCTCACCGCCGTTCCCGCCCGGCCCTCCTGGTGGGGGATGGTGGGACTCCTGCTCGCCGCGGCGCTCCTGGTCCTGGGGGCGGCGGGGGCCGAAGTGTTCACCCAGCGGGTAAGCCTCGTCCTCGCCCTGGCATCGATCGTCCTGCTCCTCGGCGGCTGGCGCCGGCTCCGGCTCACCGGGTTTTCCATCGCGTTCCTCCTCTTCGCCATCCCCCTTCCCTACGTGATCTACTACGACCTCACCGCTCCCATGCAGGCTCTGGCCGCCCACAACGCCATCGTCGGCCTGAACGGGTTGGGCATCCCCGCGGTGGCGGAGGGGAACATCATCCACCTGCCGGGGGCGACCCTGGAGGTGGCCGAGGCGTGCAGCGGCATCCGCTCCCTCTACGCCTTTCTCGCCCTCGGGGCCCTGCTCGCCCGCACCCTGCCGCTCCCCTGGTGGGGACGGATCGCGGTGTTCCTCCTCACCATCCCGTTGAGCGTGGTGGGGAACGCGATCCGGGTGTGGGGGAGCGGCGTGGCCGCCTACATCGGGGGGCCGGCGACCGCCGAGGGCGTTCCCCACGAGATCATGGGGCTGGTGATCTTCGCCCTGGCCCTCGGCGTGCTGTACCTGATCGGAAAGGGGGCGCGCCGGATATGGCCCTCCGAACGCTGATCGCGGTGCTCATCCTCGCCGCCGCCGGGGCCTACGCGCGCGACCTCGGTGGCCACCGCGTCCAGGCGCTGACCGTCCCCGATCTGACCGCGGTCCCCCGGGAGATCGACGGCTGGGTGGGGGAGGACTTCCGGATGTCCGATTCCGTGGCCGACGTGCTGGGGGCCGATGCCTACGTGCTCCGGCGCTACCGAGGCCCCGGCGACGCCTCGGTCTGGTTCTTCCTCGCCTATTTCAAGCAGCAGCAGGTGGGCTCCCAGATTCACTCCCCCAGGAACTGCCTGCCGGGAAGCGGCTGGACGGTGCTCTCCCTCCGTCACAACCAGGTGGATCTCGGCGGCCGTTCCCAGCCGGTCCAGCGCATGCTCATCGAACGGCACGACGAGAAAGAGGAGATGCTCTACTGGTTCCGGACCCGGAGCGGCACGGTGACCGGAGAGTACGCCCTCAAGTGGGACCTGGTGCGAAACTCCCTCCTCGGCCGCCCGACCGACGCGGCGTTTCTGCGCTTCAACGCGTCGGTGAGCGACGCGGCGGCCATGCGCTCCTTCATGACCGCGGTGGAGGGGCCGGTGGACCGCGTGCTGGGGGAAGCGGGGCTCCGGTGAGCCACGCGGCGTTCTCCACCGACGTGGAGGACTACTTCCAGGCCGAGGCCCTGCGCGCCCACTGCCCCCGGGAACAATGGGCCCGGCTCGAGGACCGCACCGCGGCCAACGTGGACCGCCTCCTGGGCATCCTGGACCGGAGCGGCGCGACGGGGACCTTCTTCGTCCTGGGCTGGACGGCGGAGCGCCACCCCGGGTTGGTGCGGAGGATCGCCGCCCTGGGGCACGAGATCGCCTCCCACGGCTACGCTCACGAACTCATCACCCGTCAGGATCCATCGAGCTTCCGGGAGGATGTGCGGCGGGCCCGCGGCGTGCTTCAGGACCTGGCCGGACAAGCCGTCCTCGGCTACCGGGCGCCCTCCTACACCGTGGTGGAGCGCACGCGGTGGGCGCTTCCGATCCTTGCCGAAGAGGGGCACGCCTACGACTCGAGCATCTTCCCCATCCGGCGCCGGCGCTACGGGATTCCCGGGGCCCCGCGCTGGCCGCACCGCCTGGACCTTCCCGGGGGGAGGACCCTGATCGAGTTTCCGCTTCCCACCGTGAGGTTCCTGGGGGTCAACGTTCCCGCCACCGGCGGGGCCTATCTCAGGTTGCTCCCGTTCGAGTTCCAGCGATGGGCGGTGGGCGGGATGATCCGCCGGGGCCGCCCCCTGGTGGTCAACGTCCATCCCTGGGAGCTAGATCCCGGACAGCCCCGGCTCCCGGTGGGGATCCGGACCCGCTTGACCCACTACACGAACCTGGATCGGGCGGAGGCACGGCTCGTCCACCTCCTCTCCCTCGGGCGGTTCCGGTCCCAGGGCGACGTGCTCGAAGGCCTGGACCTCCTCCCGCCGGCGGCCGGGAAGACCCAGGGGTAAAAATCAGTCAGAAAACCTTTCCGACGTCCGATGTTCTTTACGGGGCCATATGCGATTTTCCAATGACCAGATCGACTGTGTCGGGATTTCTTCCGGATTGACTTTCACCTGTCGGATGTTAGACTTTTAGGGCGCCGACAACTGGTAATCCTGCCAACGGAGAAGCGACAACTGTCGGGAAACGCATCGGTTCGACCGGGGAACCCTGGAGGGACAAGGACGGCATGACAGTTTTCCGATCCCTGGCCATGGCCGGGTGGGCCCTGCAAGGATCCCTGCGCCAGGCGACCAAACCCTCGCTCTGGCTCCCCTTCCTGGTCATTACCGTGTTTCAGATCCTCGGGCTCCAGGCCATCCTGTCCTTCTACCGGCCCGGCCTGTCGATCGTGGCCCTCCCCCTGGTCCGGGGGGTGGGTGGGGACGCGGCCACCCACTACCCGACGTTTTTCGCGGCCCTCCCCACGATCTTCGCCCGCTGGGACCTGATCCTGGGGGTGGTTGTGGCCTCGCTCGCCACCGGCGCGGCGACCGTCCTGTTCGCCCGGGCCTTCGGGGAGGTCGCGCCCAAGGCATGGTCCACCGCGGCCCGTCGCTACCTGCCGCTGGTCGGCGTCGCGCTGCTTTCCGCCCTTCTGAGCCTGGTGATCTTCGTGGTCGGCGGACACTTCCTCCAGGAGGTGGTGTCCGACCAGGTGCTTCGCTGGCTGGTCCGGTTCGGGGTGATGCTGACCTTCACGGTGGCCGAGAGCTTCCTCATCTACGCCTCCGTGGCCATCGTGCTCGAGGGTCGGAGCTTTCTCGGCTCCCTCCGCGACTCGATCCGGATGGCCGCGGCGATCCTTCTTCCCACGATCGTGGTGGTGGGGGTCCCGGTCCTCCTGGCCTATCCCCTCGACTACCTGGCCGGGCGCTCGGATCTCTTCCTCACCAAGTTCCGTCCCGAGCTGGTGACCGGCGTCCTGTTGGCCAAGATCGTCGCGGAGCTGGTCCTGGGATTTCTCCTGGTGGGAGCGGTCACCCGTCTCTACCTGTGGCGGCGCCGGGAGGAAGCATGAGGCGGACCCTGGTCCTTCTCGCCGCGATGTTGGTGATCGTCTCCGGCTGCGTCCCGGCATCCGAGGTCGGGCGGCGCTTCGAGGCCGAGCGCTCCCTCTGGCGGCTGAACCGGGAGTGGCAGCGGCTCTCCATCCGCCCCGACCTGGTGGAGGACTCCCAGCGCCTGGCCGTGGCCCGGGAGTACGAGGATCTGGCCGCACGCCTCGGCTCGACCCCCGCGCCCGCCGACACCGGACGGGCGGGACGCGCCGCGGCCGAGATCCGCGCCATCGCGGCCCGGGCCGCCCTCACCGCGGGACAGATCCACGAGGGAATGCGCGATGCCGACCGCGCCGACAGCCTCTATGCCGAGGTGGAGACCCGGTTCGCGGATCTGCCGCGTATGGCCGCCGAAGGGGCCATGAGTCGCGGGTTGCTGGCCGAGCGTCTCAAGCGGCCCACCGAGGCCGCGGACCAGTACCAGAAGGTGGTGGACTTCCTGGGCCCCGCTCCCGCATCCGGGGGATCCGGGATCAACGTGATGGACCTCCCGCTTCGGATCGCCCGGCTCCGGGCCGCGGCCGCCGGCGATACCAGCGCCGTCTCCCGGGCGCCGTTCTATACCCAGGCGCGGACCTGGTACGAGGCCGCGGTGCGCGCCTATCCCAACACCCCGGTGAGTCTCAAGGCTCGGTCCCGCCTGGTCGACCTGGCCACCGATCTCCATAGATGGTCGGACGCCGCCCGCCAGCTCCGAAGCCTGGAGCGGGAGGGGATGGCCATGGATCCTCCCCTGACCGATCCCGGCGAGATCCGCTTTGCCCTGGCCGCGGTGGAACGGAGCCGCGGCGCCCCCGACTCCAGCGAGGCGGTTCTCAGATCCCTGGTTCGCGACGCCCCCAAGAGCCGGTTCGCCCCCCGGGCGCTTCTCGCCCTGGCCTCCCTGGCCCAGGCCGACGACCGTTCCGAGCAGGCCCTGGCCGATCTGGACCGCCTGGTCCGCGACTACCCGGACGCCGAGGACGAGGTGGCGGCGGCTCTGCTGGCCAAGGCCCGCATCCTGGATCACCTCGACCGTTGGCCGGAGGCGCAGGAGATCCTGAAGGCGCTTCCGGTCGGCCATCCGCTGACCGAAAGCGCCCTCGCCGCTCCGAGGGCCATCGTCGACCACTATGACCGGGTGGGGGACGCCGAGGCGCGCGGCCAGGCGCTGGATCGGGCGGAGGCGGCCTACCGGAGTTTCCTGGAGCGTTACCCCACCAACGCGCTGAGCGCGAACGCGGAGAGCGGGCTGGCGGACATCCTGGTCATGGAGAAACGATACCGCGACGCGGTGGACGAGCTGGCCGGGCTGGCCAGCAACCGGCGCGGAACCCAGGTCGGGGTGAGCGCGCTCTTGCGCGCCGC
>CAYRIJ010000058.1:0-12224 GCA_964424285.1 uncultured bacterium
GAACGGCCCCCTGAGCGGGGTGAACGGGGTCATTCACGCCTGGACCGAGATCCAGACCGCGGCGGCGGCAGGCCTCGTGCGGCTGCTCGGCGGCTCGGCCACCGCCCACGGTACGTTGTTGGGGGGGCACGGCTTCTCCTGCGAGGTGGACGTGGGCTGTAACGGCATGAGCGCGGCCGCGCTCCTTCTCGCCGGACTCCTGAGTTTTCCCGCCGGCTGGCGGGGTCGTGCCGCCGGCGGCCTCCTTCTTCTCCCGGTGGTGTTCGCGGTCAACGTGGTGCGCCTGGCCGGCCTCTACTGGACCGGCGTCCACTGGCCCGAATTCTTCGCCCCCATGCACGTCTACGTGGGGCAGGCCCTGGTGATCGTGGTGACCGCGAGCCTGTGGTTGACCTGGCTGTCATGGAACTCCCGAAGCCGCGCCGTATCCTCCTGAGCCTCGTCCTGGTGGTGGGGCTCTACGTCGTCCTCCTCCCCGCCTGGATCAAGCTTCGGGCCCCCTACGCCCGGCTGGCCACCGCCGCCGCCAATCATGTGGTGTTTCCCGTTCTCGGGGTGGACGGCGGGGTGGCGCCGCAGTCGGGCCGATGGGTCAAGCTCACCTATACCCTGGCCTACCCGAGGACGGGGGGGTGGGGCCGCGTCACCCAGCGGTTCCTCGACTTCGGCGACCTGCCGCTCGCGGTGGCGGTGGCGCTGGGGGTGGGTTTCCTGAACTGGCCCCGGCGGCTGCTGGTGGCGGCGGCGGCGATCGGCGCGGTCTTCCTCATTCACCTCGGGCTCATGGGGTGGTCGGGGGTGAGGCTCTCCGGCCTCCTCGCCCGCTCCGACATCCCTCCGGATCGCATGGCCGATGTCCTGAACGCCTCCGCGGAGCGGGCCACCGGCTACGGCAACATCTCCACGGTGATCACCCTTCTGGTGGTGGGGGCGCTGGCCGCGGCGGCCTCGATCCGGCGCGCGCCGCGGTCGGGGTGAACCGGGCGCGACCGGGTTTCCTCCGTGCTATCCTCACCCCGCGAGCGAATCATCGACGGGAGGCGTGGTTCACGCGCGATCCGGGCCGACTCCCCCACAGGAGACACCGTGGAATCCAAAGCGCCGCGTCTGGGCTGGGACCAGTACTTCATGCAGATTTGCCGGGTGGTGGCCAGCCGATCCACCTGCAACCGGGCCACGGTGGGAGCGGTCATCGTGCGTGAGCGCACCATCCTGGCCACCGGCTACAACGGCTCGCCCGCCGGACTCCCCCATTGCACCGACGTGGGTTGCCTCATCTATGCCTCCGAAACCCCCGACGGCGCGGTCGAGGAGAACTGCTTCCGGACCATCCACGCCGAGATCAACGCCATCGCCCAGGCGGCGCGAAACGGGGTCTCCATCGCCGGGAGCCACGTCTACATCACCCACAGCCCGTGCATCCATTGCCTGAAGACCCTGATCAATACCGGCATCCGGCGGGTGTGCTACGAGAAGCCCTACAAGCTGGAGCGGGTGGAGGAGATGGTGCGGCAATCCGGCGTCGTGCTGGAGCAGGTGTCGATGGAGGGGGGAGCGGAAGCCTAGCCTCCCGCACCGTCCGATCCGGTCCCCGACCCGCGCTCAGTCCCCGATCCTGGGCACCTCGTACTCCGCGTCGCACTTCACGTCGTCGGCGTAGGGGCTCGTCCAGAGATCGTTGAAATCGCGATCGAGCTCGGCGGGAAGCTCCCGCCCGTGGACGATCACCCCCACGTTCCGGGTGGCGTAGAAGTAGGTCTTTTCCCAGTTCGACGTACCCACCCAGCAGACATCGCCGTCCACCGTGAGGTACTTGGCGTGGGTGACGCGGGCGTAGGGGATGAATCCCGAGGCGGCCTGGGGGATGGTCACCATCCGCACCGAGAGCCCGGGGATCACCACCAGGCTCTTCAAGTGGTCGATGACCGGTTTCCGCTTCGACCAGTCCGCGACCATCAGCTCCACCTTCACCCCGCGCACCGCGGCCCGGCGGAGCGCGTCGTCCAGCTCCGGCCAGTAGACGTCGTCCCGGGCCACCGGGCTGTAGGTGAGGACGGTTACGTGGATGGAGTCCCGGGCCGCGTCCAGGGCGTCGATGATCTGCGGCAGGTCCCAGGTGGTCGAGTCGGGGAGGAACCCGGTGGGGCTCATGGCCGGCCAGAGCCGCGCGGTGTCCCCCGAGGCCTCGACGTAGGGGAAGGGGGGAGGAGGGGTCGCCGCCGAGGCCGCCGAAGCCGAACCGCCTTCCGGCGCCGACTTGCCGGTCTCCGAGTCCAGGTCCTGGGCCACGCTCCAGTCCATCTCGAACACCCGGTCCAGCACCCGGGCATAGTCCGGAATCCGGATCCGGAGGCCGATCTCGTGGATGTGCTCCAGGGAGCGCCAGTCCATGTTCTGGCTTCCGATGTAGGCCTCGGCCGCGTCCACCACGAAGTACTTCGCGTGCATGACCCCGCCGGTCAGGTTCCGGTAGTCGATCAGCCGCACCTCGACCCCCGGGGCCTTGGCCAGCCGGTCGAGGGTCCGGGGGTAGGTCTTGTAGAACCCCGCGTCGGCCAGGACCCGGACCGCCACCCCGCGGGCCCCCGCCTCCTCCATGGCCCGGATCACCGGCTCCAGCCGGCTCCCGGGCTGGTTGGAGTAATAGAAACTGGCCACGTCGAGCCGCGTCCGGGCCCCGGCGAACATCTCCGGCCAGAGCTGCCAGGCGTCGGGAACGTCGGGGTGGTTCAGGCTCGTCCCGGTCGGTGCGGTCTCGACCAGGGTCACCGCCGGGGGGGCGGCGGCGGCCGCGTCGGCCGCCGAGAGCGCGAGGAAGGCCGCGCCGGAGAACAGGATCGGGAAGAGGCCGGAGCCGGGGACCGGGAGTCGTCGCCGAGAGGCCGGGCTGGTGTTCACGGGAAACCTCCGCTAGATTGGAGCTTGTGACGGCTCGATGATACGCGCTTCCATTCCGGGAGGGGAACATGGCGAAACGCGGCGAGGGTTTCGCTCCGGCATCGCTCCGGATCCTGGCCGGCCTCCTCGCGATCCTCTCGATCCTGGTCCCCATCACTCTGGGGGCCCAGACCCGGACGGTCTGGGACAAGTTCCGCCGCGGACCGACCCGGCCCGTCGTCTATCCGGAAATCCAGGTCGAGGCGGCCTGGTTGCGGGAGCATCTCGACCGGGTGCGGGTGGTGGACGCGCGGGAGCGCGGCCGGTTCGAGCGGGGGCACGTCCCGGGCGCGGTGTCCTTTCCCCCCGCATCCTTCGACGGCGATCCGTGGCGGTTGGCCGACCTCCTGGCCCACGCGGGCGTTCCCTCCGAGGGGACCGTGGTGTGCGTGACCGACGGCGCGGACCCCGCCGCCGCCGGACGGCTCTTCTGGGTCCTGGAGCTGGCCGGCCAGCGCGACCCCCGGGTCCTGGACGGCGGGCTCGAAGCCTGGACCGCCGCCGGCGGGGACCTCGAGCGCGGGGCGACGGCGCCTCCCCCCGCCGCCTTCCGCGCCGCTCCCGACACCTCCCGGATCGCCGACTACGCCACCGTGAAGAGCTGCTTCGGAACCCCGCGGGCCAACGTGCTCGACTGGCGCGCGGCCCAGGTCTGGGCCGACGGCCACATCCCGCACAGCCTCCCCTTCCCTCTCGGCGAGCTGGTCACCGACGACGGTAGGACCCTCTCCGGACCGGCCATGCGGCCCCTCTTCGAGCAGTGGGGACCCCGGCCCCGCGAGACGGTGGACCTTTCGGCGGAGCTGATCGTGTGCGGGGACGCGCCCCCGGGGGCGGTGCCGGTGGATCCCTACTTCGCCGCCCGCCTGGCGGGGATCGAGCGCGTCCGGGTCTACCCGGAAGGGTTCGCGGGGTGGCGCGCCCACGGCGACGCCCCCGTGGTCCGGCTGGTCGGCGCCGAGGAGGTGAAGCGCGACCTGCATCGCGAGTGGAAGGGGGCTCTCCGCGATCTCCCGCCTCCCGACCTCATCCTCTTCGACGTCCGGGGGGAGCGGGACTATCTCTCCGGCCACCTTCCCGGGGCGGTGAACCTCTCCCCGCACCTCTTCGACGCGCAGCTCGAGGGCACGGTGGCCGCCTTCTGGCCCGGCGCGGACCGGGCCACCATCCCGGTGGTGTTCTATTGCTACGGCCCCGGCTGCACCCGGAGCCGGAACTGCTCCACCATGGCCGCCCGGCACGGGTTCCAGAACCTCCTCTGGTTCAAGGACGGGACCGCGGGGTGGAGGAGCGCGGGCGAGGAACTGGTGGGGGGGCGTTGAAGGGAGAAACGAAGGCCCGCCCGGTCACCCGGACGGGCCCTCGTCGGTCGATGCGATCGCTCGGACGTCGATGAGGCGGTTCAGCTCTTGAAGAGGTTCTTCAGGAGACCCCAGGTGGTCTGCTTGTTCGGCACGCTGCTTCCCGGCTCGATGATGATGTTGCAGCCGATCCGGTCGATGTGGTACTCGCGTACGATCCCATCCGTGCCCCCGGAATAGACCAGGTCGCACTCGCTCAGGACGCCGTCGCCGTTGTCCTGGAAATCGTCCACGTGGGTCTCGGCGCAGAAGTTCGGATAGACTTCGTGCCAGGTCTCGCAGACCGGACTCTGGGGGTTGGGATCGGCGGTGGGTTCGTAGATCACCTCCTGGGTCAGCCCGGTGGGATCGGTGCAGGTCGTGAAATACGTCGGCCCGGCCCAGGTGATGTGGTATTCCATGCCGTCCAGGACGATGATGTCGCAGGCCGAGATCACCCCGTCGCCGTTGTCCCGGTAGTCTTCCTGGGTCCAGTCCCCGCAGTAGTTGGGCCAGAGCTCGTGCCAGTGGGAGCCGGGAGGGGGCACGTCCCCGATGGCGACCCCGGTCACCCCGCGAGCGTTCGGCGAGGCGGGAGTCTGGAGATCGAGGTAGATGTTCTCGCCGACCGCCTGGGTTACGGAGTGGATCGGGATGAGGAAGAAGGAGAGCACAATCGCAGTGGCCAGTACCGCCGCAAGGGGTAGCCGTCGGGATCTCATGGGGGCAGCTCCTTTCGAGAAAATGGAAGAATTCTCCGAAGCTGGAGACGCTTTGAATAGTAATAAATTCCCGATCCTGCTTCAAGGCCGTTCCGGTCACTTACCACATGCCGGGGTCGCGGAGGGGAGGAGCCGGTCGCCAAAATCCGTCCCACCGGAGAACCGGCTTGCGTACAACGTACAACAGGACAACGTGTTTGCGGCCTGATGGGGCGGCCTGGGGCCGGGACGGGGGAAATGACCCGGCCGGGGCCCTGGAACCGGGCCGGAGTGTCCGGGAAGGAACCGGAGGAGGATCCCTTGGCGAATCTCGTGAGCCGTTACGCCCGCTGGCTCCACACCCGCTGGCCGGCGGGAACCGTGGAGAAGCTCCCGGAGGTCGCCGCGGACGGCCGGACCGCGGTGCCGGGCCTCTACGTGACCGGCGATCTCACCGGGATTCCCCTCCTCAAGTTCTCCCTGGACAGCGGGGCCCGGGCGGCGCGGCGGATCGCCGACGAGCTGGAGGGATCTCCCCGGGAGGGTGACGGTCCGGACGTGGTGATCGTGGGGGCCGGGGTCTCGGGCATGGCGGCGGCCATGGAGTGCCGCCGGCGGGGCCTCGGGTTCCGGGTGCTGGAGGCCGCGGAGCCCTTCTTCACGATCGTGAATTTCCCCCGCCGCAAACCCATCTACGCCTATCCCCGGGAGATGGAGCCGGCCGGGGACCTCCAGGTCCGGGCCGAGGTGAAGGAGGACCTCCTGGAGGAGCTTCGCGCCCAGGTGCGCGATGCGGGGATCGAGGTGGAGAACGCCCGCGCGGTGAAGGTCCGCCGCGCCGCCGGGGCGCTGGAGGTGGTGCCGGCCGAGGGTGAGCCGATCCGGGCCCGGCGGGTCATCGTGGCCATCGGGCGGAACGGGGAGTTCCGGCGGCTCGGGGTGCCGGGGGAGGACCTGGACACGGTCGCCAACCGGCTCCACGACCCCGCCGACTTCGCCGGGAAGCGGACGCTGGTGGTGGGGGGCGGGGACGGCGCCGTCGAGACCGCGATCGCCCTGGCCCGGGCCGGGGCCCGGGTGACCCTGAGCTGCCGCGGGAGCGCGTTGACCCGGCCCAAGCCGGAGCTGGTCGAGATGGTCGAGGCCCTGGCCGCGGGACGGAGCGTGCGCGAGGCCCGCGCCCGGGTGGAGCGTCCCAGCTCCGCGCGGGTCACCACCGCCGCGGACGACTTCATGGGCGAGGCGCCGGCCGAGGGAACGGTGGACCTCGTCCTCTCGAGCGGGGTCACGGAGATCCGGCCCGGGGAAGTGACGCTGGAGGCTCCCGGCGGCGAGCGGCGGATCCCCAACGACCAGGTGTTCGTCATGATCGGCCGGAAGGCCCCCCTCGACTTCTTCCGGCGAAGCGGGGTGCCGGTCGCCGGGGAGATGCAACCGCGGAACTGGGCCGCCCTCGGGGCCTTCGTGCTCTTCTGCGTCTGGCTCTACAACTGGAAGTCGGGCGGGTTCCTGGCCCGGCTGTGGGAGGGGCACGGCTGGTTCCCCTACGGCCTGGCCGGGGCGGCGGGGCGCTGGGTCGCCGATCCCCATTCCCTGGCCGGGGTGACGATCCACTCCGCGATCGGTCACCCGTCCTTCTGGTACACCCTGGCCTACTCCACGGTGGTGGTGACCTTCGGCATCCGGCGGATCCGGCGCCGCCGGACCCCCTACGTCACCGTACAGACCGTGACCCTGGCCGCGATCCAGGTGGTGCCGCTCTTTCTGTTGCCGGAGATCATCCTCCCCTGGCTGAACTATCACGGCTGGCTTCCCCAGGGGCTGGCCGACGCGCTCTTTCCGCGGGTGAGCTACGGTCACGGGCGGGAGTTCTGGCGGGCCTACGGGCTGGTCCTGGCCTGGCCGCTCAACGTCTACAACGTGGTCACGCCCCATCCGCTGCCGGCCTGGCTGGCCATCTGCGGCGTGCAGACCCTGGTGCTCATCCCGGCCGCGATCTTCTTCTTCGGCAAGGGGGCCTACTGCGGGTGGATCTGCTCCTGCGGGGCCCTGGCCGAGACCCTGGGGGACGGCTACCGCCACAAGATGCCCCACGGACCGCGGTGGAACCGCCTGAACATGCTGGGCCAGGGGGTGCTCCTGGTCGCGGTGCTCCTGTTGCTGCTCCGGATCGCGGGATGGATCTTCCCCGGGGTGGGCTGGCTGCAATCGGTGTTCAACGTGGCCCTGGACGGCGGCGGCACCCACTGGCCGAGCTACAAGTGGACGGTGGACGTGTTCCTGGCCGGGGTCCTGGGCTACGGGCTCTACTTCTGGTTCTCGGGACGCATGTGGTGCCGCTTCGCCTGCCCCCTGGCCGCGCTCATGCACATCTACGCCCGGTTCAGCCGCTTCCGCATCTTCGCCGAGAAGAAGAAGTGCATCTCCTGCAACGTCTGCACCTCGGTTTGCCACCAGGGGATCGACGTCATGAACTTCGCCAACAAGGGTCTCCCCATGCAGGATCCCGAGTGCGTGCGCTGTTCCGCCTGCGTCCAGAGCTGCCCCACCGGGGTGCTCTACTTCGGGCGGGTGGACGCCGCGGGACGGCCGGCCGCGGTGGACCGGCTCGCCGCCTCGCCGGTGCGGATGCGCGAGGGGGACGGCGGAGCCGGCGACTGGCTCAGTGTCCTCCCGTCATCCAGGCGCCCGCCCCGAACACCAGCCCCACCAGCAGGGTGATCACGATCAGGGCGATCCAGCCCAGGATCACGGTGGCCACCGCGCGCCCGGTGGTGAAGTCCAGGGCCTGGCGGATGGCCACCACCCCGGCGATCAGCTGCCAGACCAGGGCCACCACGGCGAGGAACGAGCCCAGCACGGGAACGAACACGAAGAAGGCCAGGATCCTCGGCGTGTAGGAATAGCCGAGGACCCGGAGCATCTCCCCCATGTCCGAGCGGGTCTCCGGTCCCCGGGTGACGGTGGTGCCGATCCACAGGGTGATCCCGGCCCACACCACCCACCCGATCAGACCCGAGATGATCTCACGGATGAACGGAGAGAACCCCCCGTAGAGGATCGTGGAACCCAGACCGGACACCGCCGAGACCAGGATCACCACCCACAGGGCCTCGATGGTGTACTTCGGGTCGGCTTCCACCGTCTCGTAGAACGCGGCGTCGAGCCGGGCGGCCCGGAGCATTCGCTGGAGCATGATTCCCCCCTTTACCGTTCGTGTCCGTGACCCGGCGCGGGGCGGCTATTTGGCCGTCCCGTTCCCCGAGGGCTTCTCGCTCTCCGGGAGCAGGGTCACCACGGTGTGATTGTCCGTCGGGTAGTAGCGCGACATGACGTCCTTGAGCGAAGCGGCGGTGATCTTCTCGATCCGCTCCCGGCGGTGGAGGATCACCGAGGGATCCCATCCCAGGGTATCCACGGTGAGGAAGCTCCCCAGCCAGTAGCCGTTCTGCTCCAACCCCTTTTCCAGGGACCGGGTCTCCAGCTCCTTGACCTTCTCCACCTCCTCGGCGGTGGGGCCCTCGGCCTTGAACCGGGCCACCTCGTCGAAAACCACCTGCTTCATCTTCTCCGCGTTTTCGGGGGAGGAGCCGAAGCTCACGCTGGTGGTCCCGTACTTCGTGTAGGGGAGGAGGTAGCTTCCGGACACGTTCACCGAGTAGGTCGCGCCGAGTTCCTCACGGAGCTTGTCCCGGAGCCGGATCTCCAGCACGTCCCCGGCGATCCGGAGCAGATACATCTCCATCTCGTCGTTCCCGGTCAGGGCCGGCCAGGTGATGGCGGTGGAGCTCTTGGGGTCGGCGCCGGCGTAGACCTTCCGGTCGATGACTCCCGGCGGGAAGTGAAGATCCCGGCCCACCATGTGGGGCCGGTCGGGCGAGGGGGGAAGCGAGCCCAGGTAGCGGGCGGCCAGGGTCTCCACCCGGGCCGGGTCGAAGGCCCCCACGAAGTAGTACCGGAAGCTCGAGGCCTCGGCGGCCCGCGCCTTGTAGAAGGCCAGGGCCTTCTCCCGATCCACCCGCTCCAGGTACTCCGGGGTGGTGGGCTGGAACATGTAGTGGTCCGAGTAGTTCACCCGCATGAGCTCGTCCGAGAACCGGGCCCGGGGATCGGCCAGGCGGTTCTGCACCAGCTCCCGGAACTTGGCGATCAAGACCCCGAAGGCCTCGGGCCGGTCGTTGGGCGCGGTGAGGTCGAGGTAGAGGAGCTGGAGCGCGGTTTCCAGATCGGCCGGGGTGGCGTTGCCGCGCAGGCCCTCCATGTAGGTCTGGAGGAACGGGGTTGCCGAGGCGATCTTTCCCGACAGCAGCTTTTGGAAATCGGTGGGGGTGAACCCGCCGGCCCCCGCCTCGTTCAGGTACGCGGTGGCCAGCTCCGCCGAAGGGAAGTCGGCGCTGTCGGCCAGGGAGGTCCCGCCGGGAGCCTGGGCGCCGAAGAGCACCTCGTCGTTCTTGAAATCGGTGGGCTTCATCCACACCTCGACCCCGTTGGCGAAGGTGAGGGCGGTCACCCCCAGGTCCGGGTGCTCCTCGCGCTTCACCACCCGGCCGGGGGTGGGGAGGTCGGGAACCAGGGCCTGGGCGACCAGGCTGTCCACGTAGGCGGGGGGCGCCGCGGCCTCGGCGCTCCGGGCCGCCGCCAGAAGGGAATCCGGGGTGGGCATGACCACCCCCTCCTTGTCCGGACCCGAAACCATGATGACCGTGTTGCCTTCGTGCACCAGGCGGCCGATCGATCCCTGGACCTCGTCCAGGGTGATGTCGCCGGTGAGGGACCGGGCGAGATCGAACTCGTAGTCGATCCCGGGGATCGGCTCCTCCTGGAGGAAGTTGTTGATGTACTCGTTCACGTAGGAGTTGCTCTCGGTCTTGTCGCGCTCGTTGTAGGCGCTCTCCATCCCGGCCAGGAACCGCGCCTTGGCGCGGTCCAGCTCCCCGGCGGTGAAGCCGTGGGCCCGCACGCGGGCGATCTCGGTCATGAGCGAGGTCAGGGCCCGGGTCGCCCCGCCCTCGGGCGCCACCGCGAAGGCCTGGTACATGTCCAGGGTGCGCACGAAGGAGCCCGATCCGGTTCCCGCGAACAGGAAGGGCGCGTCGGGCTTCTTGGTGATCTCGGCCAGCCGGGCGTTCAGCATGCTCGAGAAGAGGTTGGTGACCAGTTCGCGGCGATAGTCCCGGACCTTCCCCTGTTCCTCCACCGGCCGCTTGAACACGATCGAGACCTGGGTGTAGGGCATCTCCCGGTCCGTGGCCACCGTGGCCAGCATGTCGGGGTTCGGGGGGACCGGGTAGTAGGGGCGCTGGATCTCTTCCGGGGGCGCGGGGATGGGCTCGAAGTGGGCGCGGATCAGGGTCTCCATGGAATCCGGGTCGAAGGCTCCCACCGCCACCACCGCCATGAGCGGGGGCTGGTACCACGAATCGTAGAAACTCCTGACCGTATCCACCGGGGCGTTCTCGATCACCTCGGGGAGGCCGATGGGGAGCCGCTCGGCGTAGCGGGAGCCTTTGAGCAGTACCGGCCACTGCACCTTGCGGATCCGCTCCTGGGCGCCCCGGCCGAGCCGCCACTCCTCCATCACCACCCCGCGCTCCTTCTGCACCTCCTCGGGGGCGAAGGTGATGTGGTGGGCCCAGTCGCTCAGCACCAGCACCCCGTCGTCCAGGAGTCCCGGCTTGTCGGTGGGAATCTCCAGCATGTACACGGTCTGGTCGAAGCCGGTGTACGCGTTCAGATCGGCCCCGAACTTGGTGCCGATCGATTCCAGGAAGTCGATCAGATCGTTGTGGGCGAAGTGCTCGGTCCCGTTGAAGGCCATGTGCTCCACGAAGTGGGCGAGACCGCGCTGGCCCTCGGTCTCGAGGATCGAGCCCGCGTTCACCACCAGCCGCAGTTCCGCCCGGCTCTCCGGCTTGTGGTTGGCCCGGATGTAGTAGGTGAGGCCGTTGGACAGGTGCCCGATCCGGACCGCGCCGTCCACGGGAAGGGCCTGGTCGGGCGCGGGAGCCGGGGGCGCCGGGGCGGCGAGGCCCCGCGCGGGAGCGAGAAGAACGGCCAGAAGAGCGATGACGATCAGCCGGAGTTTCATGCCGGGCTCCTTATCGAGGGGACGGAGGGTCGGATTTCGGGGGCGGCTCGCCGGGTCGGCTTCCGCGAAGCGGCGACCGCCGGCCCCATTGTCCACTATTCGGGCCGGCTTGCCCATGGCGCGGGAATACCGGCCCGAATGCAGCGAGGCCCCCCGGTGGGGGGGCCTCGGAGATCGGCGCCGCGGGTCGACCGGTCAGGCCGCGCTCTTGGCGTCCCGTTCGGCGAGGGCGGCGTCCAGGCGCTGGATCGTCTGGCGCATCCAGTCGGCCTGTTCGGCGTGGCGCACCGCGATGCCCGCATTTTCCGCGAAGACCTGGAGGGCCTGGAGGTCGTCTTCGCCGTAGTCCCGGTTCTCGGAGCGGCTGCTCACGTTGAGCACTCCCACCAGTTCCCCGCGGACCTCGATCGGCACCACCATGGCCGCGCTGATGGCCTCGCTCTTGGGCTTGAATCCCGGGTACTGGGCCGCATCGACGGTCTTCCCCAGGAGCAGGGGCTTGCGATTCTCGCCCACCCAGCCGGCGATTCCCTCGCCCAGCTGGATACGCGCACCGAGAACCTTGTCGGGGTTCTGGTGGCCGGTGGCCGCCCGCACCTCGAGGGCCCCGGTGGCGCGATCGACGAGCATGAGGGAGACCTGCTGCCCGTCGAAGGTGTCGAGACAGCTCCGGGCGATGACGTCGAAGATCGCCTCGGGATCGGTCTCGGTCCCCACCGCGCGGCTCACGGTGAGAAGCGAAAAGAGCCGGTCGCAGTGCCGGCGAACCCGTTCGTCGGCCGCCGCGCGTTCCCGCCTGAGGTGGCGGCGAAGCCCGCCGAGATGGCGTTGCTGAATGGTGAGGTAGACCGTGAACAGGATCATCACCACCGAAAGGCTGGCCATGAGCGCCACGTCGGTGTTGGCCCAGGGCCAGATCTGAGCCACCCGGTCGCGCATGACGGTCAGAGCGCCGGTGGCGAGACCGAGGGTGGTGAGCACCGAGACGCCGACGATCATGAACCAGTTCCGCCAGGAGAGGCGATCCAGCTTGCGATCGGCCTCCACGGCCGGGCTCGAGAGGCGGCATCCCTTGAGTGGAGTTGCCGCTGGGCCGGAACGGGCCATTCTACGCTCCTTGGGTTCCCGTAACTGACGAGGGCGCACGGCGCCGGGGGG
>CAYRIJ010000058.1:12324-16312 GCA_964424285.1 uncultured bacterium
CCGGTCTGAAGCACTCCCCGGCTGCCCTGGTAGGCGTGGGCCATCCCGAAGAGAAGCGCGGCCACGACCACCGCGGCCGGAAGGGGCACCAGGAGCGCCAGGTACCAGATCAGGAATCCCCGGTAGAGCACCTCCTCGCAGATTCCGGCGGTGAGAGACACCCCGGCGAAGTGGAGCATCTCCCGGGAGGAGTGGGGGAGGATGGGGCGCAGGTTGTCCAGTTGACGGAGGACGAGGGCGCGGACCTCGTCCTCTCCGCGCCGGCCGAGGGAGATCCGCTGCCAGGTGGCGAAGACCGCGAATCCCACCGCCGCCCCCAGCCCGACCCAGAACCCCCAACCCGAGGGAGCGGAGAACCCGAGCGAGGTCCAGGAGCGATCCACCCGGCTCCAGTAGACCAGGGCCACCGCGACCAACGCCCACTCCACCCCCATGCTCTCGAAGTAGGCCTCGTGCCGGGCGCGCCCCGCGTTTCCGGCCGCCGCCCGAACCATGCGCGGGTACCAGAAGAGGAGGTCGTGGAGCGGCAGGACCACGGTGATGAGTCCGACCAGGACGTGGTCGAGGGGCGTGGGCATGGCGGGAGGATATCAGAGCGCGCCGGGCGCGGGGCCGCGGTCAGCGACTCTGGTCCTGCCCCTTTTCGAGCTCGAGGAGCCGCTCGATCTCCGACTGCAGCATCGGCGTCGGGGGCTTCTGGAGCGCCCGGGTCAGGTACTCCGTGGCCTCCTGGTGGCGATCCATGAGCCGGTAGAGATAGCCGAGATGGTAGTAGATCTCCGAGAGATCGTCCCGCCCCGCGGCGCGGGCGAGCTGGATGGAGCGGAGCAGCGTCTTCTCCGCGTCCTCGTAGTTCTTGAGCCGCACCTGGGTCCAGCCCAGGGTGTCCAGATAGCCCGGGTTGTCCGGCGAGAGGCGGTTGGCCTTCTCCGCCAGCTCGTAGGCGCGTTCCGGCTTCTGGTCGCTGTCCGCGTAGCTCATGGCCAGGTTGTTGTTGTAGATCGCGCTCTCGGGGTCCTTGCTGAGGAGCATCTCCCCCACGAAGAGCGCGTCGTCGAAGCGGCGCATGCTGGCCAGGAAGTAGCCCGCCATCTCCAGGAGTTCGCGGTCGGTGGCGCGTCCGGTGTCGGCGGGGGCCAGGGTGGTGTCGAGTTCGGTGATCCGCCGCAGGGTGTCGAAGGCCATCCCGTCCTTCCCCACCCGGAGGTAGGCCACCCCCAACCGGAAGAGCACGCCGGGATCGGGATCCGCCCTCTGGAGGTACCGCTCGAAGTGGATGATCGCCTCGCCGCGGCGTCCGGCGTCGTCGGCCAGGAGCCCCAGCCCGAGTTCCGCCGGGGCGTTGTCCGGGTGCTGGGCGAGGCAGCTCTCGTAGTCCCGGTGGGCGTCGTCGGTCCGGCCCAGGCGAAGCTCCATGGGAGCGAGAATGCAGGGGAGATCGTCGGTGCTCGCCCCGAGCTTCGCCGCCCGCTGAAGGAGCTCGATGGCCTGGGACTCGCGTCCCGGCTGCTCGGAGAGGGTGAGCCCCAGAAGCCGGAGCGAGCTGGCGTCCTCCCCGTTCTGACTCAGGGCTTTCCTGAGGAACTCCTGCCCTTCCTCGATCCGCCCTTGCCGGATCAGGGTCGCGGCCAGGTAGTACATCGTCTCGGGGTCCTCGGGATCCTCCTGCTGGGCCCCGGTGAGGAGAATGGTGGCCTCGGTGTCCTGCTTGCGAAAGAACTGGCAGATCCCCAGGGCCTTCCGGTTCACCAGGATGGGGTCCTCGGCGGTCGCCTCCTCGAGGTCCTGGAACGCGGTGTCGTAGCTTCCGGCGGCCAGCTCGGCCCGGCCCCGGAGGGCCAGCTCGTCGGTGGAAAGGAGCGAGCGCTCGCGGGCGCCGAGGATGCGGGCGATCCCCTCGTAGGCCGGCCGGTAGCGGTTGTTCAGGGTGAACGCGCGCCGGTAGTGGACCAGGGCCTCGGCGGTGTCCCCCTCCGCCTCGAGCGTCTGCCCGAGGCCGCCGTGGGACGCCGCGTCCTCGGGGGCGATGGCCAGGGCCCGCTCGAAGGCCGAGATCGCCTGGTCGGGCTTGCCCGCCCGCCGGAGGGCGTCGCCCAGGGCGCGCTGCACGTCGGGAACCTTGGGCTCGACTTCGGCCGCGGCCCGGAAGGCCTTCGCCGCGGCCTCGAAATCGCCCTTGGCCAGCGACCGCTGGCCCGCCAGCCAGGATTTGCGCCCCCGGTCGGTGGTGAGGGGGACGTCCATCCCCTGGAAGTAGGACTTGGAGAGGATGGCCATGCCCTCGTGGGCCTCGCGGTTTCCGGGGTCGTGGTTCAGGACCCACCGGTACTGGCGGACCGCTTCCGAGGCCGCGCCCTCGACGTCCTGGATCTGGTTGTTCACCAGGGCGGAGGTGAGCGCCCGTCCGAGGAGGAGGTGGGCGTAGGCGCGGTCGGGGGCGTAGGTCGTGACCTTGGTGAAGATGGCCGCCGCCCGGAGGTAATCCCCCTGTTCGAGGTAGATCTCGCCGTCGAAGATCATGAGATCGATGGCGTCGGAGTCGGGTGCGGCGGTCTCTCCCTCGATCTGGAGGGGAATCGTGGTTTCCCCCTGGGCCCGCGCCGCCGGGGCGCGGACCAGGCCGAGAACGAGGAGCGCGGCGATGAAAGCTAGGTGTGAGTAGCGCATGGACATACCATTGTACCCTCCCAACCCCGCCGCCTTCCCCAAAAGCTGGCCGCGGGTCGAAAAACCGGGTCCGGGGGCGCCGGCCGGCGGGGCGATCGGCGGCGCCGGCCGGGCCGGGAGGGTCCCGGGGACGGGTGCGGAATGACCCCGGCGTGGACGCGGTATCCGGGATGATATAGTGCCGGGGGTGGAACTTACGGCTTACGGAAAGAGGACGATGACGCGCTGTTTCGCGTGGATCGGGCTGGCGGGCCTCCTCGTCGTCGGGGCGGCCGGGACGGCCGAGGCCGCCGGCGTGGTCCCCTCCGGCAACTACTACACCCGGCTCCGGGCCAACGACGCGCCCATCGCCGGCCGGTTCACCATCTACGGCTACCTGCTCGACTCCCTCGACGCCGTGGTGAAGCCCCCCGGCCCCGGCCGGGTCATGGCGGTGAACTTCCGGGAATCCAACGGCAGCAACTCCTTCGTGGTCTCCGGGGATCTGTCCCTGATCGGCGCCCGGAACCGGGCCTGGCAGGCGGGGATCCTTGCCCTGGGCGGCGCGCGGCTTTCCGGCTTCCTGGGAAAGGGCGACTCGCGTTGGGCGCTCTGGTGGATCCCCTGGGGTGGGGACAGCCTGAGCTGGAACTCCATGCGCGATCTGCGCCTGGCCTACGGGCTCTCCAAGGAAGGCTTCGCGCCGCTGACCGACGAGGATGCCGCGGCCACCCTGAACGCCCTTCCCTGGGAGGAGATCCGCGGCGCCTCGATCGACCCCGGCCGGTCGCTCGCCGACCTGTCCGCGTCCATCGATCCCGCCGCCTTCGACCGGGCCCCCGCGGTCACCGCCCAGAGCGCGCCGGCCTATCCCCGGGCGGCGCGCAAGTGGGACTTCCAGGGAACGGTGAACGTGGTGGCCGAGGTGGACGACGCCGGCCGCGTGACCGATGCCTTCGTCCTCCAGTCCAACGCCGCCCACGAGCTGAACGTGGCCGCGCTGGTGGCGGTGATGAAGTGGACGTTCACCCCCGGCATGAAGGAGGGCCGGCCCGCCTCGGGAGGGGTCGTGGTCCCCATCCGCTTCGATCTGGGCGGGGAGAGGTGATCCGGGACCGAGGCGGGAGCGCGCGCCGGGACGCCGCCCGACGTGCGGGGCGGCCGGGGCGCGTGAGGCCGGGAGGGCCGGGGCGCGCGCCGGCGGAATGGACGGTTCGCGCGGCGCTCTCGCTTCTGGTCGCCGTGGGCGCGCTGTCGATCGCCGGCGCGGCGGCGGCGACCGCGGGGGAGGCCGCCGCGGGGGGGGCGACGCCCGCGGGGGCGGCGCAGGCTCCGTCTCCGG
>CAYRIJ010000059.1:0-16275 GCA_964424285.1 uncultured bacterium
GAGCGGAGGAGGAGGTCCTGGCCGCCGAGGATCCGGGGGATCTGGCGGGTCGGGTGGTCCGGGCGCTGGGGGATCCGGCGCTTCGCCGGGAGCTGGGGAGGCGGGGTCGGAGCTGGGTGGAGCGCCACCATGACCCCGAGGCCGCCGCGCGGAGCCAGCGGGAACTGGTCGCCCGGACCCTGGAGCGCCTGCGATGAGAGGGCCGGAAACCGTCACGCCGGGGCGGCGCGGACGAATTGACGCCCCCTCGGGACGGGTCTACTATTTCCTGGCCATGTCGTTTCCCCTGATCCAACTCCGCCCGTGCGCCCGGCTGCTCCAGGCCCCCATCACCTACCCATCGCGAGGAATTGAATTGTGACCATCCGTTTGAGTGAGTTCTTCGAAGAGGACCTGTTTCTTCCCGCGCTCAAGGCCAAGGACAAGGAAGGGGTCCTGAAGGAATTGGTGGAAGGCCTGGTGAAGGCGGGACGCATCAAGGAAGGGGACATTCTTCTGGAAATGCTCCGGCAGCGCGAGCACCTCGGGTCCACCGGCATCGGACGCGGGGTGGCGGTCCCCCACGGTCGCACCCTGGCCATCACCCGGTTGGCGGTGGTGTTCGGGCGTTCCGAGGAGGGGATCGAGTTCGACGCCATGGACGGGAAGCCCGTTCACCTGGTGTTCCTGACCGTGGCGCCTCCCCAGGAACGCAGCAACCTCTATCTTCCGGTGCTGGGAAAGATCGTGGAGATGGTCAAGAGCGCCAAGACCCGCCGCCGACTTCTCTCCGCGGTGGACTTCGACGAGGTGGCGGAAATACTCGAGGAGGCCGACGAAGGTGCATGAACAGCTCCATCTCCTGGTGAGCCTGCAGGATCTCGACTCCCTGATCCGGGAAACTCAGGACGACAAGCGGCGCGCGGAGCTGGAGAGCATGGGTTTCTCCATGGACAACCTGGAACCGCTCCACGCCGCCCGGGCCAAGCTGGTGACCCGGATCGACAAGCGCTACCTCAGGATCTACGAGCGGCTGGTGACCAAGTACGGCCGGGCGGTGGTGCCGGTGGAGAACCGCACCTGTCTCGGATGCTTCCAGTCCGTGCCTCCGAGCTTCTTCTCGGAAATCACCGCCGCCCAGCTGGTCAAGGTGTGCGAGAACTGCGGGCGCATCCTCTACCTCCTCACCAACTGATCGGGATCGGGGGCGCCCCGTCATGAATCGGCCCGTCTCCGCTCTCGTCGCCCTCGAGTGTGCGCGGTGTGGAGACGCCGCCGATCCGGATCGCCTCCAGACCGTCTGCCCCTGCGGGGGGACCTGGCTGGCCCGCTACGACCTGGAGCGGGCGGCGGAGACCCTGACCCCCGACGCCTTGCGCGAGAGGGATCCGGGCCTGTGGCGGTGGGCGGAGGTGTTGCCGGTCCGCGAGCCGGCCCGGCGCCGCGGGCTCGGCGAGGGGGCCACGCCGTTGCTGCACGCCGAGCGGTTGGGGGCCCGCCTCGGCCTCTCGCGCCTTCTCCTCAAGGACGAGGGCCGGAACCCCGGCGGCTCCTTCAAGGCCCGGGGCATGGCGGTGGCGGTGGCCCGCGCGGTGGAGCTGGGGGCGAAGCGGCTGGCGCTGCCCAGCGCGGGGAACGCGGGGGGAGCGGCCGCAGCCTACGGGGCGTTCTGGGGGGCGGAGGTTCACGTCGCGCTTCCCCTGGCCACTCCCGAGCCGTTTCGCGAGGAGGCGCGTCTTCACGGCGCCCGGGTTCATGACGTCGACGGGGATATCGCCCAGGCCGGGAAGTGGCTGGCCGCGCGGCCCGAGGCCTCGGACTGGTTCTTCCTCTCCACCCTGAAAGAGCCCTACCGGGTGGAGGGAAAGAAGACCATGGGATTCGAGCTGGTGGAGCAGCTGGGGTGGAGCTGGCCGCGCACCGTGATCTACCCCACCGGCGGGGGCACCGGCATCGTGGGGATGGCCAAGGCGGACGAGGAGCTCCGCGCCCTGGGGCTTCTGTACGGACCGCCTCCGCGCTTCGTCGTGGTCCAGGCCGAGGGATGCGCGCCGTTGGTCCGGGCCTTCCGCGAAGGGAAGCAGCACGCCGACCCCTGGCCCGACCCCCGCACCGAAGCCAACGGGCTCCGCGTCCCCGGCACCATCGGGGACCACCTGATCCTGGACGCGGTGCGCCGGACGGGGGGGACCGCGCTCACCGTGACCGACGGGGCCATGGAGGACGCGCGGCGCGAGCTGGGGCGAACCGAGGGTATCTTCGCCGCCCCCGAGGCCGCGGCCACCCTGGCCGCGGCGCGAACCCTGGCCGCCGAGGGCTGGCTGGATCCCCATGAGGATGTCGTGCTCTTCCTGACCGGGAACGGTTTCAAGTACCCGCTTCCCGGGGACGGGGGACGGGCATGAATCCCGATTCCGCCGCTTCGGCCCGGGAAGGCTCCGATGCCGGGCCCGGCCGCAGAGCCCGGCGTCGGCTCCGGCGGCACATCCTCGCCGTCGATCCACGGATCGAGCTCCGGAGCTTCCTCGGTGCGGTGTCCCGTCTCCTGATGGAGGAAACCGGGGCCCGGAGCTGCGGCATCTCCGCCCGGCTCCACGAGGCCGACCGGGACGTCTTTCTCCTCCTGACCCGGGACCGGCCTCCGCTTCGCTCCACCCGGCCCCTGGCCGCCGAGGAGCGGAGTCGGGACCTCCCCCTGCCGGAGCGGAGCCGTCCGGAGGCGGGTTGGTTCTCTCCCGGCCTGGCCGCCCTGGCTGCGGAGGCGGAGGCCCCGGCGGACCGGGTGATCTCCGCCGGGGTCCGGCCGTGGGGCCGCCCGGCCGCGCTGGTCGAGCTGGCCGACCCGGATCCCGCGGTGATCCCCGACGCCGGAGCGTTGGGAGGGCTCCTGAACGACGTCGCCTCGTCCTTCGAGCTCGGGCTCCTGGTCGAACGGTTGCGCCGGGAACGCCTGGAGGCGCGCCTCCTCCAGGAAGTGGGTCAGGAGCTGGGGCGGACCCTGGACCTGCGCGAGCTCCTCACCACCATTCTCGATCTCCTGCGCCAGGTCGTTCCCTACGACGCCGCGGTGATCTATCTCCTGGGGGAGGACGGGCTGGAGGTCGTCCACCAGTCCCTGCGGGGGTACCCCGAGGGCGGCGAGGAGATGGTGCGGCTCAAGGTCGGGCAGGGCATCGTGGGCTCGGTGGCGCGGACCGGGAGCCCGGAGATCGTGGCCGACGTCCGGGGCGACCCGCGCTACTACGACGCGCGATCCGACACCGTGTCGGAGATGGTGGCTCCCCTCAAGTCGGGGGGCCGGGTGCTGGGGGTGTTCAACCTGGAGAGCGATCGCCGCGGCGCGTACACCGCCCACGACCTGGAGCTTCTCGAGACCTTCGCCGGCCAGGCCGCGGTGGCCCTGGAGCGGGCGCGGCTCCTGGAGCAGGACGCGGAGCGGCGCCGGCTGGAGCAGGAGCTTCGCATCGCCCGGCGCATCCAGCGCTTCTTCCTGCCCCGGATTCCCGACCGCCTCCGCCGGCGGGGTTTGGACGGGCGCACCCTGCCCAACGAAGAGGTGAGCGGCGACTACTACGATTTCCTGGAGCGCCGGGACGGCACGGTGGCGGTGGCGGTCGCCGACGTCTCCGGGAAAGGGATCCCCGCCGCCCTCATCATGTCGAGCCTCCGCACCGCCTTCCGCCTGGGGGCGGCCCAGCGTTCCCACCCCTCGGCCCTGGCCCGCGAACTCAACACCTTCCTCCAGGGGAGCCTTCGAGAGACCGAGTTCGTGACCGGGGTGTTCGGGATCCTGGATCCCGGGCTCACCCGCTTTCGCTATACCAACGCCGGGCACAACCCGCCGCTCCTGCTCCGGGCGGGGGGGGAGATCGAGTGGTTGGAGGTCGGGGGAATGATCCTCGGGGCCTTTCCCGACCGGGACTACGAGGAGAGCGAGGTCGACCTCGGACCCGGAGATCTTCTGGTGCTCTACACCGACGGCGTCACCGAGGCCACCAGTCCGGAGGGAGAGGAGTTCGGGGAGGAGCGGCTCCAGTCCACGGTGCGCGCCCATGCCGGCGACCCGCCCCGGGCCCTGATCACCGCGCTCATCAGCGCGGTCCGGGTCTTCGCGGCGGGAAAGCTCCCCGACGACCTCACCGTGGTGGCGGTGGCGGGCGGCGGGGAGGAGGTAGCGCCATGAACGACCTGGTATGCCCGGCCTGCGGCCGCGAGGGACGGACCGGTCCCATCTGGCCCACGCGCTGTCTCTGCGGCGGGCTCTGGTCGGCCGCGGCCCCCGAGCTGTACCCGACCCCGGGGGTGGAGGAGGAGGGCGTGATCGAGCCGGTGCCCCTCTGGCCGGATCCGGTGGATCACGATCTCTGGTGGAAGCGCGAGGATCTGAACGGCACCGGGTCCTTCAAGGACCGCGGGGCGACGGTCCTGGCCGCGGTGGCCGAGCGGTCGGGGGCCCGGAGCCTGGTGCTCGATTCCTCGGGGAGCGCGGCGCTGGCCGCGGCCTCGGCCGCCGCGCGGACCGGGCTTCCGCTCACCGTGCACGCCCCCGGCAACCTGCCCCGGGCCAAGCGGGACGCGTTGGAGGTCCTCGGGGCCGCGGTGGTGGCGGCCGGGAACCGCGGGGCCGCCTCGGCCCGGGCCCTGGAGGCCGCCGAGCGTGAGTTCTATTTCAGCCACGTCTACCACCCCGCCTTCTTCGAGGGGACGGCCCAGAGCGGGGTCGAGGCGCTGCAGCAGTGCGGCGGATCCCCGCCGCGGATCTGGGTGGTCCCGGTGGGAAACGGGTCGCTCCTCCTGGGGCTGGCCCTGGTGCTGGCCCGGGCGGGGATCGGCGAGGCGATCCGGTTGATCGCGGTCCAGGCCGAGGCCTGCCCCGGCCTGCGCGCGCCGGGGGGAAGCGGCCGCACCGAGGCGGCGGGCATCGGGATCGCGGATCCTCCGCGCCGGGAGGAGATCCTGGCCGCCCTGGGGCGGCATCGGGGGGAAGTGATCGAGGTGACCGAGGCGGAGATCGCGGACGCCCGCCGGGCCCTGGGTCGGCGCGGGGTGGCCGCGGAGCGGGCGGCGGCGGCGGCCGAGGCCGGAGTGCGCCGGATCCGCGCGGGGGGTGAGGGGGACCCCATTCTGGCCTGGCTCACCGGGTCCGGCCACCGGGGGGGCTGAGGCGCCTCGGCCGGATCCGCCGCGGGCGCGAGGGAATCAGCCCGGCAACCGGTCCAGCTCCGCCTCCAGGCGGCCGATCTGCTCCCGCGGCCCCACCACCAGGAGGACGTCCTCCCCGATCAGCTTCTCCTCGGGGGCGGGATTGGCCAGGTACCGGCCGGCCCGCTTGACGGCCAGGACCTGGATCCCCAAGCGGGCCCGGAGGTTCAGCTCCTTCAGGGTCCTTCCCTCCGCCGGGCAGCCGGCCGGGAGCCGCATCGCCTCGAGCTGCGCGTCCCCCCGCGCCGGGGACATCATCTCCTCGAGGAAGGTCACCACGTCGGGGTGCATGAGGGACCGGGCCATGCGGATCGCCCCCAAATCGTCCAGGTAGACCACGCTGGTGGCGCCGGCCTGAGTCAGGTAGCGGCGGCCGCGAAGGCGGGAGCCGCGGGCCACGATGGGTATCGCGGGGTTCAGGGCGCGGGTGCTGGCGGTGATGTAGAGGTTCTCGGCGTCGTCGTTGATGACCGTGGCCAGTCCCCGGGCCCGCTCCACCCGGACCTGGGCCAGGACCGCGTCATCGGTGGCGTCCCCCTCCACCACCAGGTACCCCTCGTCCCGCGCGGCCTGGGCGCGGGACGGGTCCCGCTCCACCACCACGAAGGGAGCCTCGGATCTCACCAGCTCCGAGATCAGGCGAACCCCCACCTCGCCGAAGCCGCAGATGACGAAGTGGTTCTCGAGATCCTCGATCTGTTTCCGCATGCGGCGCTCCTCCACCAGGCGACCGAGCCGTCCCTCCACCAGCAGGGCGGCCAGGGTGCCGACCGCGTAGAATCCGATGCTCACCCCGCCCAGCATGACGAGGATGGTGAACCACCGCCCCGCCGGGGTTCCCGGGACGATGTCGCCGTAGCCCACCGTGGTCATGGTGGCCACCGCCAGGTACATCGCGTCCGCGAAGTGAAGGCGCTCCAGGACCATGAACCCGGCCACCGCGAAAGCGAAGAAGCAGGCCAGGATCGCCAGGATCCGGCCGAAGGTCACGGGGGCGCTGGGGCCCGGCGTTCGGGCCGGGTAGCGACGTTCAGAAATCAAATGAACTCACGTACGGAACCGTGTGTGGGTTTTGATGGTACAATCTTCAGAGCATATGCGGCGCATTCGCCGGGGTCGGTTCGTCGGGCCTGCCCGGTCTCTGCCCTCCTTGATCGGCCGGCCCTGGGCCGGCCCCGGCTTTCTCCCATGCTCCCGGGACGCCCGGAGTTCACTCCGCACCCCTTCGACCGCCTTGACACGTTGCCCCGCCGACAGCCTATAGTCAAGTGTTTTGGTAACTTCCACAGTTTCCGAGCCATGTCCATGACCCCTCACCGCCACCATCCCCGGGCCAGCTCCCTGGACGAAGGGCGAGCGCTTCGCCGGGCGTTGGTGGTGACCGTCCTGCTGTTCGGGATCGAGGTGGCCGGAGGGATCCTCGCCAACTCCCTGGCCCTTCTCTCCGACGCCGGCCACATGCTCACCGACATCCTGGCCCTGGCCCTGGCCGGGGCGGCGATCCGCTTCGCCACCCGTCCCGCCGATCGCAAGCGCAGCTTCGGCTACTACCGCCTCGAGATCCTGAGCGCCATGGCCAACGGGGTGCTTCTGGCCCTGGTGGCCCTGGGGATCCTGGTGGAGGCGTGGCGGCGCTTCGGCTCCCCCCCCGAGGTCAAGGTGGACATCCTGGCCCCGGTGGCCGCGGCGGGGTTGGCGGTGAACCTGATGGTGATCTGGTGGCTGAGCCGGGCCCGCGGGGGGCTCAGCACCCGGGGCGCGCTCTGGCACGCCGTCTCGGACGGGGCGAGCTCGGTCCTGGTTCTCGGCGCGGCGGGGTTGATGGCCCTCACCTCGCGGTGGTGGATCGACCCCGCGGTGAGCGTGCTCCTGGCCGGGGTGGTGGTGTACGGGGCCTACCGGCTCCTGCGCGAGTCGGTGGCGGTGCTCCTGGAATCCACGCCCCCCGAGGTGGATCTTCACCGGCTGGGCGAGGCGGTCACCGAGCTGGAGGGGGTGGACGGCATTCACGACCTCCACGTATGGAGCCTCACCTCCGGCGTCCATGCCCTCTCCGGCCACCTGAGGGTCCAGCCGGAGCGGCTGGGGGAGACGGACCGGATTCTCGCCGAGGCGAAGGCGCTGCTCCAGCGCGATTTCGGGATCAGCCACACCACCCTTCAGCTGGAGTCGGTGGAGTGCGGACGGGTGGCCTGCGTGCTCGGCGTGACCGAGCCCTTCGGAAGCCTGGGAGGACGCGGGTAGCGTCCGGCGAACCTCGGGACCCGGCCGCCGCCGGCCGGCGGGAAAGGACGGCGTTCATGGGAGCGATTCAGGTCGGGGACCTTCTGCGCCTGGGGACAAGGCTCCTCCGGGAGGCGGGGGCGGAGTACGGGGACGTACGCCACGTGGAGACGCGCACCGAGAACCTGCTGGTGAGGGACGGCATCCTGGAAACCGCGCTCCGCGGTTCGGACCGCGGGTTCGGGGTGCGGGTGCTCCTCGAGGGAGCGTGGGGGTTCGCCGCTTCCGCGACGGAGACCGAGGACGCGATGCGGTCCACGGTGGCGCGGGCGGCGGCGGTGGCCCGGGCCTCCGCTTCGGCCGGCGGGGCGCGGGTGCGCCTGGCCCCGGTGGAGCCCGCGCGTGGGGAATGGAAGTCCGCCCAGGAAATCGATCCCTTCGGCGTCCCCCTGGACCGGAAGGTCGACGTCCTGGTCCGGTCGGTGGAGGCGATGCAAGCCCATCCCCGGGTGATCGCGGCCGAGGCCTCGATGGACTTCTTCCGGTTCACGAAGGAGTTCCACTCCACCGAGGGGACGGAGGTCCGGCAGGAGGTGACCGAATCGGGGGGAGGGATCGTGGCCACCGCCCGGATCGACGACGAGGTCCAGCGCCGCTCCTATCCCAACTCCTTTCGCGGAAATTTCAGGGCGGCCGGCTATGAATTCGTGACCGCCATGGATCTGCCCGGCCATGCCCCGGGGGTGGCCGAGGAGGCGGCGGCGCTCTGCGCCGCTCCGGACTGCCCCGCCGCCGAGACCACCCTGGTCCTGGGGGCCGACCAGGTGGGACTTCAGATCCACGAGTCCTGCGGGCATCCCACCGAGCTCGACCGGGTGCTGGGAACCGAGATCTCCCTGGCCGGAGGGAGCTTCATGGGCATCGGCGGCTTGGGGACGCTCCGCTACGGCTCCCCCCTGGTGAACCTCACCGCGGACTCCACCACGCCGGGGGGGCTGGGCACCTTCGGATGGGATGACGAGGGCGTGCCGGCGGGACGGACCCCGCTGGTGGAGAAGGGGGTTCACGTGGGATATCTCACCTCGCGGGAGACCGCCCCGGTGGTGGGGCTCGGGGCGTCGGGCGGGACCATGCGGGCCGAGAGCTGGTCCCACCTCCCCCTCATCCGGATGGTGAACGTGAACCTGGAGCCGGGTGAGGGAACGCTGGAGGAAATCCTGTCCGAGGTCCGGGACGGGATCTACATGACCACCAACAAGTCCTGGAGCATCGACGACATCCGGCTCAACTTCCAGTTCGGTCTGGAGGCGGCCTGGGAGATCAAGCGGGGAAAGCTCACGCGCCTGCTCAAGAACCCGGTCTACACCGGGATCACGCCGCGGTTCTGGGGCGGATGCACCGCGGTGGGGGGCGAGGCGGACTGGCTCCTGACCGGGCTGCCGTCCTGCGGCAAGGGGGAACCCATGCAGATCATGCACGTGAGCCACGGCGCTCCCCCCGCCCGGTTCGAGAACGTCCGCGTGGGGGTGTCGAAATGATCGGGCGCGACCGGATCCTCACCACCCTGGGCGCGGCCCTGGCCGGGGCGGCGGGGGACGAGGCCGAGCTGGTGGCGGTGGCGGGACGGAACGAGGTCAGCCGCTGCGCCAACTCGGTGATCCACCAGAACGTGTGCGTGGAGGACGCGCTCCTGGTGGCCCGGGTGATCGTGGACGGGCGCGCCGGCCGCGCCTCCGCCCACGGCCTCTCACCCGAGACCGCCTCGCGGGTCCTGGCCGATGCGGCGGCCCTGGCCCGCTTCGCTCCTCCCGACCCCGCCTTCGGCGGTCTTCCCGGCCCCCAGGCGCTTCCCGAGGCGCGGAGCCACGTGGAGCGAACCGCCCGGGTGGGTCCCGAGGAGCGCGCGGGGGCGCTCCGGTCGGTGTTCGACGCCGCCCGCCGGCACGATCTCCAGGTGGCCGGCGCCTACCGGATCGCGGAGAAGGAGCTGGCGGTGGCCAACACCCGGGGCGTGGCCGCCTATGCCCCGCTCACCAGCGCGTCCACCAACCTGGTGGCGCTGGGGGAGAACGCCTCGGGATACGCCGCGGGGCTGAGCCGCGACGTGGCCGACCTCGACTTCGCCCGCCTGGGAGAGATCGCCATTCGCAAGTGCCTGGACGGCGCCCGCCCCCTCGCGCTCGAACCGGGGACCTACGAGGTCATCCTGGAGCCTCCGGCCATGGCCGAGCTCATGGAGTGGATGACCTTCACCTGCCTGAGCGCGCGCGGGGTGCATGAGAAGACCTCGGCGCTGGCCGGACGGATCGGAGAGTCGCTCCTCGGACCCGAGGTGACCCTCTACGACGACGCGATCGAGGATGCCGGAATGCCCACCCCCTTCGACTTCGAGGGGCAGCCCAAACGGCGGGTGAACCTGATCGAGAAGGGGATCGCCCGGTCCTTCGGGACCGACTCGGTGTGGGCGGGGAGGATGGGGCGCGAGAGCACCGCCCACGCCGTCCTCCCGTCCAACGAGGGCTCGGACCCGGTTCCCATGAACCTCTTCTTCGAACCCGGGACGGTGAGCGCGGCGGAGATGCCGGGGCGGGTGGAGCGGGGACTCCTGGTGACCCGGTTCCACTACGTGAACGGGTTCCTGGACACCCGGCGGGCGCTCATGACCGGGATGACCCGGGACGGCACCTTCCTCATCGAGGACGGGCGGATCAAGGGGGCGGTGGGAAACCTCCGTTTCACCCAGAGCCTGGTCGAAGCCCTGAACGACGTGCGCGCCATCTCCCGGGAGCGGATCCCGGTGGCCTCGTGGTGGTCGGCCACCGCCGACACCGGGGCCCTCACCATGCCCACCATGCACCTCGGGAAGTTCCACTTCAGCGGGAAGACCGAGCGGGGTTGACCGCCGGGCGCGGAGCCGGGCTCCGGCGCCGGCGGCGCGGAACCACGCCGGAACGGGAAGCGGGGCGGCCGGAGCCGCCCCGCGGGCGCGTTCGGATGATCCGGGAGACGCCGCCTAGAGTTCGTGCCAGGCGGAGATGGTGTAGGGGGAGAGCTGGGTCAGGCGATTCAAGGCCTCGCTGGAGTACTTGACGTCCGCGTTTCCGCCGACGACCTGGGCGGAGAGTCCGCCGGCGGTCAGGCACGATCCGTAGAGATGAATGCCCGCGCCGCCCCCGGTGAAGTCGATCTGCCCGAGGACGAGGACCAGGCCGTACCAGGTGAACTGGCCGGAGCAGGTGAGGTCCCCGTCGACCACCAGGATCCCGCCCCCGATGCCGCCGCCGGAGATGTGAAGATCGCCGGTCACGTGGACGACTTCGTAGTGGTCGTAGTCCCCCCAGCTCACGTTGCTGTAGGTGCCGGGGGAAAGGGTCATGGTGGCGATGGAAGAGAACTGATCGGCCATGGCCTGGAGATCCATGTCCACGGAGGCGGACTGGACCGAGGGCTCGCTCCCGTCGCCTTCCACGTTGTTCTGCTGGTTGCTCTTCAGCTCGCCGGCGATGTTGGACGGGTCGCCGGTGGTGGCGATGCCGGGGACTTCGGTGTTGCCGAAGATCTCGGAATCGGTGACCGGGTCCCAGTCCTTGCCGCTGACCAGGAACTGGGTGCCGTTGAACTTGAAGTCGTCGCTCTCGGTGTAGATGGCGGCCTTCACGATCTGGAAGGGCACCTTCACCGCCTCGATCTCCACGATGCGCTTCGCCGAGCCCTGCGCTCCGCTGGCGGAGATGAGGAGGACCGGCGCCCCGGTGGTGAGGTTCTCCCGCGGCGGCGTGGTCAGGTCGTCGTCGTGGTCGCCGAAGAGGATGACCTGGTTGGCGCCGTTCAGCTTGTAGCGGACCTTGACCCAGTCGTAGTCGATCATGTCGTTGCCGGTCTGCTTGGTGGCCACCTCCGGGTAGCGCTCGCCGTCTTCGTCCACCGAACCGTCGCCGTCGTTGTCGAGGCCGTCGGCGGCGGCGTCGGCGACGTCGGGATCGTCGGCGGAGTTCCCGGACGCCAGGACGATGTACTTGCCCCACCCCGGATCGCTGGTCCAGGCGCCCTGAGCCGGACCGACGTAGTTGGCGGTGTCGGACATGTCGCTCATCCGGACCAGGGCCTCGGCGCACCCGGCCTCGGAGTTGTAGAGGGCCTGGGTGGATCGCATGTCGTGGCCGGAGATCTGGGTCTCGGTCTTGGTCTGGGCCATGAAGAGGGTCCCGATCATGGTGAGGACCATGAGCACGAGCAGCGAGATGACCATGGCGCTGCCGCGCTCGGCTCGCCGGACGGGATGTTGCTTGGCGGCGTTCATCTGATACTCCCTTCCTCCGTGCATCCGGGGCCCGGATGCGTCTCGGACATCGAATCCCGCTACGGGGCGTTCGTCACGGTCCAGGAGCAAGGGCGCGACCAGTTTCGGACGGGGATGGCATGCTGTGGCTTAACTTATTGAAATATCACGATTGATATGTGGATCGATACGGGAATCGGGTGAAATCCCCCGGGTTCGGATTGGGGGATTCGCCCCGATTTCCGGAGCGGGTTCGGATCGGCTCGGAATCCGGTCGAGCCAGACGTTTGTCGGGGACCGGATAGCCGCATCGGCTGAGATCCGCCGGTTCCGCTCGGAATACCCCGCCGGACTCCATCGCCGGCGGCATGCCGCCGAACTGAGCCGCCGGTCAGCGAATTCCGGGGCCCGGCTCCCAGCGAGCGTCCACGACCCACAGGGTCCCGGCCTCCGGTTCCCACACCGCCGGGTTGATCTCGGCCATGGCCGCTTCCGGAGCCTCGCCGGCCAGGCGCGCCATCCCCGAGGCCAGCTCGCCCACCGCCTCCGCCCCCGGGTTCCCGATCTCCCGGAGGAGCCCGGAACCCTCGAAGAAGCGGAGGGCCCGGGGCAGGTCGGCGGGAAGCGAGAGCCAGGCCGGCGGCTCCCCCCGCTCCACCGCGCTCCCGCCGCGGGCCAGGCCCAGGAACGGGCCGAGGTCGGGGTGGCGGAGGAAGGCGATGAAGACCTCGGGTCCGCGGGGGACGAGTCGCTGGACCAGCCAGCGATCGCCCGCGCGCTCCCGGGCGGCCAGGGCCTCGAGCGCGGTCCGAAGCTCCTCCTCGGTTCGCGCCAGGGCCAGGAGCCCGGCCTTGGCCTTGTGGGGATCGCTCCCGCGCTCGATCTTGAGCGCCAGGGGTAGGCCGAGCTCGGCGGCGGCGGCGGCGGCCGCGTCGCGGCCGGAGGCGCGCCGGGAGGGGACCGGGCGGACCCGGTTTCCGGTGAGGAAGGCCTCCAGGGAGGCGGGGTCGCCCCAGTCACCACCGGGGAGACGGGGCGCGGGGCGCGGCCACCGGGCCGGGGCGCCCGGTTCCGGCCAGGGCGGACCGGCCTCGGGGGGGCGCCGGGTCCAGCGGGCCAGGGCCCGCGCGGCGCGGTTCGGCTCCGCGAGCACGGGGAGGCCGGCCTCCCGAAGGAGGTCTCCGGTCGCCGCCGCGTCCGGGGCGGCCATCCAGCAGGGAACGGAGGGAACCGGCGCCCCGGGGAGGACGTCGGCGAAGACCTCCGCCACCCGCGCGGCGTCGGTGACGATGGGATGCATGAAGACCGGGAGCAGCACGTCCACCTCCTCGGTCCGGCTGAGCGCGGTCAGCACCTCCCGGTACGCCTCGGGGGTGGCCGAGGCCAGCATGTCCACCGGGTTCGCGGTCACCGCGGCCGGTGGGAGCCCGGAGGCCAGGCGGCCGCGAAGCCCGGGCGAGAGCGCGGGAAGGTCCACCCCCATCCGGGCCAGCTCGTCGGTGGCCAGAACCGCGGGCCCGCCGGCGTTGGTGATCACCGCGGCCCGGGCGCCGCGGGGAAGGCCCAGGCGGTCCGTGGTCTCCATGAGATCCACGGCCTCGGAGAGCGAGACCACGTCCTCGGCGTCCACCCCGCGCAGGAGCGCCTCGGCCAGGGAAGGCTCGGCCGCCACCGCTCCGGTGTGTCCCCCCACCGCGCGCCGCCCCGAACCGGTGGTTCCCCCCCGCACCACCACCAGCCGGGTCCCGGGACGAAGCGCGGCCACCGCGTCGCGGAGGCGCGACGCGTCGGGAACCGTCTCCAGATAGAGGAACACCTGGTTCACCTGAGGGAGCAGCGCGGCCACCCCTTCCATGAAGTCGGGGACGGTCAGATCGGCCATGTTCCCCACGCTGGCGAAGAGCGCCATGCCCAATCGCCGCTCCGCGAACCGGAGCATCAGCCACTCCCCGATGGAGCCGCTCTGGCAGAGGAGGGCGATCCGGCCGGGGCCGGGGAGTATCCGGGAGAAGCTGGCGTCGAATCGATAGTCGGCGGTCACGGTGTGGAGGCCCATGCAGTTGGACCCCATGAGCACCGCGCCGTGGGCGCGGCAGCGCTCGGCCAGGGCGGTCTCCCGGGCGCGGCCTTCCCGGCCGGTCTCGCCGAACCCCGCGGTCAGGAGGACGAAGGCCCGGGTCCCGCGCTCGGCCAGGGCGTCGATGGCCGCTTCCGCCGCGTCGGGAGCCACGCCGATCACCGCGACGTCGGGAACGGCGGGGAGCGCGTCGAGATCCGCGTAGGCGCGCCGGCCGTGAACCGTGGTCGCCTTGGGGTGGACGGGGTAGAGCGCGCCGGGGAATCCTCCCCGGACCAGGCTCCGGAGCACGGCCCCGGGAAGGGAGCCGGCTCGCTCCGAGGCGCCCACCACCGCGCAGGAGCGCGGAAAGAACAGGGGACGAAGGTCGCGTTTCATGACCGCTAATCTACCCGGACCGGGCCGGTCCGTCATCGAGAATGGGGAATTCGAGCCCGGCGAACGCTCCCTTCCCGGAAAACCCGGGAGGAATCTCCCCCCGGACGGTACACTCGCCGGATCGCCCGGCGCCGCCGATCGTGGCGGCGCCGCTCACGTCCGTTCCCGATCGAAGGCGCGAAGGCCATGGATCTCGACACTGTTCTCGACGGCGCGCGGGCCGCGGCCCTGGAGGCGGGGGAGCTGCTGCTGGAGAAGCTCGGCCGGCTCCGCCACGTGGAGCACAAGGGGGCGGTGAACCTGGTGACCGAGGCGGACCGCGAGTCCGAGACGCTCGTGGTGGCGCGGCTCTCCGCCCTCCTTCCCGAGGCCTCGATCCTGGCCGAGGAGGGGACGGCCATCGACCGGCCTTCGCCCTTCCGCTGGATCGTGGATCCCCTCGACGGCACCACCAACTACGCCCACGGCTACCCGGTGTTCTGCGTCTCCATCGCCCTCCAGGCCGGGGGGGAGACCGTCCTGGGGGTGGTGCACGATCCCACCCGGGGCGAGACCTTCACCGCCCGCCGCGGGGCGGGGGCCTTCCGCAACGGGGAGCGGCTCCGGGTGACCGCCGAGGCGCGGCTGGACCAGGCCTTTCTGGTGACCGGGTTTCCCTACGACGTGCGCCAGAGCAGCCGGGACAACCTGGTCCAGTTCGCCCGGTTCATGAAGCTCACCCAGGCGCTCCGCCGCGACGGCTCCGCCGCCTTGAACCTGGCCTACGTGGCCGCGGGGCGATTCGACGGCTACTGGGAGGAGAAGCTCCACCCCTGGGACGTGGCGGCGGGGACGTTGATGGTGGAGGAGGCGGGGGGGCGGGTGAGCGGATACTTCGGCCGGGGCTTCGATCTGAAGCGGCTCCACCTGGTCGCCACCAACGGAGCCGTACACGACCAGGTGGTGGCGGTCCTCCGGGAGATCGAGGCCTCGGGCATTCTGCCCCCCCTTCCCCGCTGAGACCGGGGGACCGGAACCCCCGCCGCCTCAACCCCCGTGACGCGCGGCGACCGGGACCAGGAGAGCCCGGGACGACTCCAGCATCTCCGGCGCGATGAGCGCCGCGACGGCCAGCACTCCCTCGAGGTCGGCCCGGGTGGCGCCGCAGAGGAAGGACCCCCGGAAGTGCGCGCGCAGCTGGTCCGGAACATCCAGGGTCATGAGCGCGGCCACCGCGGCCAGCTCCCGGGTCCGGGCATCGAGAAGGGGCCGGGAGAGGACCTTCCCGTAGCCCTCCACCACCATCCACCGGCCCAGCTCCGGCGAGATGCGGGCCATGGTCGCGAGCAACCGGTCGTAGGCGCCGCCGTAGACCCGCCGGCAGAGCGCCTCGCCCCGCACGCGCCACCCGGCGTCCGCCCCCCGGTCGTGGTCCAGGTCCAGGGTCGGGGGGGCGGCGGGCTCGGGACCGAGGGCGGCCAGCTCGGCCAGGGCGTTGATGGCCCGGGGGTAGCCGGCGAAGAGGTAGGTCTGGAGCAGGACCTCCCGGAGCTTGGCCGGATCGAGGGACCGGCGGCGCAGCACCCGGAGGGCGGCCCGGAGGGCGTCGCGGCGGCCGTGGGCGGCGGCGGCGGCGGCCAGGGCCAGGCCCCGGATTTCCGCCGGGGGCCCCTCCCCGGCCTCGAGGGAGGCGAGCCGGGAGTCCAGTTCCCGCTCGAACTGCCGATAACCTGGAGTGGTGGATTCCGCCATCGCTTGCTCCCCGAGGTGGAGACGGGGGAGTATATCGGGGTGTCCCCGGCCCGTCAAAAACACGGCGCCGGCCGCACCCCGACGGATTTCGCCCGGTGAGGAGGACCTTGATTCGCATGCGTGCCGACGACCTGCGCTCCGTCCGGTTCGGGGTCGCAATCTGGATCGTATTCCTGAGCGCCGTCGCAACCCCCACCGCTCACGCCTCCCCCCGGGCCGCGCCCGGGGCGGTGGACGCGCTTCCACCGGTGGCCACGTTCTCCATCGTGGCCTGCGACACCGTGGAGAAGGAGTGGGGAGTCGCGGTAGCCTCCCGCTTCCTTGCGGTGGGATCGGTGGTGCCGTGGGCTAGGGCGGGGGTGGGGGCGGTGGCGACCCAGGCCATCGCCGACACCCGCCTGGGTCC
>CAYRIJ010000060.1:0-10034 GCA_964424285.1 uncultured bacterium
ACCGCGGCCCCTCCCCCGAACCGATGCTTCCGGAAGCGGGTCCGGAGTCCGTCGATTCCCCGGGGACTCCCGCGGAAGCGCCGGTCGCGGAAGCGCCGGCGGTTGCAGCTTCCGCGGCGGCGGACCGCGATCTCTATGCGCCCGAGGAGCGGCGCGGCCTGGGTTTCTGGGTGGGGGTGGTGGCGGCGGCGCTGGCGCTGGCGCTCCTGAT
This sequence comes from uncultured bacterium, assembly GCA_964424285.1. Taxonomy (GTDB): domain Bacteria; phylum Eisenbacteria; class RBG-16-71-46; order JABDJR01; family JABDJR01; genus CAVSKL01. The sequence continues at coordinate 212 of CAYRIJ010000060.1, forward strand.
CGCCTACCTGGCCGTGATCCGGCCGCGCCTGGGGCGTGGCGACGGACCGCCGTCCGGCACCTCCGCCTCGGCGGGGGAGTCGGCGCCGAACGTCCAGGCCGAGAACGCGCTTCTCGACCAGGTCACCGCCACCGTGCTGTGGGAGGACCGGTTCGACCGCCCGATCACCTCCAGCCCGCTGGTGGCCGGCCGTGCGGTGATCTTCGGCTGCCGCGACGGGCGGGTCTACGCCCTGGAGAAGGAGAGCGGCGAGCGGATCTGGGCCTACGCGGCCTCGCAGGGGTTCGGCTCGTCTCCCGCCCTGGCCGAGAGCACGGTGGTGATCGGCGGCTACGACGGCCGGCTCTACGCCCTCGACCTGGCCACCGGCGGCGAGCGGTGGAACGTGGCCACCGAGGGACGCATCGTGGCCTCGCCGGCGGTGGACGCCGAGCGGGCCTACGTCGGCTCCTACGACCGGAACCTCTACGCGGTGGGGCTGGCCGACGGGCGCGTGCGCTGGAAGCGGGACCTGGGTTCGGTGCAATGGTCGAGCCCGGTGGTCGCGGGGGAGACGGTGGTCTCCTGCGGACTCGACGGCAAGGTGACCGCCCTCGACGCCGGCACCGGACGGGTCCGATGGGAGGCCCAGGCCGGGGATGCGGTCTACGGCTCACCGGTGGTGGCCAAGGATCAGCTGGTGGTGGGCTCGGTGGATCACAACCTCTACGCCTTCGATCTGGCCGGCGGCGCCGAGACCTGGCGCGTGGACCTGGGGAGCCCGGTGAACGGCTCTCCGGCCTACCAGGAGGGCCGGGTGGTGGTGGGAACCGGCTCCGGGACGGTGTTCGGGGTGGACCTGGAGCTGGGGAAGGTGGTGTGGAAGGTCCCCACCGGCGGCGAGGTGAAGAGCCGGCCCGCCTTTTTCGGCCGCACGGTATGGGTGAGCGGGTACGACGGCTTTCTCCACGGCATCGAGTGGCTCACCGGGTCCGAGGCCGCCCGGATCGAGGTCGACTCCTCGATGTACTCCTCTCCCGCGGTGGAGAACGGAACGGCCTATCTGGGGGCGATGGACGGGCGGTTTCTCGCCGCCCGGCTGGGGCTCAAGGCATCGTGACCCGGAGGGGAGTTCATGGGTGGACCGGCCCCCTCCACGCCGGCGGGAGGCCCGGGGCGCTCCCGGGGCGGAAGGGGGGAGCGGACCCGCTTCTTGCCGACGCCCACCGGCTTTGCTAAGTTAGACTGTTTCGGACTTTTGCGGCGGTTTACCGCCCCACGTTCAGGAGAACGAGAACCCCATGCTGGAGATGCTCAAGAACTCGGCCGTCCGCGCCGTCGAGAAGGTGTTCGGCACCAAGTACGAACGCGACATGAAGCGAATCGGCCCCATCGTGGACGAAATCAATCAGTATTCCGAGGAATACAAGTCCTTGTCCGATGACGACTTACAGGGAATGACCCGGAAGTTCCGGGATGAGCTGGCCGAGGGGGCCGAGCTGGAGGACATCCTCCCCCGGGCCTACGCGGTGGTGAAGGAGGCGTGCCGCCGCCACATCGGGAAGCGCTGGGAGGCGGTGGGCCAGGAGGTCAAGTGGGACATGGTCCCCTACGACGTCCAGCTGGTGGGAGGCATCGTCCTCCACGAGGGGCGTATCGCCGAGATGGCCACCGGCGAAGGCAAGACCCTGGTGGCGCTCATGCCCATGTACCTGAACGCTCTCAGCGGCAAGGGCGCCCACCTGGTCACGGTGAACGACTACCTGGCCCGGCGCGACCGGGAGTGGGTGGGCCCCATCCTGGAGTACCTCGGCCTCACCATCGGGGTCATCCAGCACGATCTGAGCCCGGCTCAGCGCCGCGAGGCCTACGGCTGCGACATCACCTACGGCACCAACAACGAGTTCGGGTTCGACTACCTGCGCGACAACATGGCCATCCGCGCCCAGGACCAGGTCCAGCGCGGCCATCACTACGCCATCATCGACGAGGTGGACAACATCCTCATCGACGAGGCCCGGACCCCGCTCATCATCTCGGGGCCGGTCACCCAGACCCATCAGAACTTCAGCGAGATGAAGCCCACGGTGGAGCGGGTGGTGCGGGCCCAGTCCAGCCTGGTGACCGGGTGGATGGCGGAGATCGAGAGCGCTCTGGGCGGCGAGGGTGAGAACCCGAGCTACGAGACCGCGACCCGGTTGCTCCAGGTGAAGCGGGGCGCTCCCAAGAACCGCCGCTTAGTGAAGCTCCTCTCCGACAATCCCGGGCTGGCGAAGGACATCCGCAAGGTGGAGTTCGACGCCATCCGCGACAAGCGGATGAACGAGGTCGACGCCGACCTCTTCTACACCATCGAAGAGAAGAACCGGGAGATCGATCTCACCGAAAAGGGCCGCACCGCCATGTCGCCGGGAGACCCGGAGATGTTCGTGCTCCCCGACCTCGCCGAGGAGGTGGAGGCGATCGAGGTCCAGGAGGACCTGGATCCCAAGGAGCGGGTGGCGGAGAAGGAGAAGGCGTTCCGCCGCTACGCCGAGCGCGCCGACCGCATCCACTCGGTGATGCAGCTCCTGCGCGCCTACTCCCTGTACGAGAAGGACGTGGACTACGTGGTCCAGGACGGGAAGGTCCTGATCGTGGACGAGTTCACCGGGCGTCTGATGGCCGGGCGGCGGTGGTCGGACGGCCTGCACCAGGCGGTGGAGGCCAAGGAGGGGGTCACGGTGGAGGGGGAAACCCAGACCTTCGCCACCATCACCCTGCAGAACTACTTCCGGCTCTACGACAAGATCTCGGGCATGACCGGCACCGCCGAAACCGAGGCCACCGAGTTCTGGGAGATCTACAAGCTCGACGTGGTGAAGATCCCCACCCATCGTCCGGCGCGCCGCGAGGATCACAACGACCTCATCTACCGCACCCGGCGGGAGAAATACAACGCCCTGGTGGAGGAGGTGAAGGCCCTGAACGAGGTGGGACGGCCGGTCCTGGTCGGAACCACCAACGTCGAGGTTTCGGAGACCCTGAGCCGGCTCATGAAGCGCCAGGGGATCCGGCACAACGTGCTGAACGCCAAGCACCACCAGCGCGAGGCGGAGATCGTGGCCCGGGCCGGCGAGGCGGGGGCGGTCACCATCGCCACCAACATGGCGGGCCGCGGCACCGACATCAAGCTCGGCGAGGGGGTGCTCCCGAATCCGGAGAAGGGCATCCCCGGAGCCAAGGACGACGAAGGCGACATGGGGCTGGCCATCATCGGGTCCGAGCGGCACGAGAGCCGGCGCATCGATCGCCAGCTCCGCGGGCGCTCCGGCCGGCAGGGCGATCCGGGGAGCACCCGGTTCTTCCTGTCCCTCGAGGACGACCTCATGCGGCTCTTCGGCTCGGAGCGGATCGCCGGGGTCATGCAGAAGCTGGGGGCGCAGGAAGGGGAGATGATCGAGCACAGCTGGGTCACCCGGGCGGTGGAGAACGCCCAGAAGAAGGTCGAGGAGCAGAACTTCTCGATCCGCAAGCGGCTCCTCGAATACGACGACGTGATGAACAAGCAGCGCGAGGTGGTGTACGGCCTCCGGGGGCGGGTGCTTCGCGGCGAGTCCATGAAGGACGAGATCCTGGAGTACATCGAGCGGGTGGTGGCCGATCAGGTGGAGGGGCACGTGGATCCCTCGGAGCCGGTCCGCCTCGACGAGGTGAAGCTGGTGGCCGCGGAGCTGGAAATGCTCTTCGTGAACCCGATGCCGTTGGACGAGGCGTTCACCGGCGAGGAGATCACCAAGGAGGAGATGGTCGAGCACTTCACCGAGCGGGCCCGGCAGGCCTACGAGCGCCGGGAGAACGACTGGGGCGAGGAGATCACCCGCGAGGTGGAGCGGCGGGTGATGCTCTCGATCATCGACGACAAGTGGCGCGATCACCTCTACGAGATGGACATGCTGAAGGAGGGGATCGGACTCCGGGCCTGGGGACAGAAGGACCCGCTGATCGAGTACAAGCGGGAGGCCTTCGTCACCTTCGAGAACATGATGGCGAGCCTGGGGGAGGACATCATCCGTCGCTTCTTCCGGGTCCAGGTCACCCGCGAGGCGCGTCCGGAGGCCGCGGTGGAGGCGGCCCCGGCCCCGCGTCCGGTCCCGACCCGGGCCGCCCAGGAGAGCCACGCGGCGTTCTCGGCCTTCGGGGCCCAGGCCCCGACCGCCACCGCGACCTCCGCGCCGCCCGCCGCGGCCGAACCGGTGCGGGTGGGGAAGAAGGTGGGGCGAAACGACCCCTGTCCCTGCGGGAGCGGGAAGAAGTACAAGAAGTGCCACGGCGCGGGGGGGTGATCCCCCCGCGCCCCGGCCCCCGGCCGGGGCTCAGAAGAGCGCCGAGGAGAGCTTCCGCCGGTACTCCTGGGTGATCGGATGCCCGGGGCCGAGGAGATCGAACACCGCCAGCGACGCGCGGCGCGCGCCGTCCTCGTCCAGGCTCCGGTCGCTTCGCACCACGTCCAGGAAGGCGTCGAGCGCCCGTCCGAAATCGCCTACCGCCACCGCTTCCGCCCCCTCCCGGTAGCGGGTCGCCACCTCGGGTCTTCCTCCGGTGGGCCCCTCGAATCCCGGGAGACCCCGCGCCCACCCCACCAACCGGGCCAGGACGCCGAGATTCCGGGCTTCCGGGTAGATCGGATCCCCTTCGCCCACCGGGTCCAGGATCTCCCGTACCCGGGCCGGATCGGCGGGGAAGCGAAGCCGGGCGAGGAGGACCCGGGCCTCGCCGTCGGCGGGGTCGGCGGCCAGGGCGCTCTCCAGGAGGCGCGCCGCCTCGTCCCGCCTCCCCGCGGCCAGGGCCGCCCGGGCCGACTCCACCGCGTCGGGTTCCTTCCCGGGGAGGTGTTCCGCCAGCCAGGAGCGGACCTGGTCCTCGGGAAGGGCGCCGCTGAACGCGGCGGCCGGTTCCCCATCCCGGAACAGGATCACGGTGGGGATGCCGGTGATGCCGAAGGCCCCGGCCACGTCGGGGTGGGCCTCGGTGTCCACCTTGACCAGGTCCCACCCCCCCGCGGCCTCGCCGGCCAGCTTCTCCAGGATCGGCCCGAGGATGCGACAGGGCCCGCACCACGCCGCCCAGAAGTCCACCACCACCGGAAGCGTGCGGCTCCGGTCCAGGACCTCCGTGGCGAAATCGGCTTTCAGATCGAGCACGGCCATGATCGCCTCACCGCCTTCCGGCTACTTCAGGACCGTCGCCTTCTTGATGTAATCGAGCTTGGGAAAATCGCCGGCCAGGTACTCGTTCCCCCGGGTCATGATGAGCCCCTGGCTCGGGCCCTTTCCCCGGGGCGCGCCCTCGCCGTACCCGCCGTAGAGGGAGTCCACCACGTCCATCCCCTCCACCACGTGCCCGAAGGGGGCGAAGTGCTGCGCGTCCAGGCCCCCGTTGTCCTTGAAGTTGATGAAGAGCTGGGTGGTGCGCGAGTTCGGCTGCCCCGTCATGGCGAAGGTGATCGTCCCGCGGGCGTTGGTGGTCTTGACCGGATCGTCGGGAATCCCCGCGTTCGTCCAGGTCTGGTTCAGGGCCGGGTCGCCGCTCATCCCGAACTGGGCCATGAAGCCGGGGATGACCCGGAAGAAGCGGACCTCGTCGTACCAGCCGTTCCGGACCAGGTTGTAGAACCGGTCGGCGCCGTGGGGGGAGAGGGCGCGGTCCACCTCGACCACGATGTCCCCCTTGGTGGTCTCGAACTTGACCCGGAAGCTGTCGGGAGCGGTCTTGTTCATCTCCGGGGACTTGGGATCGAGGAGCGGGCTCTTGGCCTTGGTCACCTTCGCCATCCGGGGGGCGGGTTTCTGCGCGGGCTTCCCCGGCTCCTGGGCCAGGGCGGGGAGGGCGGCGGCCGCCAGCACGGCGGCGGCGAGGAGGAACGAGTGGATTCGCTTCATGGTTTCCCTTCTTTGGATCGAGGTTCGAAGAGGTTCGAAGTCCGTACCGCCGGCTCCCGCCGCGGATTCCCGCCTCGACGTCCGCGGGCGGCGCTCCGGCGCGGGAGGGCGGTCGTGCCCGGCCGCGAAGTATAGCAAGCGCCGCCGTGGCGGCTAGGCCCCCGCGCGGCCCCCTGGTATCCTGGCCGCATGCAGACGCGCGTTCCCGTCTTCCTGGACTATCTCCGCTCCGCCCGGCGCTACTCGCCGCACACCGTGGCCGCCTATCGCCGGGACCTGGCCGACTTCGAGCGCTTCCTCACCGGCCGCCGTGGAGAGTCCCCGCGGGCGGAGTCGGTGACCGAGGAGGACGTCCGCGCCTATCTCCGCCAGCTCACCCGCCGCGGCCTCGCCGCCCGCACCGTGGCCCGCCGCCTGGCCACCCTGAAGGCCTTCCGGAAGTACCTCCACCGGCGCGGGGCCGCCGCCCCGGAGCTGGGTCCGGAGCTCAAGGGCCCCAAGCTTCCCAAGCGCCTGCCGCCCTTCCTGAGCGAGCAGGAACTGGCCGATCTCCTGGACGGCCCGGGCTGGGAGGACGAGGCGCGCCCCGCCCGCGATCGCGCCATCCTGGAACTCTTCTACGGCACCGGCATCCGCCTCTCCGAGCTGGTGGGGCTCCGGGTGCGGGACCTCGATCTTTCCGCCGGCCTGATCCAGGTGCGGGGGAAGGGGAACCGGGAACGGCGGGTCCCGGTGGGGGAGAAGGCCCTGGAAGCCCTGGCCGCCCACCGCGCGGAGATCGTCGCCGCCGAGGCCTCGGCGGGCGCGCCCCAGAGCCCGGTCTTTCCCGGACGGAAGGGGGCGATCTCCCCGCGCACCGTCCAGCGCATCGTGACCCATCATCTCCGGCGGATCGCCCGGCGGGCCCGGCTCTCGCCGCACCTCCTCCGGCACACCTTCGCCACCCATCTCCTGGACCGCGGGGCCGACCTCCGCGCGGTGCAGGAACTCCTGGGGCACGCCTCGTTGGGCAGCACCCAGATCTACACCCACATCACCATGGACCGGCTCCGCTCCGCGCACGCCCTGGCGCATCCGCGGGGGAGCGGCAAGGACGGGGGCTCATGACCAAGCGCGATTTCCTGACCGTGACCGATCTCACCACCGCCGAGCTCGAGGACGCGCTCGACCTGGCCGCGACCCTGAAACGCGAGCATCGGGAGGGGCGGCTCCGCGCGCCGATGCGGGGGAAGGTGCTCGGGCTGGTGTTCCACAAGCCGAGCCTGCGCACCCGGGTCTCCTTCGAGAGCGGCTTCGCGCGGCTGGGGGGCTACGCCATCTACATCTCCAGCCAGGAGATCGGGATGGGCACCCGCGAGTCGGTGGGGGACATCGCGCGGGTGCTGTCCCGCTACGTGGACGGAATCATGATCCGCACCTTCTCCCACGCCTGGGTGGAGGAGCTGGCCGCCGAGGCCACCGTCCCCATCGTGAACGGGCTCACCGACAGCTTCCACCCCTGCCAGATCCTGGCCGACCTCCAGACGGTCAGGGAGAGCTTCCCCTCCCTGGAAGGGCGCCGGGTGGTGTTCGTCGGGGACGGCAACAACGTGGCCCGGTCGTGGATGAACGCGGCCCGGCGGCTTCCGTTCCAGCTCGTTCTGGCCTGTCCCGAGGGCTACGAGCCCGACGCGGAGTTCATGGCCGAGGTGCGCAAGGACACCGGGGACCGGGTGCGGATCGTTCACGACCCCGCCCGCGCGGTGGACGGCGCCCACGTGGTCTACACCGACGTCTGGGCCTCGATGGGACAGGAGCAGGAAAAGGAGGCGCGGGCCAAGATCTTCGAGCCGTTCCAGGTGAACGCCGATCTCCTGGCCGGCGCGGCCGGCGACGCGATCGTGCTCCACTGCCTGCCCGCCCACCGGGGGGACGAGATCACCGACCAGGTGATCGACGGCCCCCGCTCCCGGGTGTTCGACCAGGCCGAGAACCGGATGCACGCCCAGAACGCGCTCCTGGTGCGCCTCCTGGCTGAGCCCTGGCGCTGATCGCCGCGATGCGCCGGATCGCCGACCGGGGGGCGGACGGGAGCGGGGTCGCCCCACGCGCGGGCGCCGGGGTCTCGGGGCGGCGCGCGGCGGGGTTCGCCGGAACCGCGGCCGCCCTGGTGGCGCTGGCCGCCTGCGCCCGGCCCGGCCTTCCCCCCGGCGGCCCCGCCGACGTCACCCCGCCCCGGGTGGTCGCGGTCACCCCCGAGAGCCTGGCCGTCAACGTGCCGGTGGACGCCCCGATCATCGTCACCTTCAGCGAGAGGGTCGACCGCACGAACCTGGAGTCCGCGATCTGGGTCACCCCCCGGGGGCTGGAGAAGCCCAAGCTGTCCTACGACGGCGAGTCGGTCCGGATCGAGTCGGCGGCGCCGTTTCCCGAGTCGACCACCGTCGGGGTGCTCCTCACCACGGTGATCAAGGACCGGCGCCGGGGCACCGCCCAGAACGTGCTCGAGCGGCCGTATCGCTGGGTCTTCTCCACCGGGGACTCGATCTGGCCGGGGCGGGTGTCGGGGAAGGTGAACCAGGTGGGGATGAGCGGCCCCGGCGGGATCGCCCGGGGCCAGGTGCTGGTGGCGCTCTATCCCGGCGACGCGGACACCGTGCCGGTGCCGGGAACCGTGCCCCCCACCGCGATCACCGAGGCGCTGGGCGACGGGAGCTACTTCATGAACGGCCTTCCCGTCGACGGCCGCCGGCGCTGGCTGATCGCCATGCTGGACCTGAACGGCAACCGCGAGATCTCGGGATCGGGGGAGTTTGCGAGCGCCAGCCCGGAGTCGTTAGTGTTGAGTCCGGAGCATCCGGACACCGTGGTGGCGCTCCGCCTAGTGAACCCCTCGGCCCCGGGCGAGGTGAGCGGGTCCTTCACCCGCGCCGCGGAGGACACCCTGGACCTGTGGGCGGCGCTGTTCGAGGTCGGAGCCGATTCCACCGCCCGTCCCGAGGTCCAGGCCCGGGTGGACTCCACCGGGAACTTCAGCGCGACCCGGGTCCCTCCGGGGGAGTACCGGCTCCGGGCCTATTGCGACGCGAACCGGAACGGGCGGCGCGATCCGGAGGAGCCGTGGACGGTTTACAACGTGGGGGTGACGGTCGAGCCGGCGTCGAAGTTCGACGTGGGGACCCTGGCCGCGCCGGATTGTCGACGCTGACCCGCGGGGGATGCCCGCGGCCGTACCCATCTCGTACGCCCGGGGCGATCCCCGCGGCGGCGGTCGCCGGCCCGAGGCCGGCAGGGAGGTCATGATGTTCGAAGGCGTTTCGGTGGCTCTGGTCACCCCGTTCAAGAACGGCGAGGTGGACGAGGACGCCCTTCGCCGGCTCGTCCGTCACGTGCTGGGACAGGGGGTGGACGGGTTGGTGCCGACCGGTTCCACCGGCGAAGCCGCCGCGCTCACCGATCAGGAACGGGAGCGGGTCTGGCGCATCGTGGTGGAGGAGGCGAAGGGAAAGGCGTTCGTGGTGGCGGGGACCGGCACCAACGTCACCCGCACCTCGATCGAGATCACCCGGCGGGCGGCGGAGCTGGGGGTGGACGGCTGCATGCTCTCGGCGCCCTACTACAACAAGCCGACCCCGAAGGGGCTGGTGGCGCACTTCACCGCGGTGGCCGAGGCGGTGGACGTTCCCCTGGTGGTCTACAACGTCCCCGGACGGACCGCGGTGAACATCCTCCCGGCCACGGTGATCGAGCTGGCCCGCCACCCGCGGATCCGGGCGGTGAAGGAGGCCTCGGGCTCCCTGGACCAGGCCACCGAGATCCTGGCCGGGTGCGACATCACCGTGCTCTCCGGGGACGATTCGCTCACCCTGCCCATGGTGGCGGTGGGGGCCAAGGGGGTGGTCTCGGTGGCCGGGCATCTGGTGGGGCGGGAGATGAAGGAGATG
>CAYRIJ010000060.1:10134-14487 GCA_964424285.1 uncultured bacterium
GGGGAGGATCAGGAAGCGGGGTTCTTGACCACGCGGCGGGCGGTGCGGGACTTGAGCCGGTTGGCCCGGGCCTTGGGGATGATCCCCTTCCGAACCGCGACGTCGAGCTGGCTGTAGACCTCGGGAACCCCCACCGAACCCCCGTCCTCTCCGGTACGGTTCCGCTTCAACTGCTTGCGCAGGTTGGACTTGACTGCGGTATTCCGCTGGCGGGACTTCTCGTTGGTCTTGAGCCGTTTGGTCGCCGACTTGTGATGCGGCATGAAATTCCTCCGTGTCGGCGGGAAACCCGTGTCCCCGCCGGTTTGAAACGAGGACGCAGTCTAGCAACCGGGAAACCCCCTGTCAAACCCACGGTTTCTTCAAGATAGGGCGCCCCCGGGCCGATACCTCGACCAGGAACACCGTCGATCCCAGAGGGCCGGGAACACCCCATGGCGCATACTCAAAAACCCACCCAGGACCTTGGTCCTCCGTCCGCCTCCGGGCTCGGGGGCCCTACCCCCATGATCGATCCCCAGGGGACCCTCCAGTCCCTGCTGGAAGGGCTCCGGAGCGAGATCGGGTGCGAACGGGTCTCGGTGGCGATGAACCAGCGGGACGGGGGCCGGCTGTACCACCGCATCCTGGCCGCGAGCGGCGACCCGATTCCGGTTCCCGCCGAGTGGGCCAGCGACGAGCCCGAGGTTCTGGACGCGGGCGAGATCCCCGAGTACGTCCAGGAGCAGGTCCGCCCGGACCTGGCCGCCGAGGAAAACCGGCATCCGCTGGAGGACGCGCTGGTCTCCGCGGGCTACCGCTCGTATGTCTTGTTTCCCCTCATCAGCGAAGGAAAACCTCTCGGCACCCTGCATCTGGTGAGCCGCCGGCCCGGATTCTTCACCGAGCGGATTCGGGACCGGGTCCGGACGTCCCTGGAAGCGCTGACCGCGGTGACCGAGCACCTGGTGCTGCTTCGCCGCCACCGCCAGCAATCGCACTTTCTCGCCATCGCCCAGGAACTCATCGAGGACCTGGGCCCGACCACGCGCCTCCGGGAGACCAGCCAGTACATCACCCGGCGCATGATCGATCTCCTGGACGTCGACCGAGCCGCGATCTACCTGGTGAACGGGGACGTCACCTGGCTCACCTGCGAGGCGCTCCAGGCCCGGGACGGCGGCCCGGGGGGCGACCGCGGGCTCCTGCCGAGCCTCCGCATCGAGAGCACCCCGATCCTGGGCAAGGTCCTCACCGGCAACCCCGTCTCGCTCCTGCGACCTTCGGAGCACCTGGCCCTGCCCCGGACGGTGAGTGAACGGCTGGGGCTCCAGGAAACCGGGGCGCTGCTCCTGGTTCCGATCCTCCGGGGGGAAGCTCCCATGGGAGTGCTCCTCTGCCAGCGCCGGGAAGCCCGCGTGATCATCCTCACCGAGGAGAAGGACTCGGTGCGCCTGCTGGGTCACCAGATCGGTCTCATCCTCCACAGCCGCCAGGCGGTGGAGAGCCAGGAGCGGAGCGCGAAGAACTTCGCCGAGCTCCTGGACATGAGCCACGCGGTGAGCTCCACCGTGGATCTGAGCCAGGTGCCGGGGGTGGTGGCCCGCCGGGCCCGGGATCTGTGCGAGGCCGACGAAGCCACCCTGTTCCTGATCGAGCCGGACGGGGTCACCCTCCGGCCGGCGGTCTGTCTGGGGGCCTATACCGAGCAGGTGATGAAGGTGCGCCTCCGGGTAGGCGAGGGAATCACCGGCACGGTGGCCGCGCGGCGACGGGGGGAGATCATCAACCGGGCCGAGCTCGATCCCCGCTCCATGCAGATCCCGGATACCCCGCTGGAACCCGAGGCCGTTCTGGCGGTTCCCCTGGTGAGCGGGGACCGTCTGGAAGGGGTCCTCACCCTCCACAAGCTCGAAGGGCGGATCTTCGACCCGGTGGACCTGGACACGGTGGAGATCTTCTCCAGCGCGGCGGCCATCGCCATCGAGAACGCACGGCTCTTCTCGGGAATCCGGGAAGAGCGCACGCGGCTGGTCACCATGCTCCATCACATGGAGGAGGGGGTGATCTTCGCGGGAAAGAACGGCAACGTCCTCCTGCTCAACACCGCCGCCCGGCGCATGCTGAACCTCCGGGAGGGAGAGTACGAGGGCACGCCGCTCGCCGATCTCCTCCGGGGACCGGACTTTCAGGTGGTGCGGGAAGCCCTCGACCGGGTCCGGGCCGATGAGGAGCGGAACGTCACCCAGGAATACACCATCCGCGGTCGCACCTCCCTCTGCTCGGTGTCCGCGGTGCACACCGGCGACGGGGACGATCGTTCGGGGGAGGTCCTCCTGTTCAAGGACGTGACCGACCTCAAGGAGATCGAGAACCAGCTTCTCCAGTCCAGCAAGATGTCCGCGGTGGGACAGCTCGCCGCCGGGGTGGCCCACGAGTTCAACAACCTGATCGCCTCGATCTACGGCTATGCCCAGTTCATGAAGGAGCACAAGGATCCGGAAGTGGTGGAGAAGGGCGTCGAGGTGATCCTGCGCTCCTCGGAGCGGGCGCGGGAGCTGACCTCGAGCCTCCTCACCTTCAGTCGCCGTCGTCCCGGACGGCGGGAGCCGGTGGACCTGAACCAGATTCTCACCGACACGCTGCTTCTCCTGAACCGCCAGTTCGAGAAGTCGGGGATCCGGGTGGAGCGTGAGGCCGGCCGCCTCCCCCTGACCGTGGCCGATCCCGGGAAGATGCAGCAGGTCTTCTTGAACCTTCTCATCAACGCCCAGCAGGCCATGGCCGGCGGCGGGAAGCTCACCGTCCGGACCCGGAGCGAGGGGGGGAACCTGGAGATCCGGGTCGAGGACACCGGCCCCGGGATCCAGGCCGAGCACCTCCCCCGCATTTTCGAGCCGTTCTTCACCACCAAGGGGGCCCTCTCCGGGGCCAAGACCCCGGGCACCGGCCTGGGCCTCTCCACCGCCTACAACATCGTCCGCGATCACGGGGGAACCATTCGGGTGAACAGCGCTCCCGGGGCCGGAGCGGCCTTCGTGGTGACCCTCCCCACCCGCACCCTGCACGATCGCCGGGAGGAAGAGGGGGGGCCCCGGCTTCCCCGGAGCCTGGACGCCACCGGACGCATCCTGGTGGTGGACGACGACGCCACCCTCCGGGAACTGGTGGGGGAGATCCTGCAGGGTCTGGGGCACCAGATCGAGTACGCGGGGGACGGTCTCCGGGCCGCCCACCTCCTGGAGCACGAGGCCGCCGACCTGCTCATCATCAGCCAGGCCCTGAGCGGGCTCGACAGCATGGAGATCTACCGGCGCGTCCGGGCCCGCCGGCCCCGGTTCCCGGTGATCTTCATCACCGACCGGACCTCGGGGACCCCCCTGGAGGCCGACGGCGACCCGTGGGTGTTCCGGCTCAACAAGCCCTTCCGGAACCGGGACCTCATCGCGCTCGTGTCGCGGGTCCTTACCCAGAGCCTCCGCCGCGCGAGCTGAGCCGGTCCCCCGGCGCCCCCCGCCCGATTCCTCGTAGTTCGGCTAGGCTCCGCTTGCCCCGTCCGGTATAATATTTGGTCACTCTTGGCGGTGCATCCCTCGCCGCCGGAGAGGAAGACCACCCCATGCCGGATCTAACCCAGAAACTGGCCCGCTTGCCCCGTCGGTCCGGGGTTTACCTCATGAAGGACCGTCACGGGAAGATCCTCTACGTCGGCAAGGCCAAGCGGCTGGACCACCGCGTGCGCTCGTACTTCCAGGCCGGCGGGACCGACCACCCCAAGCAGGCCGCCCTGGTGTCGCGGATCCACGACGTGGAGACCATCGTCACCGATTCCGACGTGGAAGCGCTCCTCCTGGAGATGACCCTGATCAAGGAGAAGCGCCCCCCCTACAACATCCGGCTGAAGGACGACAAGCGATTCCCCTTCCTCAAGATCACCCTGGGCGAGGACTACCCCAAGGCGGTGATCACCCGGCGCACCCCCCGGGACGGGTCGCGCTACTTCGGCCCCTACACCGACGCCGGGGCCCTCCGTCGCACCCTCAAGACGGTGCGCTCCATCTTTCCGATCCGCTCCTGCATGGGGGAGCGTCCCGGGCGCGGTCCCCACTACCGGGAGTGCCTGGACCATCACATCCACCGGTGCGCCGCCCCCTGCATCGGGGAGATCACCCGGGAGGAGTACCGGGAGCTGGTGGATCGCCTGATCCTCTTTCTGGGCGGGCGGGGGGAGGAGGTTCTCACCGCGCTCCGGCGGGACATGGCCGAGGCCTCGACGAAGCTCCAGTTCGAGCGGGCGGCCCGCCTCCGGGACCGCATCCGCGGGGTGGAGCGGCTGATGCGCCGCCAGAAGATGCTGGACGCCCAGGAGCGGGA
>CAYRIJ010000060.1:14587-16251 GCA_964424285.1 uncultured bacterium
CCCGGCGCGGGCGGTTCGCCGGACTGGCCCGGCTGGCGGAGGAGAACGCGCGGCTGGACCTGGAGGAGGCGCGGGGGGAGCGCGCGCGAGGGGGCCTCGATCCGGCGGTCTACGCGCTTCAGAAGGCGCTCGACCTCCCGCGTCCCCCGGCGCACATCGAGGGGTTCGACATCTCCAACATCCAGGGGACGAACCCGGTGGCCTCCATGGTGGTGTTCCGAAACGGCAAGCCGGCCAAGAGCGCCTATCGGCGGTACCGGATGAACTATCCGGAGGGGCAGAACGACTTCGCCATGATGGCCGAGGTGGTGGGTCGGCGGGCGGCGCGGATCGTGGCCGGCGAGTTCCCGGTGCCGGATCTCATCCTGATCGACGGGGGAGCGGGGCAGGTGGGCTCCGCCACGACCGCCCTGGAGCAGGAGGGGCTGGCGGGGGTGCCGGTGGTGGGCCTGGCCAAGCGCGAGGAGGAGATCGTGTTTCCGGGGGGGCAGAGCGCCCTCAGGTTGTCCCGCTCCGACGAGGCGCTCCGGCTCCTCATCCGGGTGCGCGACGAGGCGCACCGGTTCGCGGTGACCTTCCACCGCGCCCGCCGGGGCAAGGCGGCCCTGGCCTCGCGCCTGGACACGGTGCCGGGGATCGGGGCGCAGCGGAAGATCCTCCTCCTGAACGCCTTCGGGAGCGCCGAGGCGGTGGAGCGGGCGACCCCCGACGAGCTGGCCGGGGTCCCCGGGATCGGCCGGAAGGTGGCGGCCCGGGTCCACGCCGCCCTGCACGGGGGCGAGAGGGGGTCCGATGCCGCCTGAACCGGTCGCCGCCCTTCCCCCCGAGCTGGAACGGGCGCGGGATGACTACTTGAGCTACCTGCGCTATGAACGCAGGTTATCCGACCATACGATAGATGCTTACGCGTATGATCTCCAGGGATGGTTGAGCTGGTTGGGAGCCCATGGCCGCCGCGGGGTGGACGCGGTCACCCGGGAAGACCTGGAAGGGTTCCTCACCGCGGAGGGGGAGCGGGGGCTCTCCGGGCGCACCCTGGCCCGGCGGCTCTCCTGCGTCCGCGGCTTTCACGGATACCTGCGGCGGCGGCGGCAGGGGGGAGAGGACCCGACCGAGGGTCTGGAGCCGCCCCGGCGGGGGAGGGCGCTCCCGCGGGCGCTGACCGTGGAGGAGGCGGGCCGGCTCATGGAGTCACCGGAGGGGGACGACCCGCTGGCGCTCCGGGACCGGGCGGTGCTGGAGCTCATGTACGGCTCCGGGCTCCGGGTATCGGAGGTGCTGGACCTCGAGCCCGGCGCTCTCCGTCTGGAGGACCGCTACGCGCGGGTGGTGGGTAAGGGAGACAAGGAGCGGGCGGTCCCGGTGACCGAGGCCTCGGTGGCGGCGATGCGGGAGTACCTGGACCGGGCGCGGCCGCGGCTCGTCCGGCGACGGGACCCCGGGCTCGTCTTCCTGAACCGGAGGGGAGGGAAGCTCAGCCGCATGGGTCTCTGGAGGATGCTGGGCCGGCGGGCCGCGGCGGCCGGGCTGCCCGGGGACTTCCACCCCCACATGCTCCGCCACTCGTTCGCCACCCACCTCCTGGAGGGCGGGGCGGACCTCCGGGTGGTGCAGGAGCTCCTGGGGCACGTCTCGGTCACCACCACCGAGATCTACACCCACGT
>CAYRIJ010000061.1:0-16187 GCA_964424285.1 uncultured bacterium
CCAACGCCATGCGGAACCGGGCCGGGGAACCGATCGCCGTCGTATGGGTGGCCCGCGACATCACCGAGCAACGCGCGTTCCAGAGCCGCCTGGTGGCCGAGGGCAAGCTCGGCACCCTCGGACTCATCGCCCACAACATGGCTCACGAGATACGCAACCACCTCTCGGCCATCAAGCTCAGCCTCTACATGCTGGAGAAGGCCCGGGTCCCCGACCCGGATGAGACCCTCCATTTCTCCATCGCCCGGGAGGAGCTGAACCGCATCGAGCTCTTCCTGCGAACCCTGGTGAACTACGCCCGGCCCCCCAAACCCCGGTTCGACTGGGTGGGCCTGGTGGACGCGGTGAACCAGGGACTCGACGACGCCCGCCCGATCCTGAACCTCAAGTCGGTGGCCCTGTTCCGGCAGTTCCCGGCCAGCCCCCCCCGCGTGCGCATCGATCGCGGCCAGTTCGCCCAGGCGGTGAGCCAGGTGGTGCAGAACGCCTCCGAGGCCATGGATCACAAGGGGGAGATCCACGTGGTGCTCAAGCGCCAGACCCTGGAAACCGGCGCCCAGTGGCTGGTGGAGATTCGCGACAACGGGCCGGGCATCGCCCCCCATCTTCAGGAGCGGGTCTTCGAGCCCTTCTTCACCACCACCGGGCACCAGCTCGGCCTCGGGCTCAGCAACGTGCGCCGGATCATGGACCTCCACCGGGGCTCGGTCTCCGTCGATTCCACTCCGGGGCGGGGGACGGTGGTGGCGCTCAAGCTCCCGGAGACGGCGGACGAGCCATGAAGGAAGCGGAACGCCTGCTGATCATCGACGACGAGGCGAACCTGTGCCGGGAGCTGTCGCTGTTCTTCCGGAGCAAGGGCTTCGATACCTACACCGCGCTCTCCAAGGCCGAGGGTCTCCGCAACTTCAGGGAAGTCCACCCCCACTACGTGATCTGCGACGTCCGCCTCCCCGACGGGGACGGACTCTCCATCCTGTCCGAGGTCTGCCGCATTGATCCCGAGGTCTATGTGATCATGATCACCGCCTACCAGGACATGGAGACCACCATCTCGGCCATGCAGCACGGCGCGTTCGATTACATCGACAAGCCCTTCGACCCGGAAAAGCTGGAGATCGTGGTCAACAAGGCCCGGGAGAACCGGCGGCTCACCCAGGTGGTCTCACGGCTCCAGGCCGAGCGGATCGTGCCGCTGAAGGAGAACGTGCTGGTGGGAAAAAGCAAGCCGATGCTGGAGATCTACAAGACCATCGGCGCGGTCTCCTCCAGCAACGCCACCGTCCTCATCACCGGCGAGAGCGGAACCGGGAAGGAGCTGGTGGCCCGGGCCATCCACGCCAACGCCGCCCCCCAGGAGCCCTTCATCTCGGTGAACTGCTCGGCCATCGTGGACACCCTCCTGGAGAGCGAGCTCTTCGGGCACGAGAAGGGGGCGTTCACCGACGCGTCCTACCGGAAGCCGGGAAAGTTCGAGCTGGCCGGGAAGGGCACCATGTTCCTGGACGAGATCGGGGACATGTCTCCCGGGCTCCAGACCAAGCTCCTCCGGGTGCTTCAGGAGCGCGAGTTCACCCGGGTGGGCGGGAGAGAGGTCCTGCGCACCGAGGCCCGGCTGGTGGCCGCCACCAACCGCAACCTGGAGACCCTGGTGGCGGAGAACCGGTTCCGCGAGGACCTCTACTACCGCCTGAAGGTCATCACGGTGTACGTCCCCCCCCTGAAGGAGCGGCGGGAGGACATCCCCCTTCTGGTGGAGCACTTCCTCCAGAAGATAAACGCCGAGGTGCACAAGGAGGTGTACAAGGTCCCCGACGAGACCATGAGTCGCCTCATGCACTACGACTGGCGGGGAAACGTCCGGGAGCTGGAGAACGTGCTCACCCGGGCCGTCGTGCTCAGCAAGGGCGAAGTGCTGGAGTTGCAGGCCCACAGCCTCGAGGACACGATTTCCTCGGAGACGGTCGCCCCGGACTCGCCCTTCCGGAGCCTCCAGGACGTCGAGGCCCAGCATATCTCCCGGGTCCTGGGGGCGGTGGGCTGGCATCAGGGCAAGGCATGCGAGATTCTGGGGATCTCCCGGCCGACCCTCCGGAAGAAGATCAGGGAGTACGGATTGAAAGAAACTTTTTCTGGGAGTTGAACGAACTTTCAATTTGGTCGGTCAAAGCTCGAACCCCCCATGATTTTACCCACCCGTAATTCGTTGCGAGATAATTAGTTACTAAATCCGCACCAAGACCTTGAAAATGGCACGGAATCTGAATAGAAGAACGGGTGTTCCACAAGTAGGAATCAGGGTCGGAAGTGGCCCTTTCCCCCAAAACCAACGGGCTGCTACGGAGAGAAGACGATGTACACGAACGACGAGAGAGTCCACATGATGTACCTGGGCCAAAAGCTCAGGAAGCTCCGCAAGGAGCAGAACCTGACCCAGTTGGAGCTGGCCCAGCAGGTCGGGATCACCAACGGTCAGATCTCCACGATCGAGCGGGGCGTCTCTTCGCCCTCGCTGGCCACCCTCCACCGGATCGCTCAGGCGCTGAACGTCCCCATGACCGAGTTCTTCGAGGACGAGCGCATGAAGGAAGTGGACCTGATCCGCAAGGGCAAGGGGCGCAAGGTCGGAAACACCAATGAGAACGTGAGCATCGAGGTGCTCACCGCGCGTTCCACCGCCGGGGCGTTCAACGTGCTCTTCCTGGAGCTCACCTCCGGCGAGCTGCGGCTCAATCCCCGGCCGAGCGTGCCCGACGAGTACTTCCTTTACGTTCTTCGTGGGAAGTGCGAGGTCCAGATCCAGGGCGACAACTACGTCGTGGATCCGGGCGACTCGATCTTCGTGAAAGCGCAAAAGGACCAGATCATCCGGAACGTCGGGGCCGACGAGCTGCGGCTCCTCCTGGTCACCCGTTCCGAGATGGTGGCTCCCGAGGTCCGCTCGCTCCTGGCCAGCGTCAAGGGTTGACCCCCCGGGGATAGGGACTCACGGAGCCGGACCCGTTCGGCCCGGCCCCTCCCGACGCGGACGATTCAAAAGAGGCCGGCCCAAGCCCTGGGCCGGCCTTGCTCTTGTTCCCGAGGGGATCCGGGCCCGGCCCCGCCCCTTGTTCATGCCCTCCGGGCTTCGTATGATGACCCCGGACGTAGCGCGCTCCCAGGGCTTCCGGAGACATCCCGTCATGGCACGACCTTCTCACCCCCGCCCCCGGCTCTCGATGGGTTTCCTGGGGCTGGTGGCCGGCCTCATCGTCCTGTCCGCGGCCGGCTGCAACGATTCCTCGACCCGGCCCGGCGCCGGACGGCTTCCCCGGGCCTTCTTCATTCCGACCGACATCACCCTCGATGAGGCCCCCGGCCTGGTGATCGCCGGGGATACCCTGTGGGTGACCCAAAGCCCCTTGCTCCCCCTGACCGGAACCCTGGAATTCCGAACGGAACAGACCCCGCTCCTCATCCGCGGCACCAAGAACTACCCCCTGGTGAGCGTGGACCTCGACTCCACCGCCGTCTTCCGTTTCGTGAGTCCCCGGGCGGGGACGCGGATCGAGCACCTCCTGGTTCAGGGCGGGACGAACGCGGTGGAGGTAACCGGACAGGGGACCCTGACCATCGACGATTGCATCTTCCGGCGGGGGGCGATCCAGGTCCGGGGGACCGGATCCGGCAAGGGGCTCCGGATCGAGCTCTCGCAGTGCCTCATGACCGACGCCGCCCGGTTCTCGGTGAATCTCACCGGAAAGGCGACGCTGGCGAGCTTTCAGAACACCGTCGCCGGGGCCGGGGACTGCGGGGTGCTCCTGGAGTCCGGAGCCCGGGGCGACATCCGGCAGACCCTCATCTACGATTCGGCGAATTACGGCATCGCCTGCGAGACGAGCGCCGCCCTCACCGACTCCTCGGGCTGCAACGACGTCTTCCTGAGCGGCCTCGCTCCCTACCTCAACTGCGCGGCGCCGGAGGGGGATTTCCATCTGAACCCGGCCTTCTGCGACGAGCCGGGGGGGGACTACACCCTCTTCGACACCTCCCCCTGCGCCGCGGCCAACTCGGGGAACTGCGGGAGGATCGGCGGGCGGGGACCCAATTGCTCCCCGGCGCCGGCGCCGGGGAAGACGCGGTAGGAGGCCGGCCGGGAGGCGGGGCCCGCCCGGCCGCTTCCGGGCCCTGAGGCGGGGCGCCGGTCCGGCCTAGAGGATCCGCTTCCCCTCCCCGAGGATCTCGTTGACCGCCTCGCGGAAGTAGACGGGCCCCGACTCCAGTTCCTCCGAAACCTTGGCCCGGTAGAGGGAGAAGGCTCCGGCGATGGCCGTACCGAAGCGGCTGAGCACCCTCCCCTCGCGCAGCGCCTCGTCGCGCTCGCCCCGTCGGTTGAGCACCATCTCCGAGATCATGGCCCGGGCCATCCGCCGGGCCAGACCGGGGTCGGTGATGCGCGGGCGGGGGCGGGGGGGCGGGGGATCGGCGGCGGGGAAGGGCGCGGGCGCCGGCCCGATGCCGTTCGCACCGGACGCCGAGGCCTCGCCGGCGGCCGCCGTCACCGCGGATCCGTCGGCGGCCCAGCTCACCGGGAAGACCGCCTTGCACCGCGGACAGCGGAGCTTGGTCACGTCCTCGGGCATCCGGTCGGCGGCAATCTCGTACTTCGAGCGGCAGTCGGGACAACGAACGATCACGCTCCCCCCCTCGGTTCAGCCGGCGTCCACCAGGGGCCCGGCGATCTCCAGCATGGTCCGCAGGCGGCGGCGGAGGGGCTCCCATCCCGGCCCCATCTCCCCGTGAAACGCCCCGCCGTCCAGGGCCTTTCGCGCCTCCTCGCGGGCGACCTCGGTCATCTTCACGTCACGCCAGGGATCGGCGATCCGGTAGCGGGGGCGCCCGCTCTGACGGGTGCCCGCCACGTCGCCCTGCCCCCGGAGGGTCAGGTCCATCTCCGCCAGCACGAAGCCGTCGTCGGTGTCGGCGAAAAGCTCGAGCCGTTTCGCCGCCTCCTCCTCCAGCTTGTCGTCCCGGATCAGCACGCAATAGGACGTGTGCCGCCCCCGCCCGATCCGGCCCCGGAGCTGATGGAGCTGGCTCAATCCGTAGCGTTCGGGATGCTCGATGATCAGGAACGAGGCGTTGGGAACGTCGATCCCCACCTCCACCACCGTGGTCGCCACCAGCACCCGCACCTCGCCCTGGGTGAAGCGGTTCATCGCCGCTTCCTTTTCCTCGGCCTTCATCTGACCGTGGAGCAAGGCCACCCCGAAGTCCTTGAACTCGGGGCGCCGGGCCAGGCGGCGCGCCATGGTGGTGGCGGCCTTGAGATCGGACTTCTCCGATTCCTCGACCAGCGGGTAGATGATATAGGCTTGGCGCCCTTCTCTCAAACGCTCGGCGAGAAACTCGTACACCGCCGGACGGTTGTGCTCGGGGGTGACCCGGGTGACCACCCGCCCCCGGCCGGCGGGGCGGTGACGGATGACCGAGAGCTCCAGGTCGGCGAAGCGGACCAGGGCGAGGCTCCGGGGGATCGGGGTGGCGGACATCACCAGCACGTGGGGGGCGATCCCCTTCCCGGTCATCGCCACCCGTTGCAGCACCCCGAAGCGGTGCTGCTCGTCCATCACCACCAGGCCCAGATCCCGGAACCGCACCTCCTCCTGGAAGAGAGCGTGGGTGCCCACGGCCAGGGAAGCGGTCCCGTCGGCCAGGGATCGGAGCACCTCGCGCCGGGCGGCGGCGCCGGTGCTCCCGGTGAGGAGCCTCGGCTCCAGCCCGAACGGCCCCCCCAGCTCGCGCAGGGTGCGCAGGTGCTGCTCGGCCAGGATCTCGGTGGGGGCCAGGAACGCGATCTGAACTCCGGCGTCCGCGGCGGCGGCGGCGGCCAGGAGAGCCACCACCGTCTTCCCCGATCCCACGTCCCCCTGGAGCAGGCGGTTCATGGGCCGCCCCGAGGCCATGTCGCCCAGGATCTCCTCCAGCGCGCGATCCTGGTCCGGGGTGAGACGGAAGGGAAGGGCGGCCCGGATGCGCCTCTGCCGCGGACCGTCCGCGGGAACCGCCACCGTCCGCCGGCCCTGCTCCCGGCGGAGCCGCGCCGCGTAGACGAAGAGCTGGTCCAGGAAAAGCTCCTCGAAGGCCAGACGGCGGCGGGCCTCCTCCCGGGTCTCGGGGTCGGGGGGGAAATGGTAGGCGCCCAGCGCCCGGTCGAGGGATTGCAGCCGATAGCGGCCGCGGAGGGCGTCGGGGAGGGGGTCCTCCATCCGGGGGAGCACCCGGGTGAGCGCGGTTCGCACCCACGTCCTGAGGTTCCGCTGGGTCACCCCCCGGGTGGCCGGGTAGACCGGAAAGAGCCGGCCGGCGTGGATCTCCGCCTCCTCGTCGTGGTCCACCACCTCGTACTCGGGGGACTGGAACTGCAACTTCCCCATGAAACGCGAGAGAGGGCCGGAGACCAGGACCCGGGACCCCGGCGGGAAGTGGCTCTCCCGCCAGCTTCCCCCGAAGAAGACGATCTGCGCGCTCCCGCTCTCGTCCTCGATGCCCACTTCCAGCCGCTGGGGGATCCTCCGGGCCGCCTGCCGCCAGGGGTTCCCGGGGGGCTTCCGGCCCCGGACATGGACGGTCCTCACCGTCCCCAGGACGGTCACCACCGCCTTCCGCACCCGGCCGTCGGGGCCCTCCTCGAACCGGACGTCGGTGGGGCGGAGGGATCCCAGGGGCCGGATCTCCCGCCGGTCCACCCATCGGGCCGGGAAATGGTGCAGGAGGTCCTCCACGGTGTGGATCTCCAGGCGGAGGAGGGCCTCGGCATAGCGCTTCCCCACCCCGGGGAGGCTCTCGACCGGGGCGTCTCCCGGACGGGGAGCCGAAGTGGGCGGGCCGGACGCGGTCATGGGCAGAGCCTACGCGCCGGCCGGCAATCCTGACAACGGCGGGGGCCGGTTCGAGGTCGAGGTTGAGCGTGGGAGGGGGGTGTGCTACGCTCTTTCGGCTTTGCGCCGGGCCCCGGTCGGGGTCCGGTTTCGAATCGGGAAAGGAGTTCGGTCGTGGCCAAGGCTTGCGAAATCTGCGGGAAGGGTCCCGTCTACGGCAACAAGGTCAGCCATGCGCACAACACGTCGCGCCGGCGTTGGGAGCCCAATCTCCAGCGGGTTCGCGCCATCGTGGACGGGGTGCCCAAGAAGATCCGGGTCTGCACGCGTTGCCTGCGTTCGGGAAAGGTCCAGAAGAACATCCGTCCGGTCCGGGCGACCGTCGAGGCCTGAGCGGAGGGATTCCCTCCGCTCACTCCCCCCGCCCTTCCCCCGACCCGATATCCTCGCCCTCCCGTCCCAGGAACGCTCCCGCCACCGGATCCCCCGGTCGGAGTTCCAGCGCCCGCCCGATGAGCTCCCGCGCCTCCGCGTCCCGGCCCTGCCGGCGCCGCAGCATTCCCATCCCGAGGAGCGCGTCCACGTAACCCGGGTTCAAGGCGAGGGCGGCGGCGAACTCCCGTTCCGCCCCCTCCTCGTCTCCGCCGGCGAGCCGGGCCTCGGCCAGAAGCCGCCGCGCGTCGGCCAGACCGGGGTCCAGCTCCAGGCTCCGCTCGAGATGCGGGATCGCCCCGGCCGGATTCCCCGCGGCGATCTCGGTTCGCCCCAGGGCGGCATGGGCGCTCACGTAGTCCGGATGGAGCCGGATCGCCTCGCCGATTTCCCGGCGCGCCTCGTCCAGCCGCCCCGACCCCAGGTGGGCCAGCCCGAGCTGGAGCCGGAGATCGGGATAGTCGGGGTGGGTGGACACCGCGAAGGTCAGGTGATCGGTGGCGGCGCCGAACTCCTCGCGGTCGAGATGGAGCCCGCCCAGATAGGCCCGGGCCACGTCCAGCCGCCGGTCCGAGCCCAGGGACGCCTTGAGGTCGGCGAGCCCGGTCTCCTGGTCTCCCAGGGCCACCCGCGCCTGCCCCAGGGCGAACCGGGCGCGCCAGTAGTGCGGGTTGCTGTGGAGGGCGCGCTCGAGAGCGTCCACCGCCCGGTCCGGGTGCCCGGAACGGAGCGCGGCGATCCCCTCGTAGCAGGCGATGTCGGCGAAGGAGGGCTTGAGCCCGCCGGCGTGCCGGAGGGAGATCCACGCCTCGGAGGGGCGGTCGAGAGCGAGGAGCGCCAGTCCCCGCGCGAGCAGAGCCTCCACGTAGTCGGGGTTCCGCTCCAGGGCGGCGTCGTAGGCGGACACCGCCTCCTCGTGCCGGCCCAGCTCGGCCAGAACCTGGCCGTAGCGACAGCGGAGGTCGGCATAGCCGGGGTTCTCGGCGACGGCCGCCTCCAGGGCGGAGCGGGCCGTCTCCAGGTCTCCCCGGTCGTAGGCCTCGGCCGCCGCGGCCAGCCGGTCGTCGGGCCGGGTTCGGGTCTCCACCGCGGCCCGAAGCTCCTCGAGGGCGTGGGCGGGAATCGGCGGACGCGGCGGGGGTTTGAGCGACGGGGGCATCTGGAAGTTCAGGGTGGATAGGCGGTCCAGATCGGCCGACGCCGCCCCGGCCTTTCCCATCGCCTGGTTCACGATGGCCCGGTAGGCCAGGGCCTCGGCGTAGTCCGGGTTCAGGTCCAGGGCCCGGTCCAGGTGGGGCAGGGCCTCGGGGGCCCGCCCCTGCCGCTCCGCCAGCACGCCCAGGTAGTAGTGGAGATCGGGATAGTCGTCCTCCACCTCCACCGCGCTCCGGAACTGGGCCTCGGCCGCGGCGTAGTCCCCCTTGGCGTAGAGGGCCAGCCCCAGCTTGGCGTGAGCCTCGGCGGCATAGAAACGGGCCAGCTCGACGTCGGGGTTGGAGGGATCGGCCCCCTTGGCCAGCAGGGCCTCGAACTCCGCCACCGCCTCGGCGTATTCCCGGCGGTTGAAGTGCATGATGCCGCGGGCATAGTGGGGGTTCCCCCATCGCCCGAACACCCGACTCAGAAACGACACCTTCAGTCCACCTCCGGGAGGAGCCGACCGGCTCAATCCATCTGCTTCCGAATGAAGGCGGGCACGTCCAGACTTTCCTGGCCGTGAACCCGCTCCCACCGCTCCCGGAGATAGGCGGGGCCCGGGGCCGGGCGATCGCCCCCACGGTCGGGATCGGCGGCGCGGCCCATCAGCCGATCCAGGGCGGACTCGCCGCGGGTTCGAGGCCTCGGCGAGTCGCTCGCCCGCTCCTCGATCGGGGGCTGGCCGAACCCGGTGGCGATGACCGTGATCCGCACGCCGTCCCCCATCTCGGGGTCGATGACCGCGCCGAAGATCACGTTGGCATCCCCGCCCACCGCCTCGTTGATGATGTTCATCGACTCGCTCACGGTGTGGATGCCCAGGTTCTCGCCGCCGCAGATGTTGACCAGCACCGCCTCGGCCCCGGCGATGGAGACGTCCTCCAGGAGGGGGCTCGAGATGGCCATGCGGGCCGCGTCCTCGGCGCTGGCCTCGCCCGAGGCGTAGCCGGTGCCCATGAGGGCGTTCCCCCGGGCGCACATCACCGCCTTCACGTCGGCGAAGTCGAGGTTGATGAGGCCGGGGACGGTGATGAGATCGCTGATCCCGCGGGTGGCGTGGAAGAGGACCTCGTCCGCGCGCTTGAACGCGTCCAGGAGGGTCGCCATCTTGTCGGTCACGGTCAGGAGGCGCTGGTTGGGGATCACGATCAGGGTGTCGACCTCGTCCCGGAGCGCGGCCAGCCCCTCTTCGGCCTGGCGGCCCCGCTGGCGGCCCTCGAAGATGAAGGGCCTGGTGACCACGGCCACGGTGAGCGCCCCTTCTTCCCGGGCCACCCGGGCCACCACCGGGGAGGCCCCGGTGCCGGTCCCGCCTCCCATCCCGGCGGTGATGAACACCATGTCCGCCCCGCGGACCGAGTCACGGATGTCCTCCGCGGACTCCTCGGCGGCCTGGGCCCCCACCTCGGGCTTCCCGCCGCAACCCAGGCCCTGGGTGGCCGCGTTTCCCAGCTGGACCTTGTGGCCGGCCAGGCTCTGCTCCAGAACCTGGGCGTCCGAGTTCATGGCCACGAACTCGACCCCGGCCAGGCCTCCCTGGACCATCCCGTTGACGGCGTTGCCGCCGGCGCCCCCCACCCCGATCACCTTCAGCACGGCGTGCGTCTTGGGCTCCACCAGTTCCAACATCATCGCGTTCCCTCCTTTTGCCCCTCAGGGGCGTCGTAACGACGGGCCATCACCTGCCCGCGGAGAACCACCGCCGGCCTGGGCCGGCGCGGGTCCCCCTCTAGAAAAACTCCCCCAGCCACCGCCGCACCGGCGCCGCGATCCGGGTGAGGAGCCGGGGATCGTCGAAGCGTTCCTCCCCGTCCTTCTCCCTGGCGTAGATCACCAGCCCCACCGCGGTCGCGTAGCGCGGATCCTCCACCGCCTCCAGAATGCCGAC
Source organism: uncultured bacterium (assembly GCA_964424285.1). Taxonomy (GTDB): domain Bacteria; phylum Eisenbacteria; class RBG-16-71-46; order JABDJR01; family JABDJR01; genus CAVSKL01. The sequence continues at coordinate 10,378 of CAYRIJ010000061.1, forward strand.
CACCCCGCGGGGGATCCCGCGGCGGACCGGCATCTCGAAGATGCGTTCGGCCAGATCCTCGACCCCTTCCATCCCCGCTCCGCCCCCGGTCAGGACCACGCCGCCCGCCAATAACTCGCTGAAGAGGTTCTTTTTGACCTCACGATATACCATCGTGAAGATCTCTTCCATACGCGGTTCGATCATCGAGGCCAGAACCTGCCGGGGAATCGGCTTGGACTCGCGCCCCCCCACCCCCGGCACGTCCACCGTCTCTTCGGAGGAGACCCGGGAGGCCATGGCCGAGCCGTGGCGGATCTTGAGCTCCTCCGCTGACTCGGTGGGAGTGCGAAGCCCCACCGCCAGATCGTGGGTCACGTTGTTCCCGCCCAGACCGATGATCGCGGTGTGGCGGACCGCTCCCTCGTAGAAGAGGGCCACGTCGGTGGTCCCGCCCCCGAGGTCGATGAGGAGGCACCCCAGCTCCTTCTCGTCGGCGGCCAGGACCGCCGCCGACGAAGCCAGAGGCTCCAGCACCAGGCTCGTCGCCCGGAGCCCGGCCCGTTGCACCGCCTTCTCCACGTTGCGGGCGCTGGTGGCGGCCCCGGTCACGATGTGCACCTCGGCCTCCAGACGGACCCCGCTCATCCCCACCGGATTGCGGATGCCCGCCTGATCGTCCACCACGAACTCCTGGGGAATGACGTGGAGCACCTCCCGATCCCCCGGAATGGCCACCGCCCGCGCCGCCTCCACCACCCGGGCCACGTCGTCGGGACCGATTTCCGTCCCGCCGCGGCTCACCGCGATGACCCCGCGGCTGTTGATGGAGCGGACGTGCTCGCCGGCGATGCCCGCGGTCACCGTCCGCACCGGGATCCCCGACATGCGCTCCGCCTCGGCCACCGCGGTCCGGATGGACTGCACGGTGTTCTCCAGGTCCACCACCACTCCGCGGCGGATCCCCCCCGAGGGGGCGTGGCCGACCCCCACGACCTTGAGGGCCCCGCTCTCATCCGGCTCGGCGATGACCGCGGCCACCTTGGTGGTCCCGATGTCCAGTCCGACGTAGCTTCGCATCCGGACGCTCACCTGCCTTTCCCTCATCCTTGCTTGATGATCACCTGGTTGCGGAACCGGGCGTCCACGTACTGGACCTCCGTCCCGTCCTTCCGTACCCGTTCCAGGACCGTGAGGAGCGCCTCGACCTTCCGCCGGCTGAGCCTTCCGTCCCCGACCCGCACCGAGACCCCGCCCAGGGTCACCGCCGTCAGCTCTCCCGGGCGCTCCACCCGGACCTCGCTGACCCAGCTCTCCCCCCGCTTCCCGTAGCTGCGGAGCCGGACCAGGAAGGCGAGGGCCTGGCGCGCCCCCTCCCCGTCCAGCCGGCCCCCCGCGGCCGGGGAACGACCCCCGATCCCGGTGAGGAGCGGAAGCTCCACCCCTCGGGCGTAGCGGACCGCGCTGTCCGGAAGCGGCCACTCCGGGCGGCTGTAGGCGGGCGGCGGGCCGAGCACGGTGCCGTCCGCCGCCACTTCCTCGGGCCGTCCGTCCAGGAGCAGGGCCACCGGGACCTTTTCGGTGATCTCCACCTCGACCCTTCGTTTCCAGGTCCGCCGGACCTTGACCGCGGCCACCCGGGGAATCCCGGCCACCCGCGCCGCCACCGAGTCCGGAACCACGGCCAGGATGTCGTCGCCGGGAAACACCCGGGTCCGCTCGATGATCTCCCAGGGGGGGACCCACCGGGTCGGAGCCACGTCCACCTGGCGCACCGCGAAGATCCGGGTGTGGGTGCGCGTCCACCCGAGGCCGGCGTGCCAGCCCAGGGCCGCGGTGATCCCGAGCCCCACCGCCACCGCGCCCACCACCGCCCAGGCCACCCCCCGGCGCACCCGGCGGCGGCGACGGCGGCGGGCCAGCGCCCGTCGCGCCCCGTCGTCGGGGGCGGAATCGATCCCCCGCCGGTAGAGGCCGGTCACCGCACCGCTCCCCGGGGCTCGGGCTCGCCCACGATCCGGACCTCGGTCCGAAGCTCCACCCCGAAACGGTCGCGCACCCGGGCCTGGACCTCGCGGATCACCGCCTCGATGTCCGCCGCGGTGGCGTCCCCTTCATTGAGGATCCAGTTGGCGTGCTTGAGGGAGACCGCCGCCCCCCCGATCCGGAAGCCCTTGAGCCCCGCCGCCTCGATCAGCCGGCCGGCATGGTCCCCGGCGGGGTTCACGAAGACCGAGCCCACGCTGTTGCCCTTGGGCTGGGTGCGAAGGCGGTACTCGTGGTACTCCCGGCGCCGGGCGGCCAGGATCTCCGGGTCTCCCGGGTGAAGCGCGAAGACCCCGGTGAGAAAGATCATCTCCACCGGGTACGCCGTGGTCCGATAGGCGAAGCGGATGTCGGCGGCGGCGGTCCGGACCGGGTTCCCGTCGAGGTCGACCCCGTGGACTTCCTTCAGGATGTTCCGGATCTCCCCGCCGTGGGCGCCGGCGTTCATGCGGAGCGCCCCCCCCACCGTGCCCGGGATGTCGAAGCCGAACTCCAGCCCCTCGAGGGCCGCCCGCTCCGCGGCCAGGGCCGCGGCGGACATGGGGGCCACCGCCCCCGCCCAGACCTCGGTCCCGCGCGCCTCGGCGGCGCGGAAGGGCCGGCCCAGCCGGAGCACCATCCCCCGCACCCCGCCGTCGCGGATGAGAACGTTGGTTCCGCCGCCGAGGACGAACAGATCGAGAGCGTGCGTTCGCGCCGCCCCGATCGCCGCCGCCACCTCGGCTTCGTCCTGGGGTTCGACGAAGTACTCGGCCGCCCCGCCCACCTTGTAGGAGGAGAAGGGGGCCAGCGGCACCGCGCGCCGTACCCGGCCGGGAAGGGCGGCTTCCAGCGCCGTGCCGACATCCCGGCTCACGGGGTCGCCGCTCCGGCGCCGCGCGAGGCCAGCTGGCCGAGAAGCGCTTCGCCGGCCTGATGGATGTTGCCCGCCCCCAGGGTGATCACCACGTCGCCTCCCCGGAGATCGGCGCGCACCGCCTCGGGGAGATCGGCGGCATCGGGGACCAGCCGGCAGGCCGGGTGGCCCGACCCCCGGATCGCGGCCACGATGCCCCCGGCGTCGACCCCTTCCAGGGGGTCCTCTCCGGCGGCGTAGATCGAGGTCACGTAGACCAGGTCGGCGTCGGCGAAGGCCTCGCCGAACTCGGCCATGAGATCGCGGGTGCGGCTGTAGCGATGGGGCTGGAAGAGCGCGACCACCCGGTGCTTCCCATGCTCCTTGGCCGCCCGGAGCACGGCCCGGATCTCGCTCGGGTGGTGGCCGTAATCGTCCACCACCATCACCCCGGACGCCTCTCCCTTGATCTCGAAGCGCCGGGATACCCCCTCGAACGCGTCCAGCGCCCCGAAAATGGCCGGGGCGCTCATGTCCAGCTCGCGTCCCACCGCCACCGCGGCGAGGGCGTTCAGGGCGTTGTGACGACCCGGCATGCGGATCCGCGCCCGCCCCAGGAGGAAGTCCTTCTCGAACACGTCGAAGGTCGTGGTGTAGTCGTCGTGGGTGCGGATCTCGCTCACCCGGAAGTGGGCGGGCTGGGTGGCGGCGTAGGTCGTCACCCGGCGATCCAGCCGGGAGAACACCTCCTGCACCCGGGGATCCTCCATGCACACCACGCAGAGCCCGTAGAAGGGGATCTTGTTGGCGAAGGTGACGAAGGCGTCCTGGATCTCGGTGATCCCGCCGGTCCAGTGGTCCAGGTGCTCCTGGTCGATGTTGGTGATCACCGCGATCGAGGGGGTGAGGCGCAGGAACGAGCCGTCGCTCTCGTCGGCCTCGGCCACCAGGAAGTCACCGGTGCCGAGCCTCGCGCTGGTTCCCAGCGCCCGGACCCGCCCCCCCACCACCACGGTGGGGTCGAAGCCCCCCGCGGCCAGCACCGAGGCCACCATCGACGTGGTGGTGGTCTTGCCGTGGGCGCCCGCCACCGCGATCCCGTGCTTCATCCGCATGAGCTCGGCCAGCATCTCCGCCCGGGCGATCACCGGGATCTTGAGCCTTCGCGCCTCCTCGACCTCGGGGTTGGTGGCGCGGACCGCGGTGGAAGCCACCACCACCGCCGCCCCGTGCACCAGCTCCGCCCGGTGCCCCTCGGCGATCCGGGCCCCCAGGGACACCAGGTGGTCGGTGACCGGGGTGCGGTTCAGGTCCGATCCGCTTACCTCGTAGCCCATGGTGAGGAGCACCTCGGCGATGCCGCTCATCCCCGAGCCCCCGATCCCGATCATGTGGATGCGACCGATCCTGCCGTACACCTAGGCCTTCTCCTCCTGTCTCTCGTCCTCCGCCTCGCCTTCCTTGTCGTAGTCCTCGGGGAGATGGAGCTGCGATTGGGGGGCGCCTCCGCCCAGCTTCTCCACCGCCTCGGCGATCCGGCGGGCGGCGTCGGGCCGGCTCAGGGCGAACGCGTTCCGGGCCATGTCGCGGAGCGCCTTGGGGTCGGCCAGGAGCTTGCGGATCTCCTCGGTCAGCCGCTCTCCGGTCAGTTCCCGATCGGGGAGCAGCACCGCCGCCCCCTTCGACGCCACGGCGGTGGCGTTCATGGTCTGGTGGTCGTCCATGGCGTGGGGATAGGGCACCAGGATGGAAGGGATGCCGCAGGCCGAGATCTCGGAGATGGTCATCGCTCCCGCCCGGGCCACCACCAGGTGGGCGATCCCGTAGATCTCCTCCATGTCGTTGAAGAACGCCCGCACCACCGCCTTGGCTCCGGTGGTCCGCACCGCGTCGAGCACCGCCCGCAGATCGTCCTTCCCGGTCTGCACCACGAACTGGACGGTGCGGTCCCCGCGGAAGTGATCCAGCAGGTCGATGAAGGCCAGGTTCAGGCTGTGAGCCCCCTGGGAGCCTCCGAGCACCAGCACCGTCTTCCGGTCGGGATAGAGGCGGAGGTTGTGCAGGGTGCGAAGCGCGCGCCCCTCGCTGATCCGAACGCGCACCGGGTTCCCGGAGAGCCGGAGCTTGGCCCGGTCCTTGAAGAACCGGCGCGACTCGGCGAAGTGAACGTGGATCTCCGAGGCGTACCGGGCCAGGAACCGGTTGGCCCGCCCGGGAACGCTGTTCTGCTCCTGAAGCACCACCGGCACCCCGGCCCGGTGGGCGGCGATCACCGCGGGCACCATCACGTACCCTCCGGTCCCCACCAGCACCTTGGGCTGGAACTCGTCGATGATCCGGCGGATGCGCCGGTAGGCCCGGTACATGGCCATGGCGGCCCGGACCGAGCCCAGGGTGGGCCGGCTGGGAAGCCCCTGGAGGGAGAACTCCTCCAGCTTGTACCCGGCGCCGGCGATCATCTCCCGCTCGATCCCCCGGTCCGACCCGAGAAACATCACCTCGGTCTCCGGGTTTCGCCGCCGGAGCGCCTCGCCGATGCTCAGGGCCGGAATGATGTGGCCGCCGGTTCCCCCGCCGGCGATCAGGACCCGCACCGGTTGGGGGGGCAGCATGAGGGTGGAGGTGGGACTGGCCAGCGGCCCGCTCGGCCGCTGGCGATTGACCGGAATCCGGCGGGGCCCTCCGCGTTCCGGGCGGCCTCCGCGGCCTCGGGGCTCGCGCACCGCGCCGCGCTCCCCGCCGCGGGCGCCCCGGCTCCGGTCGCGGTCCCGGTCCCGGTCCCGCCCGCCTTCGCCGCCGCGGGAACGCCGTCGTTTGTCGTCGCCGCCGCCGCGGGGGCTCCCGGAGCGACGCCGGTCCCCCCGGGGCTCGCCCGATCGTCCCCCCCGAGGCTCCGCCGCGCGTTCGGGGCGGGCCTCGGCCTGGGGCGGGCTCGACGGTTCGGTTCGGG
>CAYRIJ010000062.1:0-16138 GCA_964424285.1 uncultured bacterium
GGCGGCAACGCGAGACGGAGCCGAACCGTGTCCGATCGGACGCCGCCGGGAGGACCACCCGGGTTTCGTGGTTGCCGAGGGCTGTATTGACTGCTAGCTTTAACCGGATCAATTTTACGGCTCTTCGCTGGCCAAACCGATTTATCCTCCCTGGAATCCGGTTCAGGCGGTACGAAGCCGCCGACGCTCGTTCGCGGTCTGAGCGTAATCGCATCCCGGGCGCATTGCCTCTGGGGTAACCGGAACACATGGAGATCACAATGCCTGGCTCGACCCCGCGAAGCGCGCACACCTTCCACGTCCCCGTGATGGGCACCGGGTTCACCGTCGACACCCCGCTCCGGGTGGCGAAGTACGGCATTTCATCCGTGATATCTCTCATGGACGACGCGCTGGTCGAGAAGATGCGGATGTTCCACTGTGACGAACAGGATGAACCCTACGAGGAAATCCCCGACCGGGACGATGATGCGCGCGCCAGGCGGATCACCGCCTACCTGAACCTCATCGACCGCCTGGTCAAGCGCCAGACGAGCGCTCTCCAGAGCTCTCCTTTCGAGGAGGGCACGGAGATCACCCGCTACTTCGAGCTGCTGCCGGAAACCCCTCTCAAGCGGGCCTACCGCGACATGTTGACCGCCGACGATCCGGCCGAAAAAGCCCGGATGCAGGATGAGCTTCGGCGTCGCGCGGTGCCGGGCAGTATCGACGTGAACATCATGGCCCGGATCGACGGCGACCGGTACCGCCCCGGCCGGACGCTCCCGCCCGAATCGGGCGCCGCGGTCTCGGCGCTGCGCGGCTACGCCAACAGCACCCTGAGATCCTCGATCATCTTCTCCGCGGGCATGAACACCCACCTCTACGCCTATCTCTCCCGGTTCGACGACTTCTTTCCGGACGGGAGCGGCGCTCTCCGGAAGCAGATCGTCCTCAAGGTGAGCGACTTCCGTTCCGCAATGATTCAGGGCAAGTACCTCGCGAAGCGCGGCCTGTGGGTTTCCGAATACCGCATCGAATCGGGGCTCAACTGCGGCGGACACGCCTTCGCCACCAACGGGTACCTGATGGGGCCGATCCTGGAGGAGTTCAAGCAGAACCGGCGGGAACTCGTCGAGAAGTTTCACGACATACGCAACCGGGCTCTCGCCGCCATGGGCCGGCCGCGCGTCGTCGCACCCCACGAACTGCGCATCACGGCGCAAGGGGGAATCGGAACCGCCACCGAGAACGAACTCCTCCTCAAGTACTACAACGTGGACGGCACGGGCTGGGGCACACCGTTCCTGCTGGTGCCGGAAGTTACGAACGTCGACGACGCGCACCTGGCGAAGCTCTCGGCCGCCACGGACCGGGATGTGTATCTGAGCGGCAGCTCCCCGCTCGGGATCCCGTTCTGGAACCTTCGCTCGTCGGCCAGCGAAGAGCGCCGCCGGCGCCGCATCCGGGAAGGTCGTCCGGGGAGCCCCTGTCTGATGGGCTTTCTCGTGTCCAACACCGAGTTCACCGACGTTCCGATCTGTCCCGCCTCGCACAACTACCAGAGACGGAAGATCAAGCAGCTTCGCGCCGCGAACCTTCCGGCGGAGCGGTTGGCCGGGATGGTGGAAGGCGTGCTCGCCAAGTCCTGCCTCTGCCGGGACCTGTCCGGCGGGGCCATGGTCAAGCACGGCATCGATCCGGAAGCCACCCCCGCCATGTGTTGCGGCCCGGGCATCGTGAACCTGTCCAAGGTGGCCACCCTGCAGGAAATGGTCGATCACATCTACGGGCGGAAGTCCCTCCACACCCCGGCCGACCGCCCGCACATGTTCATCCGGGAACTCGGACTCTACGTCGACCACCTCCGGAGGGAGATCGACAGGTGCTCGCTGGGGCCCTCCGACCGCGCGATGGAGGATCTCCGGGAGTTCAGGGACAACCTGCTCAGGGGGATCGAGTACTATCGCCGCCTGACCGACGGGTTCATCGAGGAGGGGCGGAAGCGGTTTCTGGACGACCTGGCCAAGCTTCGCCACACCGTCGAGCTGCGCCTGCCCCTGACATCGCCCTAGCCGGATCGATCCGACCTCGGAAGCCGGCGGCCGCCCGGGGACGCCGCCCCGCCCACCCCGGGCCGGTCTTCACCGGGGAACGGGCCACGCTCCGCCGCCCCGCGGGAATCAGGCCGCCTTCCCGACCGCCTCGGCCAGGATCGCCAACCCCCTCTCCAGCTCCGGGTTGGTGATCACCAGCGGCATCAGGGTACGGATCACGTTTCCGCTCGCCGACATGACGAGGAGGCCGCGCTCCCGGGCTCCCTCCAGGATCCTCGCCGTCCGTCCGGGGTCCGGAGAACCGCTCCCGGGGTCCACGATCTCCAGGGCGCACATCGCCCCCAGGCCGCGAGCCTCGGCCACGTGGGGCTGCGAGTCGCGGAGTTCCTCGAACCGCGCCATGACCCGGTCGCCGATCGCCCGGGCCCGTTCCGGAAGCTTCTCATCCTCCAGCACGTCCAGCACGGCGTTTCCGGCCGCGCAGGCCACCGGGTTTCCCCCGAAGGTTCCGCCGATCCCGCCCACCGGCGGGGCGTCCATGATCTCCGCGGAACCGGTCACCGCGGAGAGGGGCAGTCCCCCGCCGAGGGACTTGGCGGTGAGCACCAGGTCCGGGGTCACGCCGTAGCGCTCGATCGCGAACATCGAGCCGGCCCGGCCCATGCCGGTCTGAACCTCGTCGGCCGCGAAGAGGATGCCGTGCTTCCGACACGCGTCCCGGAGCGCGCCCAGGGCCGCCGGGTGCACCGGGAAGAACCCGCCCTCGCCGAGCACCGGCTCCAGGATGAGGAGCGCGATCTCTTCCGGCTCCACGTGGTAGTGGAACAACCGGTCCAGGGCGGCCTCGGCCCCCGCCCGCACCGCGTCGTCGGAGGCCTCCCGCCCGGGGGCGAAGAAGGGCCGGTAGGGAAGCCGGTAGATCTCGGGGGCGAAGGGCCCGAACCCCGCGGTGTAGGGACGGACCTTTCCGGTCAGGGTCATGCCGAGGAGGGTACGGCCGTGGAAGCCGCGCTCGAAGCCCACCACCGCCTTCCGCCCGGTGAAGACCCGGGCGATCTTGACCGCGTTTTCCCCGGCCTCGGCCCCGCTGTTGAAGAACGCCGTCTTCCGCGCGCCGGTCATGGGCGCCAGGGCGTTCAGCCGTTCGGCCAGACGCACGTACTCCTCGTACATGGCCACGTGCCAGCAGGTGTGCAGGAACCGCTCGCTCTGGGCGCGGATCGCCTCCACGACGCGGGGGTGGTTGTGCCCCACGTTCATGGCCCCGATCCCGCCGGCGAAGTCCAGATACTCCCGGCCGTCCACGTCCCAGAGCCTGGCCCCCCGGGCCCGGTCGACGAAGACGGGGAAGGCGTTGAACGGGCCCCGGGGAACGGCGGCGGCCCGGCGCTCCAGGAGTCGGCGAGTGACCGAGGTCGGCGTGCTCATGACGGTGTCCTTTCCGGTCGGGGCCTCGGATGCGCGGCCACCGAGGCCGGGGCGCGAAGCAGAGGGCGGATCGGCGCGGCGCAGTCCGGCGGTCCACGAAACCTCATCGGCGCCTCCTCGGAGCGAGGCCGCACCATCCGGCGACGAAGGTGGAGAGCACCTCGGCCACCCGTTGCATGGAGTCGACGCTCACCTTCTCGTCCACGCCGTGGATGGCCGCCGCCTTGGGCCCGTAGCAGGTGGCGGGGATGCCGTGGTAGAGGCTCATGAACCGGGCATCGGTGGTGGCGGTGGCGGCGAGGGCTTCGGGGGCGCTCCCGCGCCAGGTCCGGTGGGCGGCCACCAGGGCCCGGCCCGCGTCGCTCTCCGGATCGAAGCTCGCCCCCTCGGCCTGGAAACCCACGTAGGAGACCCGGGGGGGCGACGCCCGGAGCCAGTCGTCGCCGGCGGCGGCCTCGGACACCCGGCTCTCGATCCTCCGCTTGAGATCGTCCAGGCGCTGCCCCGGAAAGAGGCCGATCCGGTACCGGACCGTGCACTCCCCGGCCACGGTGCTGGCCCAATCTCCGCCGCGGATCACCCCCACGTTCAGGTTCAGGGGATGTTCCACGCCGCGGTAGCCCTCGGGAATCACCTCCGGACGGTTCAGCTCCTCCTCCAGGGCCCGGAGCGCCCGGAGGATCACCCAGGACTTCTCGATCGCGTTCACCCCCCGGCTCGCCCCCAGCACGTGGGTGGTGCGGCCGAGCACCCGGACGTCGAACCACATCACCCCCACCTGGTGGACGGTGAGGGTCTCGCCGAACGGCTCGGGGATCACCGCGGCGTCGGCGGTGTGGCCGGCGGCGAGGAGCGCCAGGGTGCCGTTTCCGGTGCACTCCTCCTCCACCGGCGACTGGAGAACCAGCCGGGAGCCGGGGACGTGGCCCAGGTCGCCGAGGGCGGCCAGGGCCCAGAGAAAGCTCACCGTGCCCCCCTTCATGTCCCCGGCCCCGCGCCCCCGGAGCCAGGTCTCGCCGTCCTCGTCGTCCTCCAGGAGCACCGGCTCGAAGGGAGGCGTGGACCAGAGCACGGTGGGCTCGGGGCTCACCACGTCGATGTGGCCGTTCAGGATGAGGCTCCTCCCCCGGGGGTCCGGCGGCTCGTGCACCGCGACCAGGTTCGCCTTTCCATCCAGCTCCCAGTCCGTGGCTCCGAAGCCGGGAAGCCCGCGGATCCCGGCCTCGTCGATGGGCTCGAACCGGGGTTCGAAGCCGAGCTCCTCGTAGATCGCGGCCACGCGGTCCTGACCGGAGCGTTCGTGTCCGAGCACGGTGGGTTCGCGGACCAGGGCGCGGAGGGCGTCCAGGGCCCACTCCCGGCGGTCGGCCACGGCTCCGGCGAGATCGCGTTCAGACGGTCGGGTCATGTCCGCTCCTTTCCGGCCGGCGGGATCCCGGCGGATCAGGTCCAGGGGACGAGCGGGTCGTCCGCCTCCACCGCGACCTCCACCGCCTCCAGGGCGGAGGCGAGGGTGTGGTCGGGGTGGAGGCTCGCCAACCGCAGCCGGCCGTGGCGCCGCCGGAAGACGGCGCGTTCGGTGATCAGGGTATCCACGCACGCGGGGGCGGTGAGGGGAAGATCGCATCGGGCCCTGAGCTTCGCCCGCCCCCCCTTGTCCAGGTGACGGGAGACGACGAGCAGGTGGTTGGCCTTCTGGGCCAGCTCCATCCCGCCCCCCATGCCCGGGGTGAGCTTGCCGGGGATCTTCCAGTTGGCCAGATCGCCGGTCACGCTCACCTCGAAGGCCCCGAGGACGGCCAGATCCAGGTTCCCTCCCCGCACGATGGCGAAGGAGAGCAGGCTGTCGAAGCAGGCCGCGCCCGGGAGCAGGGTACAGGCCCGCCCCCCGGCGTCGATGACCTCGTGGTCGGGCGTGCCGGCCTCGAGGGGCGGGCCCATCCCCACGAACCCGTTCTCGGAGTGGAAGACCACGTCCACCTCCGGGGGGAGGAAGCGGGGAAGATAGGTGGGCATGCCGATCCCCAGGTTCACGGTCATGCCGGTCTCGAGCTCGCGCACCGCCCGGCGCACGATGACCTCATCGGCGGGAGAGAGGGCCCGGTCGAAGCTCAAGACGCCGTCCCCCGGAGATGGAGCGGGGTTTCCGCCTGCACCACCGCATCCACGAACACCGCGGGCAGGTGGACGTTCTCGGGCTCCAATTCTCCCACCGGCACGATCCGCCGGGCCTCGACCACCACCCGGTCGCAGGCGGTGGCCATGAGGGGGTTCATGTTGCGGTTGGAGCCCCGCCACCACAGGTTTCCGGCCCGGTCGGCCACGTCGGCTCCGATCAGGGCCACGTCTCCCCGGAGGGCCCGCTCCAGAAGATACCCGCGCCCGTCGAGGACCACGGTGGGTTTTCCGTCCGCCACCTCGGTGCCGAGCCCGATGTCGGTGAGAAACCCGGGAATCCCCGCTCCCCCGGCCCGGATGCGCTCGGCGAAGATGCCCTGGGGGACCAGCTCGCAGGCCACCTCCCCGCGGTTCATCCGCCCGATGAACTCCGGGTTGAGTCCGATGTGGGTGGAGATGAGCCTGGTCACCATCCCCGCCCTCAGAAGCAGATCGACCCCGAGACCCGGTTCGCTGGCGTCGTTCTTGATCAGGGTGAGGTTCGGATAGCGCTCGGGGTTCCGGGCGAGGATCTCCAGCAGGGTGAACGGAACGCCGCCCCGACCGAAGCCCCCTACCATCACCGTCTGCCCGGGAGCGAGATGGCGCCGAACCGCCTCCGGCGCCGTGGTGACCCGCTCGATCATCGGTCGCCGTCCTCTTCCCCTCCCCCGGAGGGCTCCAACCGGCCGAAGTCGCCCTGCTCCATGGCTCCGGTCACGTTGGCGTCGGCGGCGGGCTCCACCTCATCCAGGTTCCCGATGGCGTAGTCGGGAAGCTGCTCGGCCTGGTGGTAGCGCCGGACCGTGGTGTCGCGGAAGGCGGGAGCTTCGGCCTCGAGGTGGCGGCGGAGCAGCCTCATGAGGTCGGAGAGCGTGCGATCGAATCGTTCGATGAGCTCGTCCACCCCTTCCCGGTCGATGATGAGCGGGGGGGCGATGAGCACGTGGTCCCCGGAGAGCCCGTTGAGGGGCCGGCGGGGGTAGACCAGGAGACCGTGTCCACGAGCGATCTCGGTGGCCTCCAGGGCCACGAACCAGCCGGCGGGAAAGGGCACCCGGTTCACCCGGTTCCGGACGAACTCCACCCCCGCCATGAGGCCGCGGCCGCGCACGTCCCCGATCACCGGATGCCGGGCCTTGAGCTCGTGGAGGCGCTCGTGCAGGTAGGTTCCGGTTTCCCGCGCGTTTTCCATCAGGTTGTCGTCGAGGAGGATGCGCACCGCCTCCAGGGCGATGGCGGTGGACAGTGGGTTACCGGCATAGGTGTGGCCGTGCATGAAGCCGCCGCTCTCCAGCACCGGCTCCACCACCGCCTCGCTGGCCACGATGGCTCCGATGGGGGCGTAGCCCGCGGACAGCCCTTTGGAGGTGGCCACGATGTCCGGGGTGATGTCCCAGTGCTCGTACCCGTAGAACGTCCCCGTGCGTCCGCAACCCGTCATCACGTCGTCGATGATCAGGAGCACTTCCCGGTCGTGACAGATCCCTTCCACGATCGGGAAGTACTCGTCGGGGGGGACCGCGGCCGCGGTGGTGGATCCCCCGATCGGCTCGGCGACGAACGCGGCCACGTTCTCCGGACCGAGGGTATCCAGGGTCTCCTCGAGCTCCCACGCACAGGCCACGCCGCAGCCGGGATACTCCTTCCCCAGGGGACAGTGGTAGCAGAACGGGGCCGCGACCTTGGGCGATTCCACGGTATTGGGGCTGAACGGGATGTTGAGGGGGGCGTAGCTGGTCAGAGCCAGCGCCCCGAGGGTGGCCCCGTGGAAAGCCGGCCGCCGGGAGACGAAGCGGGTCTTCCCCTGGCGGCCGGTGGACCACCAGAACTGGCGGGCCAGCTTGATCGCGCTCTCCACCGCCTCGGACCCGGAGTTGACGAAGAAGACCCGGTTCAACTCGGGAACGGACAACCGAACGAGAAGGTCGGCCAGGTCGTTGGCCGGCTCGTTTTCGAACTGGAGGCGGTAGGCGAAGGCGATCTTCTCCATCTGCGCCCGGGCCGCCTCCAGGATGCGGGGGTCGCCGTGACCGAGGTTGGCCGACACCGCGCCGCTGCAACCGTCCAGGTAGCGTCTTCCCTCGGTGTCGTAGATGTAGATCCCGCGTCCGTGGCTGACGGTGGGGAGGCGGCTGCGGTTCTGGTAGAACAGCGCGGAGCGACCGGTGCCGGGGATCCCGGTCCCGGCCTCGGGTGGGACGTGGGGTTTTTCAAAGACCCGGGGCGAACGATGACCGACCTTTTCGATGGACACTGAAGCTGACTCCCTCGGTCGCGGGCGTGAACCGTCCGTCCAGGGGATCGGGGGAAGAGCACACGGAACACGGGCGGCATTCCGACCGATCACGACGACGATTGGGCTGTTCCGACGGGCCCCGGGGCGGGGACCGCGACCCGGAGACCGATCATCAAGCCCAGTGTACGGGAATCGCCGGAGGAGGGCCAGTTGGGCCGGACTCCGCGCCGCGCTTCTCCGTCTCCGGGGCCTCCCCGCCGGGAGGAGGGACCCATCGCCGTCGCGCCGGATCCCCCGCCCCCGACCGGCGGCTACTTGTACCCGAAGATCACCGAGTAGAGGATGAGGCCGATCATGATCACCCCGACGGCCAGAGCCAGGCTCCCGAAGATCCGGACCATGACCTGGCGGTTCTGCTCGCGGGTCCGCATGACCACCCGCTTTCCCAGCTCGCCGCTCTTTCGAAGCTCGTCGAACTCATGGGGGCGCTCTTCCTTGTAGGTCTTGAGCGGGGTGACCCCGGTGAAGATCACCGTGTCCATCGGGAAGGCCTCCGGGCGGAGGTGGGTGTTGAAGAAGTGGATGGTGAAGATGAAGCCCACCGCCAGGAGCGCCTCGTCGCTGTGGACGATGGTGGCCACGTTGATGAGCCAGCCGGGAAGGATCTTCGTCGCGATCTCCGGGAACCAGAGCATGAGCCCCGAGGCCCCGATCACCGCCACCCCCCAGAACACGGCCAGATAGTCGAACTTCTCCCAGTAGGTCCAGCGTCCGTAGGAGGGTCGCGGCCCCCGGTTGAAGAACCACTTTAGGGTGCCCAGGAAATCCTGGATGTCCTTCAGGTTGAACATGAGGGAGTTCTTGCCGAAGGCCAGCTCCTTCCAGCTCATCCTCCGCCGGCGTTTCATCCGGATGAGGCTCCCGATGTGGAAGGCGAAGTAGCCGAAGGTGATGGTGGCGGCGATCCGGTGGATCGCTCCGGCCACCCGCACCCCACCCAATAGCCCGGCCAGGAATTCCGCCCAGGGCATGGAGGAGAACTTGAGCATCATGCCGGTCAGGGCCAGGGACAGGAAGCTCACGATCACGAAGATGTGGGTCACCCGCTGGCCGGTGTTGAAGCGGCGGACGAAGTACTTGCCCTCCTCCTCCCAGCTGTGGCGCCGCCGTTCCCGCATCGCCCTGAAGGACCGGGGCAACCACATCAGGGTGTGCACCCCGAAGAATCCGAACACCCCGAAGAGCAACAGGGTCATCGCCCAGTAGGTGTAGTAGAGGATCGGGTACTTGACCGGGTCGTGGTGGGTGGCGTGGGTCAGGTAGCCGGTGAATCGGACGTTGGCGTCCGCATGGCACTTCTGGCACGTCCCCACGATGTTCCGGAAGCTCACCGTCGACCTGGGATCGTTGATCGCCGCGATGGAATGGGCCCCGTGGCAGTCCGAGCACTTGGCCGCCTTGAGGTAGCCCAACCGGTAGGCCTTGCCGTGCATGGTCTCCAGGTAGGTCTTGGCCAGCTCGGTGTGGCAGGATCCGCACTGCTGGGTGACCTCGGTCATGAACTGATCCTTCTCGACCTCCGAAATCGTATGCGCGGTGTGGCAGTCCGTGCAGGTGGGAAGCTTCTCCCCGTTCCTGCCGTTGGTCGGAAAGTGCACGCTCTGCGTGAACTGGTTGTAGATCCCGCGATGGCAGGACGCGCAGGTGGCGGGGATGTTCTTCTTGGACACCGAGGATCGCGGATCGGAATGCTTGAGCACGAAGTGGGCGGTGTGGCAGTCGGTGCAGATGGCGCTGGGGAGGAGCCCCTTCTCGGTCAGTCCCCGTCCGTGCACGCTCTTCGAGTAGTCCGCGTACGCATTCACCTCGGCCAGGTCCGTGGCCTCCGGCGCCTGGCCGTTCTTCCGGTGACAGCTTCCGCACAACTTGGGCACGTTGGCCCGGTAGGTCCTGGCGTCCTCCTCCTTCACCGATTTGACCTTGTGGTCGCCGTGGCAGGTGGTGCAGTAGGGAGCCTGGGGCTTTCCGCCGACGAAGGCCTGACCGTGGCCGCTCGCGAAGTACTCCTCCGACACCTTGGCGTGACAGGCCGAGCAGTCCACCCGGCCCGCGGTCTCGCAGGGACGCTTGAGCCGGGGATCCACGTCCGAGTGGCACTTCACGCAGGGGATGTTCTGGTGGACGGAAGCGGCCAAGTCGTCTTTCCGCACGGTCAACGAGAGGGTGTCGCCTTCCGCCGAGTGCCGGAGATCGGTCCGCTCGTGGCACTTCAGACAGTCCCGGTCGGACATGGTGAGGGAGACGATCTCTTTCCGGACCTTGTGGGGAATGTGGCAATCGGTGCAGGCGGGAATGGCCCCCGGCTTCTCTTCCCAGAGCTCGCCGCGGATCACCTTCACGTGGACCTGCTCGATGCGCGAGTGGCACTGCATGCAGGTGGCGGCGATGTGCTTGGGCGAAATCGAGGCGTTCGGATCGGTGTGAGGAAGGATGTGGTGGCTACCGTGACAATCGATGCAGGTGGCGGCGACGGTGAGCCCCTTCTTGAACAGCGCCTCGCCGTGGATGCTCTGGCTGTAGTTCTCGACGATGTTGTGCTCGTTGATCTTGTAGGCCCGGGCCACCGGCGCCCCTTCCCGGTGGCAGCTTCCGCACAGATACGGGACGTTCATCTTGTAGGTCGGTGCGTCGGGATCGCTGGGGGGGAGAATGTCGTGGGTGCCGTGGCAGTCCTTGCAGGACGGAGCGTAGGGAGCCCCCCGGGCGGCGGCCTGGCCGTGGATGCTTCCCTCGTACTGCGCTTGGGCGTCGTCGTGGCACGTCCCGCACTGGACGCGCTCCAGATCCTCCGCGTGCGGCAGGTCGTCCGGATCGACGTCGGCATGGCAGTCGGTGCAGTCGAGACCCTTGTGAACCGACTTCCCGAAGACCTCCGGGCTCACGAAGAGGGGAACGGTGACGTTTCCGCGCCGGGTGGTGAAGGCCGGATCGGAATGGCACTCGAAGCAGGTTTCGTTGACCGATGCGCTGGCGACCCACGGCAAGGCCAGGAAGAGCAGGGCGCCGACCGCCACAAGTTGTTTCAAGACCATTCCCCTTCCGTGAACAACCTTGTTTCCCGTTTCGCCCGCGCGAGACGAATTTCCGCGGTCCATGCGCCGGGCCCGTGTATTCGATGAAACCGACTCCATTTGCTTCCCTTCATTCCGTAATTTCCGCGCCGGGACCCGCTTGCACGCCGTTCATCCCAAGAACGGCGGTAAGTCTAATCATTTCCGGGGGTTGTAACGGTATGGAATAGCAATATCCACAATTGGAATCATGTGACCCATTCGGTCCGGGCGTATCCTCGGGACGGAAGCGATTCCGGCCGTTTCCGCCCAAGGAGAGCGTGGCGGACGCGCAAACCGCGCCGCGGCCGGCCCCCCGGTCCACCGGGTGGCCCGGCCGCCGACCCCGCCGCGCCGGGGCCATTAGGCACGCCCGGTGGGATGGGGTAGCCCCCTCCTCCGGGCGGTCGGAGGTGTGGGGTACCAGATGAAACGCAGGGATTTCCTCAAGACGGCCGGGGGGATCTGCGCCGCCTGTGTCGTCGCCGAAGAGGCCGACGCATCCCGGGTGGCGGCGGAAGCCCCCGAGAACGCCTACGGCGTCCTCGTGGACGTCTCCAAGTGCATCGGTTGCCGGAAGTGCGAATGGGCCTGCAATCAGGCCAACAATCTTCCGGTTCAGCCGCTGGAGACGTTCGAGGACAAGTCGGTCTTCAAGGACTACCGGCGGCCCGACGCCGGGCACTACACGGTGGTCAACCAGTTTCCCGGGCCCGAGGGCTCGGAACGGCCTCTGTGGGCCAAGGTCCAATGCATGCACTGCAACGACCCGGCCTGCTCCTCGGCCTGCATCGTGACCGCCTTCCAGAAGAAGGAAAACGGGGCGGTCACCTACGACCCCTGGCGCTGCATGGGCTGCCGGTACTGCATGGTGGCCTGCCCCTTCCAGATTCCCGCCTACGAGTACGACAACGCATTCACCCCCCAGGTGCGGAAGTGCACGTTCTGCTTCGACCGCATCAGCAAGGAGGGCGGGGTTCCGGCCTGCGTGGAGATCTGTCCGCCCCAGTGCCTGACCTTCGGCAAGCGAAAGGAGCTCCTGACCCTGGCCCACGACAAGATCCAGGGCCACCCGGGTCAGTACGTGGACCACGTCTACGGGGAGCACGAGGTCGGCGGCACCTCCTGGCTGTACATCTCGAGCCGGCCCTTCACCGATCTCGGCTTCCCGGCGCTGGGCGAGAAAGCGCCGCCTCAGATCACCGAGACCATCCAGCACGGGGTGTTCAAGAACTTCCTTCCCCCCATCGCGCTCTTCGCCTTCCTGGGAGGCATCATGAAGTTCTTCAATCGAGGGGACGACGACGGGAAGGAGGGTGAGAACCATGAGTAGCCCCGCCCTCGCGCAACCCGTCCACCATGCCCACGCCGGCTCGGTTCCCATGACCAAGCCGATCTTCACCCGGGGGGTGCTCGTCCTCCTGGGGATCATGGCCGTGGGCTTCTCCTTCGCCCTCTACCGGTTCCTCTTCGGGATCGGATCCATGACCAACCTGAACGATCAGTATCCCTGGGGCATCTGGATCGCGGTGGACGTGGCCTCGGGAGTGGCGCTGGCCGCCGGCGGGTTCACCACCGCCGCCCTGGCCCACATCTTCCATCGCCACCACTACGAGGCGGTCACCCGGCCGGCGCTCCTCACCGCCATGCTGGGCTACACCTTCGTGGTGCTGGGCCTCCTGGTCGACCTGGGGCGCTACTACAACGTCTGGCACCCCGTGGTCCCCTTCATGTGGTCCGGGCATTCGG
Source organism: uncultured bacterium (assembly GCA_964424285.1). GTDB lineage: Bacteria > Eisenbacteria > RBG-16-71-46 > JABDJR01 > JABDJR01 > CAVSKL01. The sequence goes on from CAYRIJ010000062.1 coordinate 12,720, forward strand.
TCCTGTTCGAGGTCGGCATGTGCGTGATGATCTACCTCACCGTGCTCTACCTCGAGTTCGTGCCGATCGTGATCGAGCGGTTCAAGGGCCGGGTCGACCTCCCCGGCGGCATGGCGGGGCTGAACGGTTTCTTCGAAGGAATCCTCCGGCTCCTGGACAACACGGTGAACAAGATCATGTTCGTGTTCATCATCCTGGGGGTCGTCCTCTCCTGCCTCCATCAGTCCTCCCTGGGAGGGCTCATGGTGATCGCCCCCTACAAGGAGCATCCGCTCTGGTGGACGCCGATCCTCCCCCTGCTCTTCCTTCTCTCCGCGATTTCGGTGGGATACCCAATGGTGATCGTCGAGTCGATGATCGCTTCCAAGGTGTTCGGCCGGAAGCCCGAGATGAAGATCCTCGGGCCGTTGGGGAAGATCGTCTCCGCGTTGCTGTTCCTCTACCTGGCCTTCAAGCTCGGGGACATGTCGCTCCGGGGCACCGCGCGGTACCTCACCGACGGCAGCGTGCCCTCGATGATGTTCCTGGCCGAACTGGGTCTGGGAGTGATCCTCCCGTTCCTGTTGTTCTCCTCTCCCCGGGCCCGGCGCTCCCCCCCGCTTCTCTTCACCGCGGCCCTCCTGGTAGTCCTCGGGGTGATGTTCAACCGGATCAACGTGTTCATCACCGCCTACCATCCGGTGTACAAGGCTCAGCAGTATTTCCCCAGCATCGGGGAGATCGCGGTGACGGTGGGACTGATCGCCGCCCTGATGTTCGTGTACCGGGTGCTCGTCACCATCTTCCCCATCCTGCCCGCCGAGGAGGAGGAGTGATGCGCCGGACGAGCGAGGGAGGTGGACGATGACGAAGACCCTGGGCGCCGCGCTGGCCGGCACCTCACTCCTAATTGGCTTTCTGGCGATGAGCGCGGCCGCGCCGGCACCGAAGTCCCACGTTCAGGGCATGGACTGCCGCCGGTGCCACACCTGCGACAATCCCACCCCGGCGGATCCCTGCCTGACCGCCTGCCCGCGGCATACGGAGGCGACCGGCCTGTCGCCTTCCCTGGGGCCCGACGTGGTGATCCTGAACAAGCTGGAGGACCTGTACGTTCCGGTCCGGTTCAACCACAAGATGCACGCCACCATGGCCGGGATGTCCAAGGGTTGCGACGCCTGCCACCACTACACGCCCCCCGACTCCCCCCACCCGGCGTGCAAGGACTGCCATCCGGTGGAGATCGTCCACGAGGACATCGCCCAACCCGGACTCAAGGGCGCCTACCACCGACAGTGCCTGGGTTGCCACTCCGAATGGGACCAGGACACCAAGTGTGAGATCTGCCACGAGAAGAAGGCGGGAGGGAGGTTGCAGGGAACGGCGACCGAAGTCTGCGACCACAGCCACTACGACCCGGTTCCGCTCCTGGACCTGATCACCTTCTCGACCGACTTCGCCGTCGGCGACAAGGTTCCGTTCCACCACAAGAACCATAGCGAGAAGTACGAACGCGACTGCACCGAATGCCACATGCAACAGAGTTGCACCCGTTGTCACGTTCAAGGCGGAAACTCCCACCCCATGGGCGACCTGTCCAAGGTCAACCTCCACGACACCTGCTTCAAGTGCCATGGAGAGCAGAATTGCACCGAATGCCACGGCCGGGATCCCAAGGATCTCTTCCAGCACTCCGACACCGGGTGGCCCCTCAAGCCGTACCACGCATCGCTCTCCTGCACCGCCTGTCACGGCAAGCAGGGGGCTTTCCAGAAGCCGGACCCCAAGTGCCGCACCTGCCATACCGACGGATGGGCGGGAGCGGGCTTCAAGCATGCGGTGACCGGCGTGAAGCTGGACGAGGTGCACGGAGAGCTGGACTGCGATGCGTGCCACGTCAAGGGCCCCGGGAACGGCAAGGCGTCCTGTGAGGGGTGTCACGACGACGGGAGGACGTACTCGAAGACCTCGGGATTCGGGACCCGCTGACGCGGGGGGAGGCGGAGCCCGGTCAGGACCGGCGGCGCTCCGCCTCCTCGAGGAAGCCGGCTTCCAGCCGCCGGAGCCGTTCGGCGGCCCGGGCCTCGACCTCGGCGAACGCCTCCCCTTCCGGGAAGGGCTCCACCGCCTCGAAGTAGTACTTGATCTTGGGCTCGGTGCCGCTCGGCCTGAGCAGCACCCGGGACGCGTCCTCGAGCTCGTAGATCAGGACGTTGCTCCGGGGGAGGTCGAGGCTGGAGGTCTCCCCCCCCGCCGTCGACACGGTCTCGCCGGCCTGGAGATCGCTTCGCGACGCCACCTTCACCCCGGCCAGCGCTTCGGGCGGATCCGACCGGAACGCATCCATGATGGCGGCGATCGCGCGGCTCCCCTCCGAACCGGGGAGGGTGATGCTCTTCTGGGAGCTCACGTAGAGGCCGAACCGCCGGAAGATCTCGTGCAGGTACTCCATCACCGTGGAACCCCGGGACCGGCAGAAGGCGGCCAGGTCGGCGAACACCAGGGCCGCGCCGATCCCGTCCTTGTCCCGGACCAGCTCTCCCACGCTGTACCCCAGGGCTTCCTCGAACCCGAAGACGAACCGCCAGCCCCGCTCCGCCTTCAGGTCCATGGCCCGGTTGGCGATCCACTTGAACCCGGTCAGGGTCTCGGCGTAGTGGGCGCCCAGCTCCCGGGCCATCCGCCGGAGGAGGCTGGAGGAAACGACGGTGGTGATCACCAGGGGGTCGCCCCCCCCGGGAGGGTTCTCGGTGAGCAGGTAGTAGGCCAGAACCGTCCCGATCTGGTTGCCGGTCAGGGGCACCAGCCTTCCCGCCCCGTCGCGGAGAACGACCGCGAGCCGGTCGGCGTCGGGGTCGTTGGCCAGGATCAGGTCGGCGGTCTTTCGTTCGGCCAGAGCGAGGGCCAGGTCCATGGCCCCCTTCTCCTCGGGATTGGGAAACTCCACGGTGGGAAAATCGCCGTCGGGCTCGGCCTGCTCGGGGACGGTGTGGAACTCCTTGAAGCCGGCCCCCCGGAAGGCCCGTTCCACCCAGGTCCCTCCCACGCCGTGAAGGGGGGTGTAGACCGTGATGAGATCCGTGGACGCCTCCGGATGACGGCGAAGGGCCAGGACCTCCTGCAGATAGCGCTCTCCTAGGCCATCCGGCACGTCGTGGTGGAGACCCCGAGCCCGGGCGTCCTTCTCGTCCAGGAGAGGGATCCCGGAAATCGGCCCGACCTCGTCGATGGCCGCGCTGATCCCGCGGTCGTGCGGGGGGATGATCTGGGCGCCGTTGGACCAGTACACCTTGTAGCCGTTGTAGGCCGGCGGGTTGTGGCTGGCGGTGACCACGACCCCCGCCGCGGCCCCCAGCGCACCCACCGCGTAGGCGGTCACCGGGGTCGGCGCCACGCCGGGAAACACATGAGCGGGAATTCCCGCCCCGGTCAGGACCGCC
>CAYRIJ010000063.1:0-16076 GCA_964424285.1 uncultured bacterium
ACCCCCGGCTGGGATTCCGCCCACCCCCGCCGTCACACGAACGTCACACCAGTTCCCTGGAATCAAGGGCCGGATTTCACGCGCGGCCGGAATCCAAGCGGGGAGGCATCGGGTTGTCTACAATGGTCGTCATGGGCCATTCCACCGAAGCCGGGGCGCCCGGGCTCGCCCCCGGCCGCGCCAAGACATCGTTCCCCGTCCGTGTGGCCTGCGTGGACGCGGGCTCCAACGCCATCCGATTCCTGGCCGCCGAGTTCAGCGACCGGAACCGCTCCACCGTTCTCGCCTCGGAGCGGGTGGCGGTGCGGTTGGGTCACGGGGTGTTCCTCACCGGGAAGCTCCCCGAGGCGGCCATGGACCAGGCGGTGGCCGCGCTCGCCGGATTCCGCCGCACCATGGAGGAGAAGGAGGTCGCCGCCTACCGGGCGGTGGCCACCAGCGCGGTCCGCGAAGCCACCAACGGCGAGGCGTTCCTCGCCCGGGTGAAGCGGGAATCCGGCCTGGAACTCGATCTCATCACCGGCTCCGAGGAAGCCCGCCTGGTCCACCTGGCCATCCGGCACCGGGTGGCCCTGGGGCGGGAGCAGTGGGTGCTGGTGGACCTGGGGGGCGGAAGCGTCGAGGTCTCGCTGGTCGACGACTCGGGCATCCTCTGGAGCGAGTCCCACACCATGGGCTCGGTGCGGCTCCTCGAGGAGCTGGCCGGCGCCGAAGAGGATCCGGGGCGCTTTCGCCGGGTGCTCTCCGAGTACGTGGACACCCTGCGCGTTCCCTCGGTGGCCCGCCACCGAAAGCCCCACGGCCTGATCGCCACCGGCGGAAACATGGAATCCCTGGCCAAGCTGGCCGGGGCGGAGCCGGACGGGGCCGGGGTGAGCGTGGTCCCGGTCGCCGATCTCCGCCGGGTGATCGAGACCCTGTCCCGGCTCTCCTACCGCCGGCGGGTCGAGGAGCTGGGGCTCCGCGAGGACCGGGCCGACGTGATCTTCCCGGCCGCCCTGGTCTTCGCCCGGCTGGCCGAGCTGGTCGGGGTGAGCCGCATCACCGTCCCCCACGCCGGGGTGAAGGAGGGCGTCCTTCTCGACGTGGTGGACTCCCTGACCAGCCAGGTGAGCCATGACGAGCGCCGGGAGCGGGAGGTATTCGACGCCGCGTTGAACCTCGGCCGCCGCTACCTCTTCGACGAGGACCACGCCGCCCACGTGGCCGGCCTGGCCCGCGACCTCTTCGACCAGCTGAGCGACCTCCACGGGCTGGCTCCGGAGTACCGCCGGATCCTCGTCGCCGCCGCGCTGCTGCACGACGTGGGGGGGTACATCAGCTACAAGAAGCACCATCGTCACAGCTTCTACGTCGTCTCCAACTCCGAGGTGGCGGGTCTCTCCCCGCGGGAGATCGTCCTGGCCGCGCACGTGGCCCGCTATCACCGGAAGAGCGATCCGAGCCCGGAGCACGAGCTCTTCGCCCGCCTCGACGAGAAGGACCGGACCCGGGTGGTGCGCCTGGCCGGGCTCCTTCGCATGGCCGACGCGCTGGACCGCGAGCACCGGCAGCTGGTTCGCGGGGTGCGGGCGAACGTGAAGGGGGAGACGGTGGTGCTGAAGCCCCAGGTGGAGGAGGAGATCCTCCTCGAGCGGTGGTCCCTGGGGAAGCGGTGCCAGCTCTTCGAGAAGACGTTCGGGGTGGAGGTCCGGATCCGCCCGGAGCGGGAAACCGAATGAGGCCCGGAGACCGCGCGGGTTGCGGCTCGGCGGGGGGGAAGGAGACACGGTGCCGGGAAAACTGATCGCGGTGGAAGGGCTCGACGGCTCGGGCAAGTCCACCCAGATTCATCTGGTCCACGAATGGCTCTCGGGCCTGGGGTACCGGGTCTCGTTCTCGGAGTGGAACTCCAGCGAGCTGGTGAAGGCGGCCACCAAGAAGGGAAAGAAGCGCCAGCTCCTCACCCCCACCACCTTCAGCCTGGTCCACGCCACCGACTTCACCGACCGCTACGAGCGCCAGATCCTCCCCATGCTCAAGGCCGGGTACCTGGTCCTCTGCGACCGCTACTTCTTCACCTCCTTCGCCCGGGACGCGGTCCGCGGTTGCGATTCCGAGTGGCTCCGGAACCTCTACCGCTTCGCCCGGGTGCCCGACATCACCTTCTTCTTCCACGCCCCCCTGGAGGTCACTCTGGGGCGGATCCTCGCCGGGCGCCCCCGGCTCAAGTTCTTCGAGGCGGGGATGGACCTCAACCTCTCCCCGGACATCGCCCAGAGCTTCCGGATCTTCCAGGGGCGGGTGATGGAGCAGTACCTGCAGATGGTGGACGAGTTCCGGTTCACGGTCATGGACGCCACCCGCACCATTCCGGACCAGCAGCATCGCGTCCGCGAGATCATCTCGGAGCGCATCGATCTCCCGCGGTTCCGGACGAGGGCCCGGTCATGAGCGTGAAACGGTTCTACGGCGATCCGCTCCCCGGGGTGGACCCGGCGAGTCTGGGCGGCTTCCTCATCGTGATCGAGGGTCCCGACGCCTCGGGCCGCTCCACCCAGATCGGGCTCCTCTCCCAGTGGCTGGAGCAGAGCGGGTACGCGGTGGCCGAGGCCGGGATCAAGCGCTCCACCCTGGTCGCCCCGGTCCTGGAGAAGGCCCAGGAGGGAAACGTGCTGAGCCCCCGCACCATGTCCCTCTTCTACGCCTCCGACTTCTACGACCAGCTCGAGAACCGGATCGTGCCCGCCCTTCGCGCCGGGTACGTGGTGCTGGCCGACCGCTACATCTTCACCCTCATGGCCCGGGACCTGGTGCGCGGAGGCGACGAGGATTGGCTCCGCTCCCTCTACTCCATGGCCATCGTCCCCGACGCGGTCTACCACCTCGTGGTCTCCACCACCAACCTGGCCGAGCGGATCCTCCGGGCCCGGGGGAGCCTCGACTACTGGGAGTCGGGGATGGACCTCGGACTCTCGCGCGACTGGCACGAGAGCTTCGTTCGCTACCAGCGGCGCCTGCGCGTCGCGTTCAAACGCCTGGAGACGACGTACGGCTTCGAGCGTCTGAACGGCAACCGGTCCGTCCCGGTCATCAACCGGGACCTGAAGAGCCGGGTCCAGGCGGTCCTCGGCCGCAGGGGTCCGGCGGGGGAAAGCAATCATGGAAGCAGCGAAACCGGCGCGGGCCGGTAAACGGAAACGGTCCGGGGACGCGGCCCCGCCCGGACCGCGGGACGGGGCGGACCCGAAGCCCCCGGCCGCTTCGGGCCGGGGCTCGGGGAAGCGCGCCCTGGCCGAGACCCTGGCCCGGGAACTCCAGGGGCTCCGCGCCACGCTCCGGGAGACTCTCGAGCAGTACACCGCCCGGGTGGACGGCGAGCTGGCCGCGGTCCTGGCCCGGCTGGAAGGGGACGGGGCGTCGCCCCTGGTTCCCCCCGCCGCGACCTCCCGCGAGGCGTTGGGAAGGATCGGAACCCTGAAGCTCAAGCCGGAGAAGGGGCGGGCCAAGGACCTGTCACGTCTCCAGAAGCTGACCGAGGACATCGCCGCGCTGCTCGACGCGGGCTGACCGCTTCGACGCGGGCCGGGCGCGCGGGGGGGGCCCCCGATCGGGAAGCCCACCGCGCGGAGCGGGCCATACCATGGACACGAAGCTCATCGATCGCAAGGAAATCGGCCGGGTCAGAACCCAGCTCCCGCTCCTCTTCGCGGAGGGAGGGCTGGTGGACGACCCCGCCGCCGACCCCGGTTGGATCGAAACCTACCTGGAGACCGCGACCGGTAGGCTCTCCCGCCGCGGACTTCGCCTCAGGCATCGGGACGGCACGGGCTGGGCGCTCCTTCGCCGCGGGAAGGAGCGGGCGGTCCAGGAAGGGGACTACGACCCCGCCGGGCCGGGGCCGGGGCCGGTGGCGAAGCGGGTCCGGAAGGCCTCCGCCGGAGAGGGCCTGGTGCCGCTCGTCACCGTGGGCCGCCGCGCGCGCACCTATCGGGCGGGGAGCGGCCACGACTTCGCGGTGACGGTGGAGGAGTTCACCTTCATCGATCCCATCGACGGGCGGGAGATCGAAGGTCCGGTTCGCGTCCACGCCGCCGGGGCCGGTCCCGCCGACCTGGAGATCCGGGACTTCGTGATGAGCCGGGTGGCCGGGAACGCCGTCGAGACCTTCGATCCGGTGCGCGCCGGGCTCGACGCCCTGGGGCTCCCCGAACCCGGCGCCCCGGTCCCGGACGCGCTCCGGGTCCGGCCCGACGACGCCCCCGGGGAGGCCGCGCGGAAGCTCCTCGCCCGCCAGGCCCGGGCCCTTCGCGCCCACCGCCGCGGGGCGGCGCTCGATCTCGATCCCGAATACCTGCACCAGATCCGGGTGGCCATCCGCCGCGCCCGCGCCGTGCTCCGCGTCTTCGCCGGCGAGCTGGAATCCCCCCGCGCGGCCGCGGTCTCGCGCGAGCTGGGGGAGCTGGGGCGGCGCCTGGGGCGGGCGCGGGACCTCGACGTCCTGCTTCCGCTCCTGGAATCGGAGCTCGCCGCCGTCGACGCCGCGCCCCGGACCGCCGCGTGGATCCTCGAGGCCTTCGCGCGCCGCCGGACCGCCACCGCCGAGGACGCCCGGCGCGAGCTGGCCTCGGCGGAGTTCGACGCCCTGGTGGGGAGGCTCGAGTCCCTCCGCCCCGCCGAACCCGGCGCCACCGGAGCGCCCCACCCCCGGACGGTGGCCGAGGCCGCGGTTCCGGTGATCGGGCGGGCGTCGTCCAGGGTGAGCCGGTGGCGGAAGCGGCCGGTGGGGAGCCTGAGCCAGGAGGACCGGCACCGGATCCGGATCGGGCTCAAGCGGCTTCGCTACGTGAGCGAGTGCTTCGCGGAGATCGAGCCGGCGGGGTTCCGGAAGGCGGTCCGCCGGCTGGCCCGCTTCCAGGACGTGCTGGGGGAAGCCCAGGACGCCCGGGTCGCGGTCGGCCACCTGCGCGGGCTGGCCGAGGTGATCGCGTCGGATCCCCGCCCGAACGTGGACCGGCTGCTCGTTCTGGGCGCCCTCGTCCACCGCCAGAAGCGGAAGGCCAGGCGCCGCCGGAAACGGTTCGAGGTCCTGTGGCAGGAGTTCGGAAAGCTGACCGGAGAGCTCCGTCGCCGGGCCCGCGCCGCCGCGACGGCGGGTCCGGCCGCGGGAGGACGTCGATGAAGCTCTACCTCATGCGGCACGGGATCGCGGTGGACCGGATGGATCCCGCCTGTCCCCCCGACGACGAGCGCCCGCTCACCCCCAAGGGGGCGCGGCGGACCCGCTACGCGGCCCGGGGCCTGGCCGCCCAGGGTGTCGCGATCGAGGCGGTGCTGGCGAGCCCCCTGGTGCGCGCCCGGCAGACCGCGGAGATCGCCGCCCTGGTGCTGGGGGAGGATCCGGCCGAAGTGGAGATCGCCGGGGACCTGCGTCCCGGGGGCGACCCCGCCGCGTTTCTCCGCACCCTGGAGCGGCGCTCGGAGACCGGCATCCTCTGCGTGGGGCACGCCCCCAACCTGGACCGGGTGATCGCGGCGTGTCTCGGGTTCCGCGGCGAGCCCCCTCTGGCCCTGAAGAAGGCCGGGGTGGCCTGTGTGGATTGGGAGCCCCACGCCGGTCGCGGCCACCTGGAATGGCTCATGGAGCCGCGGGCGCTCCGGAAGCTCGGGGGCTGAGTCCCGCCGGGATCACCCGCGGCGGCGACGCGGCGGGACGGGATCGGCGAGAGGCTCCTGGAACACCGCCCCGTCCTCGAGTCGGAACGCGGTGAGCGTTCCTCCCCACACGCACCCGGTGTCGAGCCCCACCGCGTCCGGCCCCAGGTGGAGGCCGAGGGCGGACCAGTGGGCGAAGAACACCCGGGTCCCGCCGCTTCGACGGCCCGGCGCCGCGTACCAGGGCACGCAGCCCGGCGGCGCCTCCCCGGGCGGGCCGGAGAAGTCCAGGCAGGGGACGCCGTCGTCGCGAAGGGTGCGGAGCCGGGTGAAGACGGTGGCGGCGTACCGGAACCGCTCGGCGGGGTCGAGATCGTCGCTCCAGAGGGGGAGCGGTTCGGGGGCATAGAGCCGGGCCAGACCCCGCCCGCCGCGCACCCGCTCCGAGGCCTCGGCGGCGAGTTCCGCCGCGCGTTCCACCGTCCACGCCGGGTGGAGCCCGGCGTGGACCAGCGCCTCCGCCCCGTCCACCAAGAGGAGCGGTCGCGCGCGAAGCCAGTCCAGGAGGCGGTCGCGGTCGGGGGCGGCGAGGATCTCGTCCAGGGTGTCGCCCGGTTTGGCCTCCGTCGCCCCCTCGGCCCGGGCGAGCAGGTGCAGGTCGTGATTGCCCAGCACCGCGGTGAGGCCCTCGCCCTGGTCCGCCGCCCAGCGCAGGACCTGGAGCGAGGCGGGGCCGCGGTTCACCAGGTCGCCGGCCAGCCACAGCCGGTCGCGGCCCGGGCGGTGGTCGATCCGCCTCAGAAGCCGGGTGAGGGTCCGGAAGCAGCCCTGGACGTCGCCGATCACGTGGGTGGCCATGACCGGGGGACGATACCATGGGCGCGGGCCGGCGCCGCCGGGCGCCGCGCCCGCCCTCCGAGGCCGCGACGGGGGCGGTGCGGGAGCCGCCCGGACGCACGGCAATCCCCGGCGGCGAACGCAAGTACCGCGAAAGCCCCCGCCCCCCGGCCGATAACCCCGGTGAGATGGGGGCTCCCCGGCCGGGTTGGACCGGTCTAAACTAGCCCCGTGTGCTTCCCGAGCGCAGCCGGGCCCGGCTTCCACGTGCCGGTCCCGGATGACGCCCTTCCCGGAGGAAACCACGACGCATGACGCCTAGGTTCCAACTGCTCCACGTTCAGCCCGCCCTTCCCGAGCGCCTGGCCCCGCTCCGCGACCTGGCCTTCAACGTACGGTGGGTCTGGCACCCCGAGACCGCCGAGCTCTTCGTGCGCCTGGACCGGAACCTGTGGGAGGCGACCGGCCACAACCCCGTCCGGCTCCTCGGGTCCATCGCCCAGGACCGCCTGGAGTGGGCGGCCAACGATCCGGTCTTCCTGGCCCACATGGATCGGGCCCACGAGAACCTCACCGAGCTCCTGGCCCGCTCGGCCTGGTTCCAGCGCTATCACCGCGACCTTCACGATTTCACCATCGCCTACTTCAGCGCCGAGTTCGGGATCGCGGGATGCCTGCCGTTCTATTCCGGAGGGCTCGGGGTCCTGGCCGGGGACCACCTGAAGTCGGCCAGCGAGCTGGGGCTCCCCATGGTGGGGGTGGGTCTGGCCTACAAGGTGGGCTACCTGAACCAGTACCTGAACGCCGACGGCTGGCAGCAGGAAGCCTACCGCGAGAACGATTTCTACAACATGCCGCTCGAGCTGATGCGGGACGCCGAGGGGCACCGGCTCAAGGTGTCGCTTCCCTTCCCGGGGCGCGAGGTGCTGCTGCAGATCTGGCGGGCCCAGGTGGGGCGGGTGCCGCTCTACCTCCTGGACTCCAACCTGGCCGAGAACAGCCTCGAGGACCAGCGGATCACCCACCAGCTCTACGGAGGGGATCGGGAGACCCGCATCCAGCACGAGATCGTGCTGGGGATCGGCGGGGTGCGGGCGCTCCGGCTCCTGGGGATCCAGCCCGACGTGTGCCATATCAACGAAGGGCACGCCGCGTTCCTGGCCATCGAGCGCATCCGCCAGATCATGACCGGAAAGAACCTGGAGTTCGAGACCGCCCGGAGGGTGGTCTCCGCGTCCTCGATCTTCACCACCCATACCCCGGTCCCCGCCGGCTTCGACATCTTCGACCCCAGCCTCATGCGGAAGTACTTCACGGTGTTCGCGGAGGAGATGGGGATCGGCTTCGACGACCTGATGCGGCTGGGCCAGGAGAAGGCCGGCGACGCCACCCAGCCCTTCAACATGGCCCTCTTCGCCATGCGGAACGCCACCTACCGGAACGCGGTGAGCCGCCTCCACGGCAAGGTCTCCCGGCGCATGTGGGAATCGGAGTGGGAGGGGTACCCGGAGAGCGAGGTGCCGGTGGAGCACATCACCAACGGCATCCACACCCGCACCTGGATCTCGGTGGAGATGCGGGGGCTTCTGAACCGGTATCTCGGCCCCGGTTGGTCGGACAACCCGGCGGACACCGCGGAGTGGCAACGCCTGGACCAGATCCCCGACGAGGAGCTCTGGCGGACCCACATGGCGTCCAAGGAGCGCCTGGTCAACTTCGCCCGGGAGCACGTGGCCACCCAGATCCGGAACCGAGGGGGTCCCTCCATGGCCGAGGAGGAGGCGCGGCGGATCTTCTCCCCGAACCACCTGACCATCGGCTTCGCCCGCCGCTTCGCCGCCTACAAGCGGGCCACCCTGCTGCTGCGCGACCGCGCCCGGCTGAAGCGCATCATCCGGAACCAGGAGCGGCCGGTGCAGTTCATCTTCGCCGGCAAGGCCCATCCCGCCGACTCGGCGGGGAAGGAGCTGATCAAGCAGCTCGCGCACTTCGCGCGGGATCCCGAGGTGCGGGGGTCGGTCGCCTTCCTCGAGAACTACGACATGAGCGTGGCCCGGTACATGGTGCAGGGGGTGGACGTGTGGCTGAACACCCCCCGCCGGCCCCTGGAAGCCAGCGGGACCAGCGGCATGAAGGGCGCGGCCAACGGGATCCTGAACCTCTCGGTCATGGACGGCTGGTGGGCGGAAGGGTTCACCAGCGACGTGGGCTGGAGCATCGGCCACGGCGAGCAGTACGAAGACCCCGAATACCAGGACGAAGTCGAGGCGAACGCCCTCTACGAGATCCTGGAGCGGGAGGTGGTGCCGCTCTACTACCAGCGTGACGAATCCGGGCTCCCCGCGGGCTGGATCGGCAAGATGAAGGCCTCGATGAAGACCCTGGCCCCCGTCTTCAACACCAACCGCATGGTGGGGGACTACGCCGAGCGGTTCTACATCCCCGCCGCCCGCCGGAGCCGCACCTTCCTGAACGGGGACCTCGGGCGGGTCCGGGACCTGGTGACCTGGGACCGCTTCATCCGGGAGAACTGGAAGGAAGTCCAGGTGGAGCAGGTGGAGCAGGGGGGTGGGAACCACCTCCACGTCGGGGTGCGGGTCCCGGTGCGGGTCAAGGTGCGCCTGGGACCGATCAAGCCGGACCAGGTGAGCGTGGAGCTCTACCACGGCATCGCCGGGGTGGACCGCCAGGTGGTGGAAGGCTCGGCGACCCCCCTGGAGCCCAAGAGCCAGGAGGACGGGGCCTGGTGGTACGAGGGGCTGCTTCCCTGCCGGCAGAGCGGGCTCTATGGGTACGCGGTCCGGGTGCGTCCCGCCCACCCCGACGCCCTGGTGCCCAACGAGGTCACCCTGATCACCTGGTTCTGATCTCCGGGGGAACGCCCGGGAACCCTCTCCCCGGCCGGGGCCGCGCCCCGCCCTCCGGAGCCGCCCCGCCCTCCGGAATAGCCCCCGCCGGAGCGGGGTATTGGAGAGCGATGGAAGCGGCCTCTAACAAACTGGACCGCTTGAGGTTGGGAGCGGTGAGGGGCGGGGGCCTCGGTTGACACCCCCCCTTCCGATCCCTAAAATTGCCGGCTGCACTTCTTTCGGCGGTTTTCCGCCTCCATCGGTCCATCGCGTCGCGGTCACGAAGCAGAACAGGAAACACGCTGATGCTCGGGATGAAACTGGATCCTGGACGCTCCCTCCTCGCGCTTGCCGCCCTGGCTCTGGCGCCGGCCCTGGCTTTGAGCCCGGTTTCGGCCCAGGCCCAGTCCGACGGCCTTCTGGGCGGGAACGTCAAGAAGGGGACGGTGGCCGGGAACGAGGTCCAGGCCAAGATTTCCCGCCTGGAGACCCAGGTCGCGGCCTCCCCCGACAACTATCGTCTTCAGTACCAACTCGGGAACGCCTACTATGACGGCGGGCTGTCGAACAAGGCGCTGGCCGCCTACCAGAAGGCGGTGGACCTGAACCCCAAGTACGTCGAGGCCCTGGTCAACCTGGGCATCGTCCAGGGGGATCTGGGCGACCAGGACGACGCCATCAAGTCGTTCCAGCAGGCGCTGTCCCTGAACCCCGACGATTGCATGGCGCGCAGCAACCTCGGCAACGCCTATTACGCGCAGGAAAAATACCCCGACGCGATCTTCGAGTACAAACGGGCCATCGACAAGGACCCGAAGTGCTACTCGGCGCTTTACAACTTCGGCGTGGCTTTCGCCGACGCCGGTCTCTTCCGGGAGGCGGTGAGCTGGTGGCAGAAGGTGGTGGACGTGGCTCCCGGGACCGACGCGGCGGCAAACGCCAAGGAAAACATCAAGATCCTGGAGCGATTCACCAAGTCGCCGGTCCCCTCCGCCCCTGCCGGCAAGTCGGACAAGTAGGACGTTCTTCGGCGCCGCCCCGGGGGGGCGGTCCGCCGCGGACGAGGATCCCAATGGCTTGGGAAAGGAGCGAATCATGAACCGACCGGCTCAGGCGCTCGTGCTCTTGAGTGTGGTGTGCGCCTTGGTCGTGCCGTCGTCGGGGAGGGCCGCCTCTCCCGCCGCCACCCCCGTTCTTCTGGCTCAGGACGCGAGCCAGGCCGGAGGCGACCAGGGCGAGATGAGCAAGGCCAAGGGCTATTACCGCCACGGCGTGGAGCTCATGAACAATCTCAAGTACCTGGATGCGGTGGAGCAGTTCCAGCTGGCCATCGACGAGGATCCCAAGTACGTGGACGCCTTCCGCCGGCTGGCCCTGGCCTACACGGAGATGGCGAAGTCGGACGCGGACTACTACCAGGATGCCCTGGACACCTATCAGGACCTCGAGGGCCTGCTGCCGGCCGATGACGTGGACGTCCGGAAGAACATCGCCTACGTCCAGGCGGCGATGGGGGACCTGGACGACGCCATCGCCACCTACCAGCAGATCCTCACCATCACGCCCAAGGACTGCGCCATCTGGTCCCAGATCGGAAGCGCGGAGAAGCTCCTGGCCGATCGGGCGAAGGGGGCCGGCACCGACGACACCGCCTCCACTTCCGCCTCCGCCTCCGCCTCCCCGGACGCCCAGAAGCACATGACCGCGGCGGTCGACGCCTACACCAAGGTGACCGAACTCTGCCCGGACGATCTCGGCGCCCTCAACACCCTGGGAGAGATCTACTTCTCCGCCAACGAACCCGACAAGGCGGCCGGGGTGTACGAGAAGATGATGGAGCAGGATCCCAAGAACCTGGACGTGGCCAGCAAGCTCGCCTATTTGTACTACAAGGCCGAGGACTGGAAGGACGCCGCTCCGGCCTACAAGCGGCTCCTCGATATCGACAGCACCCGGGTGAACGACCGCGCCATCTACGCCAAGGTGCTCCAGAAGCTGGACCGGTGCGACGACGCGGCCCGGCAGTACGAGCTGATCATCCAGAGCGATCCGGCCAAGAAGACGCTCTATTGCAACCTTGGGTTCCTCTACGCCCTCGATTGCAAGGACGGGGAGAAGGCCGTTTCCACCGCCATGAGGGGTATCGCGGAGAACGCCCCGGTGCAGGGGTGTCTCTACGCGGTGTGGGGAAAGGGGCTGGAGCTTCGGGCGGACGACCAGTTGCGGAACCGCGACTACGACCGGTCCGTCTCCACCTACGGCGAGGCCAAGATCAAGTTCCAGAGCATCCTGAGCGACAAGGACTTCGGGGACTACGGCCGCAAGGAGATTCAGCGGCTCGACCAGCTCATCGAGCGGGCCAAGCAGATGAAAGCCAAAGAGCAGCAGGAGAACTAGTGGCGAAGGGGGCCGGGATGCCGGAAGGAGTACGTATGCATCGAGCGGCGAAGGGGTCGGTCCTCTTCTTAGGGGTCCTCTTCCTGGCCGGAGCCCTCCCCCTGTCCGTGGCGGCCCAGGACGACCAGCCGGCGGATGGAGACACCACCGTGGCCCAGGAACCCGGCGCCCCCGACGGAGCCGCCTCCCCGGATCGTGTGACCCTGAGCGTGGCGGTGGAGGACGAGGCGGGGGCGTCGACCGCGCTGGGCAACATCGTGATCGAGCTCTATCCCCAGGACGCTCCCAAGCACGTCGCGAACTTTCTCAAGCTGGTTCGCGAAGGAACCTACGACGGGACCACCTTCCATCGGATCGTCCCCGGGTTCATCATCCAGGGAGGCGATCCGATCTCCAGGAGCGATTGGAGGAGCCCCAAGGTGGGGACGGGGGGAGCAACTAACGCCATCCCGGCGGAGATCGGGCGAAAGCACGTTCGGGGCGCGGTGGCGGCGGCGCGCCTGGCCGACCCGTTGAACCCGGAGAAGAAGTCCAACGGGAACCAGTTCTACATCTGTCTGGCCGACCTCCCCAGCCTGGACCAGAACGGCTACAGCGTGTTCGGCCAGGTGGTGGAGGGGATGGACACCGTGGACAAGATCGCCCGGGTCAAGAACGCGGGGCACGAAAACAGCAATCGGGCCCTGCGGAAGGTGGTCATCACCCAGGCCAAAGTGACGAAACCCTGATTCCGGCCAGCTCCGCCTCCCGGGCCGGGTGACCGGCCCGATACGGGATCGGGCCGTTCCTCCGGGAACGGCCCTTCTGTTTGTGCGGTTCCGACGTCACCTCCCGCGAGGACCCGTCCGATGCCGGTCTATTTCGACCACAACGCCACCAGCCCGGTGCGGGCCGAGGTGCGGGAAGCCATGGCGCGTCTCCACGGCGAGACGTTCGGCAACCCGGCCAGCGTTCATTCCTTCGGCCAGGCCGCGGGCGCGGCGGTGGATCGGGCGCGCCGGGACGTGCGGGATCTGGTGGGGGGGCCGGGCGGCGACTTGGTGTTCACCGGCTCGGGCACCGAGGCCGTGTTCACCGCTCTGGCCGGCGCGGCGAGGGCCCACGTCGACCGGGGGCGGCACCTGGTGGTCTCGGGCATCGAACACCGCGCCGCCCTGGACGCGGCGGCGCTGCTCGAAGCGGCGGGGTGGGAGGTCACCCGGGTGATGCCGGATCCCGTTTCGGGGGTGATCGCTCCGGAGGCGGTGGCGGCGGCCCTGCGCGCCGACACCGCGCTGGTCTCCGTGCTACATGCCAACAACGAGACCGGAGTGGTTCAGCCGTCGGCGGCCATCGCGTCGCTCTGCCGGGACCGGGGCGTGCTCTACCATGCCGACGCGATTCAGAGCGCGGGCAAGATCGAGGTGGCGGCGGAGACGTGGGGCGTCGACCTGGTTTCGGTGGCCGCGCACAAGCTGGGGGGACCGATGGGGGTGGGGGCGCTCTGGAAGCGCCCCGGGGTCCGGCTCGCGCCCGTCGTTCCCGGCTCGCAGGAACGAGGGCTGCGCGGAGGGACGCTGAACGTCGGCGGGATCGTGGGGTTCGGCGCGGCGGCGCGGGCGGCGCTCCGGGACCGGGAGCGGACCGCGGCGCGCCTGCTCGGGCTTCGGAACCGGCTGGAGCGCGACATGGCCCGGCACGTCCCCGGGGCCCGGCTCACCGCGGGGGAGAGCGAGCGCCTCCCCAACACCGCCCACTTCACCTTCGGGGAGGGCGCCTCGGTGGATCTGGTTCCCGCCTTCGATCTGGAGGGGTTCGCGGTGTCGGCCGGATCGGCGTGCCAGTCGGGGTCCGAGGCGCCGAGCCACGTGCTCCTGGCCATGGGCCGCTCCCCGCGGGAGGCACGAACCGCGGTGCGGGTGAGCCTGGGCCCGGAGAACACCGAGGATGAGATCGTGCGGTTTGTGGGGGCCGCGGCCCGCCTGCTAGGATCGCGGGCTTCGTAGCCCGTAGCCCGTAGCTCGTAGCCCGTCGCCCGTAGCCCCGGGCCGGCCGACCGCCGCCCGACCGTTGCCGGAGGAAGCGATTCCCATGACCCCGGAGCCCTTGAACCCCGTCGAAACGCCGGCGGCGACCGGACCGCGCCGGGAGCGCGTCCTGGTCGCCATGTCCGGCGGGGTGGACAGCGCCGCCGCCGCCGCGTTCCTGGTGGAGGAGGGGCACGACGTGGTGGGGGCGACCCTGAAGCTCTGGTGCTACGGGGGGGCCGAGGCCTCGCCGCGCTCCTGCTGCTCCCTCCGGGACATCGAGGACGCGCGCGCCTCCGCCGCCGCCCTGGGGTTCCGCCACTACGTGCTGGACGAGGAGTCGGACTTCGACCGCGAGGTGGTGCGTCCCTTCGTCCGGTCCTATCTGGCCGGGGAGACCCCGAACCCCTGCGTGCGCTGCAACACCCACCTCAAGTTCGGGAGCCTGTTGACCCGGGCCCGGCGACTGGGGTTCGACGCGGTGGCCACCGGCCACTACGCGCGGCTCGAGCAGACCGCCGGGGGGCCGGTTCTGGCCCGCGCGGCGGATCGGGCCAAGGATCAGTCCTATGTTCTGTGGGGGCTCTCGCGCAAGGATCTGGCGTCCAGCCGGTTCCCTCTGGGCGGGCGGACCAAGGCCGAGGCCCGGGCCGCCGCCCGGCGGGCCGGGCTCCGGGTGGCGGAGAAGGTCGAGAGCCAGGACATCTGCTTCGTCCAGGGCGGCCATTACGGGGAGTTCGTGAGCGCGCGGGCCGAGGGCGCCCCCCAGGCCCGCCCGGGGGAGATCGTGGACCTGGCCGGGAGGGCGCTGGGGGAGCATCGCGGCGCCATCCATTACACGGTGGGCCAGCGCCGGGGCCTCGGGGTCGCCGCCGGCGAGCCCCTCTACGTGGTGCGCGTGGACGCGGCCCGGAACCGCGTGGTGGTGGGGAGCGAACGCGATCTCCATGTCGAGGCCATGGAGGTGCGCGAGGTGAACTGGGTCTCCTGCGATCCGCCCTCGGGCGCTCTGGAAGCCGAGGTGAAGGTGCGTTACCGGTCGCGCCCGGCTCCGGCCGTCGTGACCCCGGCCGGTCCGGGCCGGGTGGGGGTCCGCTTCCGCGAACCCCAGCGGGCGGTGGCCCCGGGGCAGTCCGCCGTCTTCTATCGCGGCGAGGTCGTGCTCGGGGGAGGTATCATCGAGCCGGCCCCCTCCGTTCGTTGAACCGCCGGCCCCGCCCGGGCCCCGCTCCCGCGCGGACCGCCCGCCGGCCGTGGAGGTCCCCGTGCGCCTGATCACCCCCCGGCTCGAAATCCGCCGCTGGACCGTGGACGACGTCCCCGCCGCCTTCGCCATGTGCTCCGATCCGGAGGTGATGCGCTACGTGGGTGACGGCCGCCCGGTCCCGGACCTCGAGACCATGCGCGGGTTCGTGACCCGGCGAATCAGCCGCTACGAGAGCGACCGGCTGGGGAGCTGGGCGATCACCCTCCGGGAAACCGGCGAGCTGATCGGCGGGGGGGCGCTGGCGGTGGTGGAGGAGGGACCCGAGGTCGAGGTGGCCTACCAGTTCGCCCGCGCGGCGTGGGGGAAGGGCTACGCCACCGAGGCGGCGCGGGCGCTTCTCGACCATGGCTTTGGCGCCCTCGGGCTCACCCGCGTGATCGGGATCACCTACCCGCAGAACCTGGCCTCCCGGCGGGTGCTGGAGAAGATCGGGATGTCCTACCAGGGAGTGGGCGGCTATTTCGGCATCGAGGGAGCCACGGTGTACGCCGCCGAGCGGCCGGGGCTCGATCCGGGGCTGGGGGCGGCGCTGGAGCGCCGGGTGGCGGCGCCGCCCGAGCGGGTGTTCGGGGCCTGGACCTCGGCCGAAGCGCTCTCGGGCTGGCTTTCGCGTGACGTGGTGGTGGAGCCTCGGGTGGGCGGACGCTACCTAAACGCCGACGGGGACGCCGGGCGGTTCCTCACCGTGCTTCCCCCCCGGCGGCTGGCCTTCACCTGGGAGAACCCCGGGCACGCCCCGGGGACCACGGTCGCCGTGGACTTCGAGGCGGCGGCATCGGGGGAGACCCTGGTCAAGCTCCGCCACTCCGGCTTCGACGGCCCGGACGCGGTGGCCGATCTCACCGAGGGCTGGACGGGGGCGCTGGAGGCGCTGGCCGGTTGGCTGGCCGCCTAGGCCGTCGGTCGGACGGCCGCCGCAGGTTCACGCACGGGCCGGGCCACGGGTGACGGATACCGCCCCGGCGGCTACAATCGTCCCCGCCTCGGTGGCCGCTCCCCGATCCCCTCCGGCGACCCGGCGCCCGAAACAACGACCTGGATTAAGGACAAGGTTGTCTAATTTGGATACGGATTATCGGCCCTGTC
>CAYRIJ010000064.1:0-15874 GCA_964424285.1 uncultured bacterium
GCGAGGGTGGCCGGACGGTGGGCGCCGGCGTCGTCGCCAAGATTCTCGAGTAAGGTCAAGGAGGAAGTCGTGGCCAGCCAACGCATCAGGATCCGGCTCCGGTCGTACGACCATGCCGTATTGGATCAGTCGGCGGGTGAGATCGTTCGCACCGCCCGCCGCACCGGGGCTTTGACCTCGGGTCCGGTGCCTCTGCCTACCCGGCGGCAGGTGTACACGGTGCTGAGATCCCCCCACGTGGACAAGAAGTCCCGGGAACAGTTCGAGATTCGGGTCCACAAGCGGTTGATCGACATCACCCAGTCGAACCCCCAGACGATCGACGCTCTCATGAAGCTCGATCTGCCCGCGGGCGTCGACATCGACATCAAGCTGTAGCGGCGGAGCCTCGGGCGGCGGACACGCCGCGCGGGGTAGGGCCGCCGAACGAGGCTTCCGTGAACGCCGTGGGCGGTCCGCCGGAAGTCAGGAGCGCGAAGATGAAGGCCATAATCGGCAAGAAGATCGGGATGACCCAGATCTTCGATCAGGACGGCAGGGTGATCCCGGTCACGGTGATCTCGGCCGGGCCGTGCTGGATCGTGCGGAAGAAGACCGCGGCCAAGGACGGCTACGACGCGGTTCAGGTCGGGTTCGATCCCGCCCGGGAGAAGCGCGTGAACAAGCCCACCATGGGCCACTTCGCCAAGGTGGGGCTCAAGCCCACCCGCTTCCTTCAGGAGCTCAGGGGCAAGTCCGACCTCGAGGTCGGGGCGGAGATCAAGGCGGACGTCTTCGAGGCGGGGACGGTGGTGGACGTGGTCGGGACCTCGAAGGGGAAGGGATTCCAGGGGGTGGTCAAGCGGCACGGGTTCTCCGGCGGCCCCGCCACCCACGGCTCCAAGACGGGTCGGATTCCGGGATCGGTGGGCCAGAGCGCCTGGCCGTCCCGGGTGATTCCGGGGAAGAAGCTCCCCGGGCAGATGGGCAACAAGCGGGTCACCGTCCGCAACCTGACGGTGGTGGGGTTCGACGCGGAGCAGAACCTGATCTGGGTCCGCGGGGGGATCCCCGGCGCCCGCAACAGCTACGTCGTGCTGCGCGCGACGAGCGACAAGAAGTAGAGGGAACGGTCATGCCGAAGGCAAAGCACTACAACGTCGATGGCCAGGAGGTCGGGGAGCTGGACCTGCCCGAGACCATTTTCGGCGCCGAGCCCAACGAGCACGTGGTGTGGGAGGCGGTGAAGACCTACCTGTCCAACCAGCGGCAGGGGACGGTGGCCACCAAGACCCGGTCCCTGGTCCGGGGCGGCGGGAAGAAGCCGTGGCGCCAGAAGGGCACCGGCCGCGCCCGGCAGGGCAGCATCCGCTCCGCCCAGTGGGTGGGCGGGGCCACGGTGTTCGGGCCGCAGCCGCGGACGTTCTCCACCAAGCTCCCCAAGAAGATTCGCCGGCTGGCCATGGTCTCGGCCCTGAGCCAGCGGGCCCAGGACGGGAACGTGGCGGTGGTGGACCGGCTCGAGTTCGAGACCCCCAAGACGGGGACGGTGGTGCGGCTCCTCGAGAACGCGGGGATCGGCGGCCGCAAGGTCTGCTTCATCACCCAGGGTTCCGACATGAACATGGTCAAGAGCTGCCGGAACATCCCCGGGGTCAAGGTGCTTCCCCATTCGGCCATGAACGTCTACGACCTGGTCGATGCGGACGTCGTCTGCTTCACCCCCGACGCCCTGGAGGGGATCAAGGAGGTGTACGGATCATGAAGAATCCGCACGACGTGATCATCCGGGCCATGATCACCGAGAAGGGCACCCGGATCCGGGAGGGGGGCAACAAGTACCTCTTCCAGGTCCATCCCGACGCCAACAAGATCGAGATCAAGCACGCGGTGGAATCGATTTTCACCGTCACCGTGCAGCGGGTCCGCACCCAGAACCGTCTGGGGAAGATCAAGCGAATGGGAGCGAGCTCGGGGCGGCGGTCTTCCTGGAAGAAGGCCATCGTGACCCTCAAGCAGGGCGACAACATCGAGCTATTCGAAGAGGTTTAGCGCCACGGGCCGAGGGCGGCCCGAGGCGAAGCTGGGTCTAGAACCGGGAGACAGAGCATGGGTCTCAAGAGTTTCCGGCCGACGACACCGGGCCAGCGGTACAAGACGGTCTCCGACTTCAAGGAGATCACGACCGACAAGCCCGAGAAGTCCCTACTGCGCTCGCTCAAGAAGTCGGGCGGGCGGGACAATCGCGGGCACGTCTCCTCCTGGCATCGGGGGGGCGGACACAAGCGTCGTTACCGGCTGATCGATTTCCGCCGGGACAAGCGGGGCATTCCGGCCAAGGTCGCCACCATCGAGTACGACCCCAACCGGAGCGCCCGGATCGCGCTGCTGGTCTACGCCGACGGCGAGAAGCGCTACATCATCTCCCCCAAGGGGCTGGAGGTGGGCATGGCGGTTCTGGCCGGACCCGACGCGGAAATCCAGGTGGGGAACGCGATGCCGCTGAAGAGCGTGCCCCTGGGGACCGAGGTCCACAATCTGGAACTCATCCCCGGCAAGGGCGGGCAGGTGGCCCGCGGGGCCGGGGCGTCCGCGGTGGTGGTGGCCAAGGAAGGCGAGAAGGCCCAGGTCAAGATGCCTTCGGGCGAGGTCCGGGTCTTCCGCGCCGACTGCTACTGCACCATCGGCCAGGTGGGGAACCTGGATCACGAGAACATCGTCATCGGCAAGGCGGGACGGAAGCGCTGGATGGGCCGGCGTCCGATCACCCGCGGCGTGGCCATGAACCCGGTCGACCACCCGATGGGCGGCGGCGAAGGCCGTACCTCGGGCGGACGACACCCGTCCACCCCGTGGGGCAAGAAGACCAAGGGATTGAAGACCCGCAAGAAGAAGCCGTCGGATCGGCTGATCATCCGCCGGAGGAAAGGGAAGTAGTTCGTTGGCGCCGCCGGGCGGCGCCGGGAGAACTCTGGAAAGCTATGGCACGTTCGATCAAAAAAGGCCCGTTCGTCGAACAGAAGCTGTTGGACAAGATCGAGGTCATGAACAAGAAGAACGAGAAGCGGGTGATCCGCACCTGGGCTCGCCGCTGCACCATCGTTCCCGAGTTCGTGGGACACACCCTCGCGGTCCACAACGGCAACAAGTTCATTCCGATCTACGTGACGGAGAACATGGTCGGGCACAAGCTGGGCGAGTTCGCGCCCACCCGGCTCTTCCGCGGCCATTCCGGCAGCGACAAGACGACGACGACCAAGAAGTAGCGGCGCTTCGGGGCGTTTCCGCCGAACGGCGGAGGACGCCCGGGGGGCCGATGAGGAGCTCTTCAAGCCATGGAAGCTAGAGCCACTGCGAGATACGTGCGGGTGACGCCCCGGAAGGTGAACCAGGTCCTGGACCTGGTCCGCGGGAGGGCGGTGGAGGAGGCGTTGACCACGCTGACCTTCTCCAAGAAGCACGTCTCCAAGAAGATCGAGAAGACGATGCGCTCGGCGGTGGCCAACGCCGTCCAGGCGGACTCGGGGATCGACGTGGAGGACCTCTACGTGAAGGAGGCCCTGGTCGGTCCCGGCCCGATCATGAAGCGCTGGCTCCCGCGTGCCCAGGGACGGGCCACCCCGTTCCTGAAGCGGACGAGCCACATCACGATCATCCTCGCCGACAAGGAACGGAAGGCGAAGAGCAAGGGCCGTCGCTTCGGTAGGAAGAAAACAACCCGACCGGCCTAGGCGGCGCCGCCGCCCGGGGCCTCGGTGAAAGGGTACGGAGGAGACCGTGGGTCAGAAGACGCATCCAGTCGGATTCAGGCTGGGCATCATCAAGACATGGGACTCGCGCTGGTTCGCCGGTAAGAACTACGCTGAACTCCTGGACGAGGACATCAAGATCAGGCGGTTCCTGGAACGACGCCTGTCGAACGCCGCCCTCTCCAAGGTGGTCATCCAGCGCGCGGCCAACAAGGTGACGATCAACATCGCCACCGCCAAACCCGGTCTGGTGATCGGCCGCCGAGGCGCCCAGGTGGATCAGCTGCGGGACGAGCTCCAGAAGCTGACCGGCAAGGAGATCTACATCAACATCGATGAGATCAAGAAGCCGGACACCGACGCTTCGCTGGTGGCCCAGCACATAGCCCGGCAGCTCGAGGGTCGCGTCTCCTTCCGTCGCGCCATGAAGAAGGGCATTCAGGCGGTCATGAAGAACGGTGCGGAGGGGGTTCGCATCGAGGCCTCGGGGCGGTTGGGAGGGTCGGAAATGGCCCGCCACGAGTCGTACCGCGACGGCCGGGTCCCCCTCCATACCCTGCGCGCGGACATCGACTTCGCCCGCGCCACCGCCTTCACGACCTACGGCACCTGCGGGGTCAAGGTCTGGATCTTCCACGGTGAGGTCTTAAGCCCCGATTCCCCCCAGGCGGTGGCGGCGGCGGCGGCCCCGGCCCCGGCCCGGGGCGGCCATGGGGATCGTGACCGGTCCGGCAACGGTCGGGCGAGGAAGTAGGAGAGTCCAATGCTTTTACCGAAGAGAGTCAAGCACCGCAAGCAGATGCGGGGCCGGATGACCGGAAAAGCCTATCGGGGCGGCAAGGTCTCCTTCGGCGAGTTCGGTCTTCAGGCCCTGGAACCGGCCTGGATCACCAACCGGCAGATCGAGGCGGCCCGTGTGGCCATCACCCGTCACATCAAGCGCGGCGGAAAGATGTGGATCCGGATCTTCCCGGACAAGCCGGTGACCAAGAAGCCGGCGGAGACCCGGATGGGCAAGGGGAAGGGGAATCCGGAGTACTGGGTCGCGGTGGTGAAACCGGGGCGCGTTCTCTTCGAACTCGAAGGGATCAACAAGGACCTGGCCCGCGAGGCGATGCGCCTGGGCGCGGCCAAGCTCCCCATCAAGACGCGGTTCGTCGATCGCGACGAGCAGCTGGGAGACTGATGCCATGCCGAGGCCCAAGATTCTGGTCAACGACCTGACGGTGGACGAAGTGCAGCAGAAGCTGGCGGAGCTCAAGAACGAGCTCTTCAACCTGCGCTTTCGCAATACCATGCGGCAGCTCGACGATCCGTTGAAGATCCGTTTCATGCGTCGGGATATCGCCCGACTGTCCACGGCGCTCTCCGAGAGCCGTCACGGCATCCACACCCTGGCCGGGGAAGCCCGGGAGTCGAAAGAGTCCTAGTCCCGGTCGGGCCGGAGGCCGGCCCCGGGACGCCCAAGGAGATTGAATCCGATGGACGAACGTAATCGGCGGAAGACCCGCGTGGGCAAGGTCATCAGCGACAAGATGGACAAGACCGCGGTGGTCCTCATCGAGCGGCTGGTGAAGCACCCGGAGTACAAGCGATACATCCGCCGGCGCAAGAAGTATGCGGTTCACGACGAGGAGAACCAGTGTCATGAGGGGGACACCATCCGCTTCATGGAGACGAGGCCTCTGAGCAAGTCCAAGCGCTGGCGGCTGGTCGAGATCGTGGAACGGGCGAAGTAGCCCAGGAGTCGCTGTCATGATCCAGATGCAGACCATGTTGACGGTTGCGGACAACTCCGGGGCCCGAACCGCTCGATGCATTCATGTTCTCGGAGGCACGCGCCGGCGGTATGCCCGGCTCGGCGACGTGGTGGTGGTGGCGGTCCAGGACGCGATACCCGGCGGCGGCGCCAAGAAGGGTGAAGTGGCCCGGGCGGTGATCGTGCGGACCCGCAAGGAGTTCCGGCGCAAGGACGGATCCTACATCCGGTTCGACGACAACGCCGCCGTCCTCATCGACACCAACAACGAACCTCGGGGCACGCGCATCTTCGGTCCCGTCGCCCGGGAACTCCGGGAACGGAACTTCATGAAGATCGTATCCCTGGCCCCCGAGGTCATCTGACACGGAGCGGATCGGCCATGCACGTCAAGAAGAACGACCAGGTCGTCATCATCTCCGGTGAGAACCGGGGGAAGATGGGACGGGTGCTCAAGGTGTTCCCCAAGACCAACCGCGTGGTGGTGGAAGGGGTGAACATGGTGAAACGACACACCAAGCCCACCCAGTCCCGCCAGGGCGGGATCGTGGAGAAAGAGGCCCCCATTCACGCTTCCAACGTGAAGCAGGCCGAATAGGGGTCCGCCGGAAGTCGAGGATTCAGCCAGGCGGTCGCTTCCCGGATAGACCCGGGAGGAGGGCGGCCGCAAGGAGCGAGATAGACATGAAGCCGCGGGTGCAAGAGGACTACGAATCGAGGGTGCTTCCGGAGCTGATGAAGCACTTCAACTACACCAACCGCATGCAGGCGCCCAAGTTGGTGAAGATCGTGCTGAACATGCGGGTGGGGGAAGCAACCCAGAACGTGAAGCTTCTGGACGGCGCGATGCAGGACCTGTCCCGCATCAGCGGCCAGAAGCCGGCCATCCGCCGGGCGAAGAAGTCCATTTCGAATTTCAAGCTTCGGGAGGGGATGCCGGTCGGGGCGGCGGTGACGCTGCGCGGGGCCCGCATGTGGGAGTTCTTCGACCGGTTCGTGTCCGTGGCCACGCCCCGGATCCGGGACTTCCGCGGCTTTTCGGCCAAGTCCTTCGACGGCAGAGGGAACTACAGCCTGGGTGTCCAGGAACAGATCATCTTTCCGGAGATCGACTACGACAAGATCGACAAGGTTCGAGGCATGGACATCGCTTTCGTGACGACGGCGAAAACGGACGAGGAAGGGATTGAGCTCCTTCGGAGGATGAACTTCCCCTTCCGCGAGCAGAAGAGCTAAGGAGACGCTGTGGCTAAGAAGGCCCTCATCGAGAAGTGGAAGCGCACCCCCAAGTTCCAGGTGCGCGCCTACAACCGCTGTTCGCGTTGCGGGCGCTCACGGGCGTATCTGCGCAAGTTCGGACTTTGCCGGATCTGCTTCCGGGAACTCGCCCTCGAGGGCAAGGTGCCCGGAGTGGTCAAGGCGAGCTGGTAGACGAGCCCCCGGGAAGGCGTCCGGAAGGCCAATAAGAACGGTGGGCCCCCCGCGGGTCCCGCCCCGGACGAACCGCCCGTCGGGCGAAGGGAACGAAGGAGCACAGGAACATGCCGGTTACCGATCCGATCGCGGACATGCTGACCAGCATCCGGAACGCGCTGCAGGCGAACCATCGCCGGGTGGACGTTCCGGCCTCCCGGATGAAGGCGTCCATCATGGACGTCCTGCTCCGGGAAAAGTACATCACCAATTTCAAGCCGATCGCGAACGAGCATCAGGGCGCGCTCCGGGTCTATCTGAAGTACACCCCGGAGCAGCGATCGGTGATCAGCGGCCTCAAGCGCGTTTCCCGGCCGGGGCGCCGGGTGTACGTGAAGCAACATGACGTGCCCCGGGTGCTCGGCGGGCTCGGAACCGCCATCATCTCCACGTCCCGGGGCATCATGACCGACAAGGAAGCCCGCAAGGCGGGGCTGGGCGGCGAGTTGATCGCCTTGGTCTGGTAGGCCGCGGCAGGAAGACGAGGTAGACCATGTCTCGAGTGGGCAAGAAGTTGATTCCCATCCCCAAGGGGGTGGAGTTGAAGATGGAAGGTCGCACGGTGACCGCCAAGGGTCCCAAGGGCGAGCTGAGCTACGACATGCTTCCGGGCATCGGGCTCAAGGTCGAGGCGGAGCACGCGGTGGTGGAGCAGTCCTCCACGGAGAGGAACGCGGGCGCCATCCACGGGTTGAGCCGGGCCCTGGTCAACAACCTGGTGGAGGGCGTGTCGGCCGGGTTCACCAAGACCCTGGAGATCCAGGGGACCGGCTATCGCGCCCAGGTCCAGGGAGAGATCCTGGTGCTGACCCTCGGCTACAGCCACCCGATCGAGTACGCGCTTCCGGCGGGGATCGAGGCCAAGGTCGAGCAGAACAAGGTGACCATCAGCGGCATCAACAAGGAACTCGTCGGCCAGGTTGCGGCCGAGGTGCGCCGGTTCCGGCCCCCGGAGCCCTACAAGGGCAAGGGTATCCGGTACGAGGGCGAGTACGTCCGGCGGAAGGCCGGAAAGAGCGCGGGCGCCTAGGGATCGTTCGGGGCGCCGCCGAAGCGCGGCTCCCGGGTTCGATGACCGAGAAGCGGCGGGGCCCGGTGTCCGCCGTGAGGTTGAAGGGACAACGAGATGAGCAAAATCGCCGTGAAGAGACGGGAATCGCGTCTGCGCCGGCACCGTCGGGTGCGGAGAAAGGTCTCCGGCATTCCCGACCGGCCGAGGCTCTGCGTGTACCGCAGTCTGAAGCATATCTATGCCCAGATCTTCGATGATTCCCAGAGCCGCTGCCTTCTCACCGTTTCCAGCCAGTCCGCGGAAGTGCGGGACGAGCTGGCCTCGGCCAAGGGGAAGGTGGGGGCGAGCACGTTGGTCGGGAAGATCGTGGCCCGGAAGGCCATCGAACAAGGGATCCAGTCCGTGGCGTTCGACCGCGGCGGGTATCTCTATCACGGCCGGGTGAAAGCCTTGGCCGACGGCGCCCGTGAGGGCGGCCTGAAGTTCTAGGAGGAAGGCCTTGCGTCGCAATCCCAATCAGGACAGCGAATTCGTGGAAAATATGGTGGCCATCAATCGGTGCGCCAAGGTGGTCAAGGGCGGTCGCCGGTTCAGCTTCAACGCCATCGTCACCGTCGGCGACAAGCAGGGCCGGGTGGGCATCGGTCTCGGCAAGGCCAACGAGGTGGCCGAGGCCATCCGCAAGGCCACCGAGGACGCCAAGCGGGGCATGGTGAAGATCTCCCTCATCAAGGGGACCATCCCGCACGAGGTGGTGGGCCGTTTCGGCGCGGGGCGGGTGCTCCTGAAGCCGGCCAGCGCGGGGACCGGGGTGATCGCCGGGGGTCCGGTGCGCGCGGTCCTCGAGGCCGCGGGGGTCCAGGACGTGCTCTCGAAGTGTCTGGGTTCCACCAACCCGCACAACGCGGTCAAGGCCACCTTCGCGGCCCTCACCAGCCTGCGTTCGGCGTCGGAAGTGGCGCACGAGCGCGGAATGAGCGTGGACGAGCTTCTGCAGATCAAGCGCGAGCCGAAGCCGGAGGCCCCCGCGGAGAGCGCGGCCCCGGTTGCGGCCCCGGAGACGACGGCCACCGCGGTGGCGGACGAGCCGGAAGCGCCCGCGGAGGAAGGCAATGCCTAAGCTGATCAAGATCACCCAGAAACACAGCGCCATCGACCGGCCCGAGCCGCAGAAGCGAACCATCCGGGCCCTGGGAATCCGGGGACTGAACCGTCCCGTGGTCAAGAGCGACACCCCCCAGATCCGGGGCATGATCTACAAGGTGCGCCATCTGGTGGAAGTTCAGGAAGTGGACTGAGGGAAGGAACCATGAAGCTCGGAAATCTGAAGCCCGCCAAGGGCGCGACCAAGAGTCGAAAGCGCGTGGGCCGCGGTCCGGGAAGCGGGCACGGCGGCACCGCCACCGCGGGACACAAGGGGCAGAAGGCGCGGACCGGAAAGAGCCTTCGGGCCTGGTTCGAGGGCGGCCAGATGCCGCTCCAGCGCCGGCTTCCCAAGCGCGGGTTCACCAACATCCACGCCAAGGCGGCTGAATTCGTCAACGTGTCGGACCTGGCCGAGGTGGAGGGAGACCCCATCACCGCCGAGATTCTCAAGGCCCGGGGGCTCATCAACGACGCCTCGGTCCGGCTCAAGGTGCTGGGGAACGGCGAGGTGACCCGCGCGGTCACCGTCCGGGCCCACGCCTTCAGCGCTTCCGCCAAGGAGAAGATCGAGGCGGCGGGAGGCAAGGTCGAGGTCATCGTGGTGCCCAAGCGACCGAAGCGGTACAAGAAGAAGAACGCGGCGGCCAGGAAGTAGCGGGAGCCGACCGAGCGGACCGCCTGGGGCGGGTCCGTGAGAGGCCGGTAGAGGGAACCGATGTTCACGAAACTGCAAAACATCTTCAACATCCCGGAGTTGAAGAAGCGCATCATCTTCACCGCTGCGCTTCTGGCCGTGTATCGGCTGGGAGGGCACATCCCGACCCCGGGGGTGGATGCCGGCGCGCTCAAGTCCTATTTCGCCCAGAACGCCGGCACCCTGTTCGGCCTCTACGACCTGTTCGTGGGAGGCTCGTTGTCGCGGGCCACGGTGTTCGCCCTGGGCATCATGCCCTACATTTCGGCCGCGATCATCCTGCAGCTCTTCGGGGCGGTGATCCCGTACTTCGAGAAGCTGCAGAAGGAAGGCGAGGAAGGCCGGAAGAAGATCACCCAGTACACCCGTTACGGCACGGTGTTCCTCTCCGCCATTCAGGCCTTCGGCATCGGGATCTTCCTGCAGAACCTGAACGCCTCGGGGACGGCGGTGGTGCCGAACCCCGGTCCCGGATTCATGTTCCTGACCATGGTGACCCTGACCTCGGGCACGATCTTCGTGATGTGGCTGGGGGAACAGATCACCGAGCGGGGAATCGGAAACGGCATCTCCCTCATCATCACCATCGGGATCATCGCCCGGTATCCGAACGAGATCCTGACCACGCTCCGGGCCTTCACCGCCGGGCAGTTCAACATCTTCGAGCTCATCATCCTGGGCCTGGTGATGCTGGGGGTGATCGTGCTGGTGGTGCTCATGACCCTCGGCGTCCGCAAGATCCCGGTCCAGTACGCCAAGCGGGTGGTGGGACGGAAGATGTACGGCGGCCAGACCACCCATATCCCGCTCCGGGTGAACACCGCCGGCGTGATGCCCATCATCTTTGCCCAGTCGATCATCGCGTTCCCGGGAACCGTGGCCGCCCTCTTCCCGAACAGCGAGTTCATGCAGACGATTCACACCGCGTTCTCCCCGGGGAACGTGCTGTACATCCTCATCTACGCCCTGATGATCGTGTTCTTCACCTACTTCTACACCGCCATCGTGCTGAACCCGGTGGATCTGGCGGACAACATGCGGAAGTACGGCGGGTTCATTCCCGGCATCCGGCCGGGCAAGAAGACCTCGGAGTACATCGATCGCATCCT
This sequence comes from uncultured bacterium, assembly GCA_964424285.1. GTDB lineage: Bacteria > Eisenbacteria > RBG-16-71-46 > JABDJR01 > JABDJR01 > CAVSKL01. Next base: position 10,922 of record CAYRIJ010000064.1, read on the forward strand.
TTCACGGATCACCCTGCCCGGCGCGATCTTCCTGGCCTTCATCGCCGTCCTGCCGGACATCATGATCCGTAAGTTCAACGTGCCCTTCTACTTCGGGGGGACGGGCCTCCTGATCGTGGTGGGCGTCATGCTCGACACCCTGAACCAGATCGAGTCCCACCTGGTCATGCGGCACTACGAGGGCTTCATGAAGAAGGGCAGGATCGGGACGAGGGTGTCCCGGTGAGGTTGGTCTTCCTGGGGGCGCCGGGGGCCGGAAAGGGCACCCAGGCCGACCTCCTCTGCGAGAAGAAGGATTGGCGCCACATCTCCACCGGCGAGTTGTTGCGGGACGCGGTCAAGCGGGGGACCCCGCTGGGACTCCGGGCCAAGCAGGCCATGGACCGCGGGGACCTGGTGGCGGACGACGTGATCCTGGGTCTGATCGAGGAGACCCTGGACGAGATCGAGGGCTCCGGATTCGTGCTGGATGGGTTCCCCCGGACCCTTCCCCAGGCCCGGGGTCTGGACGACATGCTGGATCGTCACGGAATGGCCCTGGACCGGGTCGTGCTCCTGACCGCCTCGGTGGAGGAGGTTCAGAGCCGGCTGGCCGGGCGGGGTCGCACCGACGACACCCCCGAGACGATCCTGAACCGGCTGAAGGTCTACGAGGAAAAGACCGCTCCCCTCGTGGGCTATTACGACGAGAAAGGGATCCTCCTCCGGGTGAACGGGATGGGAGACATCCCGGAGATCCAGGAGAGGATCCTGGCGGTTCTCTAGGGAAACGAGCGGGAGAGTTCATGGTCAAGCTTCGGTCCGACTTGGAAATCGAGAAGATCCGGGAGTCCTCCCGAATCGTGGCGGAGACGATCCAGCTCCTTCGGGGGCTGACCCGCGAGGGAGTCTCCACCGCGGACCTGGATCGGAAAGCCGAGGAGTACATCCGGGACAACGGCGGGGAACCCTCGTTCATGGGCTACCACGGCTACCCGGCCTCGACCTGCATCTCGATCAACGAGGAGGTCGTGCACGGGATTCCCGGGGACCGGGTGGTCAAGGCCGGGGACATCGTGGGAGTGGACGTCGGGGTGGTCAAGAACGGCTACCACGGCGACGCCGCGGCCACCTTCCCGGTGGGACCGGTTCCGGACAGCGTGGAGCAATTGCTCCGGGTGACCGAGGAGTGTCTGATGAAGGGGATCGAGGCGTTCCGGGCCGGGAACCGCCTCGGCGACGTGGGGCACGCGGTGCAGGCCCACGCCGAACGTTTCGGGTACGGGGTGGTGCGGTCCCTGGTGGGCCACGGCATCGGAGAACGGATGCACGAGGATCCCCAGGTTCCGAACTACGGCAATCCGGGCACGGGTCTGAAGCTCAAGCCCGGCCTGGTGTGCGCCATCGAGCCCATGATCACCATGGGCGGGTGGGAAGTGGAGACCCTGGACGATCAGTGGACCATCGTCACGCGGGACGGCTCCCTGGCCGCCCACTTCGAGCACACGGTGGCCCTGACCGAGGACGGCCCGGAGGTCCTGAGCGTGGTCGATGGGCAGAGGAAGGCCGCGACGAACTGAGTCGCGGGCCTCTCCCGGAGGAGAGAACGATGAAAGTGAAAGCAAGCGTCAAGCGCATGTGCGAGAACTGCAAGCTCGTCAAGCGCAAGGGCGTGGTGCGGGTGATCTGCAAGAACCCCCGCCACAAGCAGCGGCAGGGCTGATCCTGAAAGGAAGTTTCCGCCCGCGGACCCGTGGGGTCCCGGCGGAAGGAGGAATGTAAGTGGCACGAATCGCCGGCGTGGATCTTCCCAACGAAAAGCGGGTGGAGATCGCCTTGACCTACATCTTCGGTATCGGCCGCAGCCGGAGCAAGTTGATCCTGGATGCGACCAGAGTGAACCCGGACACCCGGGTCAAGGATCTCACCGAAGAGGACACGGCGAAGCTCCGTCAGGAGATCGAGACCAAGTACCGGGTCGAGGGCGCTCTCCATACCGAAGTTCAGATGAACGTGAAGCGCCTGATGGACATCGGATGCTACCGGGGTCTCCGGCATCGCCGCGGTCTGCCCGTTCGCGGGCAGCGCACCAAGACCAATTCCCGCACCCGCAAGGGACCGAAACGGACCGCGGGTTCCGGGCGTCGCAGGCTCACCAAGACTTGATGCCCGTTTGAATTGAGGAGGATTCGTGGCCAAGGGAAAAGTCACCAAGAAGAAGAAGGACCGCAAGGTCTCGGTCAACGGGGTCGCGCACATCCAGGCGACCTTCAACAACACGATCATCTCGATCGCCGATGCGGACGGGCAGATCGTGGGTTGGGCGAGCGCGGGAAAGGCCGGCTTCAAGGGAAGCCGCAAGAGCACGCCGTTCGCGGCGCAGCTCGCCGCCGAGGACGCGGCGAAACAGGTTTTGTCCCAGGGCATGAGGAAGGTGGAGGTCCAGGTGAAGGGCCCGGGCGCGGGGCGGGAGGCGGCCATCCGCTCCCTGGCCGCGGCGGGGCTCGAGATCCAGGCCATCCGCGACGTCACCCCGATCCCCCACAACGGGTGCCGTCCTCCGAAACGCCGCAGGGTCTAGGTGTGGAGCCCGGCGCCACCATGGATCGGCTCCGGCTGAGCCATCGGAGGAGATTGCATTTGGGCTCACTTTTTCGAAGCGCGCGGGTGCGCGCAGCCGCCTCCGGCCGCGGGCCGGGGGTTTGACAGACGAGTGAAGCCGGGAACCGGTCCGCGACGCGGGCCGGGGACCGAGCGGAGGTTCCAAAAGACATGGCGAGATACCGCGGACCTGTGTGCCGTCTGTGCCGACGCGAGGGCGAAAAGCTCTTCCTCAAGGGGGAGCGCTGCTCGACGGAGAAGTGCGCCATCGAACGGCGCGCTTACGCCCCCGGCGATCACGGGCGGGACCGGCGCCTGAGGGTGACCAACTACGGAATGCAGCTGCGCGCCAAGCAGAAGGCGCGCCGCATCTACGGAATCATGGAGCGGCAGTTCCGCAACTATTTCCACGAGGCGGCGCGGATGACCGGCGTCACCGGTGAGAACCTGCTGCAGATCCTGGAGACCCGGCTCGACAACCTGGTCTACCGCCTCGGCTTCGCGCCTTCGCGACCGGCGGCGCGCCAGCTCGTCCTGCACGGCCATTTCCTGGTGAACGGCAAGAAGGCCAGCGTGCCTTCCTTCCGTGTCCGGCCGGGAGACGTGGTTTCGGTGCGGGACGGGAGCCGAAACCTGAAGCTCATCCTGGAGACCCTGGAGATCCGGGGGGGACGGGACGTTCCCGACTGGCTGGAGGCGAATCCCAAGACCATGAAGGGACGTCTCCTGCGCATTCCGTCGCGGGACCTGATCCCGACCACCATCCAGGAGAACTTGATCGTCGAGCTCTACTCGAAGTAGGGCACCGGCGCGCCCCTACCCGACCGAGTTCAAGACGACATCGGGTCCAAGACCCGAGGAGGCAAAGAAGAGATGAAGTGGAAGAACCTCCAGATGCCGAAGAACATCGAGCTGGACGAAACCACGGCCTCGGAACGCTACGGCAAGTTCACGATCGAGCCGCTCGAGCGGGGCTTCGGTCTCACGATCGGCAACTCGCTCCGGCGGGTTCTCCTTTCCAGCCTTCAGGGGGCCGCGGTCTCCGCGGTCAAGATCGAAGGGGTTCTCCATGAGTTCAGCACCATCCAGGGAGTGCTGGAGGACGTCAGCGAGATCATCCTGAATCTGAAGCAGATGCGCTTCAAGCTGCACGCGGACTACAAGATCAGCGCCCGGTTCAAGAAGTCGGGCCCGGCGGAGCTCAAGGCCGGCGACGTCCAGGCCGACCCCGGGGTCGAGATCCTGAACCCCGAGCTTCACATCGCCACCCTGAACAAGGAGGGCGAGATCGACATGGACGTGGAAATCTCGGGCGGCCGCGGCTACGTTCCCGCCGACCAGCAGGAGGGCGAGGAGCGCTCGATCGGGGTCATCCCCATCGACTCGCACTATTCGCCCATCAAGAAGGTCAACTTCGAGGTGGAGAACACCCGGGTGGGCCAGCGCGTCGACTTCGACAAGCTGACCCTGGAGCTCTGGACCGACGGCAGCATCCTCCCCAAGGACGCCATGGCCTACGCGGCCATGATCCTCAAGGATCACTTCAGCCTGTTCGTGGACTTCGAGGAGCCCATCGAGCAGGAGGAGGAGGAGGAGGAGGACAAGGAAAAGGCCCGGATCCGGGGTCTCCTGGAGAAGAGCGTCGAGGAGCTGGAACTCTCCGTCCGCTCCGCCAACTGCCTCCGGGCCGCCGACATCAAGACCATCGCCGAGCTGGTGCAGAAGCCGGAGTCGGCGATGCTCAAGTACCGGAACTTCGGCCGGAAGTCGCTGAAGGAGATCAGCGACATCCTGACCGAGATGGGACTCACCTTCGGCATGGAAATCGGGCCCTACATGAAGGCCCCGCGGCGCCACACCGAGTTGGAGACGCCGCCTCCGGTCGAGGAGCCCCTGGACGAAGTCGATATCGATGACGAAGACGAAGAGACCGAGACCGCTCCCGCCTCCAGTCAGAGCGAGGAGTAGCCGGCCGCTCGGCGGACGACATGCAGGGCGCCGACGGCGCATGAGGATGAAGCGATGAGACACCGCAGACAGGGACGTCAACTGAGCCGTACAGCGGAGCACCGGAAGGCCCTCCTCCGTAACCTGGTGACCGAGCTCTTCCGGCACGAACGCATCGAAACCACCGAGGCCAAGGCCAAGGAGGCCCGGCGGCTCGCGGAGCGTCTCATCACGTTCGCCAAGCGCGGGGACCTCCATGCCCGCCGCCACGTGGACCGCTTCGTCATGAGCCCCGAGGTAACCCGGAAGCTCTTCTCCACCATCGCTCCCTGGTACGCCGAGCGGAACGGCGGCTACACCCGGGTCATCAAGACCCGCCATCGCCTGGGCGACGGCGGCGAGATGGCCTTCCTGGAGCTGGTGAAG
>CAYRIJ010000065.1:0-15868 GCA_964424285.1 uncultured bacterium
GCCGGGGTGTCGGGGTGAGCCGGGGCCGGTGCGGCTCCCGCCGCGGTCTCCGGGGCCGCCCCCGGCGGGGCCGCGGTCCCCGGCGGCGAACCCGCCGAATCCGGAGCCGCCGGCGTCTTCCCCGGTTCGGGCGCCGCGCCGTCGGTGGTGTCGGGGGGGCTCCCGAGGATCCGCCCCAGGCCCGCCGCGGCCTCCGCGGCCCGCTCCTCGGGGCTCATGGCGGTGGAGACGCCCTTCCCCCCGAAGGTGTAGACCCCCTTGGCATGCCCGGAGATCCGCACCCGGTGGATCTGGCCCTCCTCGATGAAGATGGTGATGGTGTCGCCCTGGGCGGCGTTGGTCCCCGCCCCCGCCTCGGCATCGGAGGGCGAGGGGATGTAGGCGCTGGTGGCGTGGTCGAACACCACCACCCGGTCCGCGGCGTCGTCCACGAAGTACATGGTGAGGGAGTCGCCGCGGACGACGCTCATCTCCCCGCGATGAAGGCTGTCGGTGGGGGCGTAGGTGACCTGCGCGCCGCCGTGAACGTCGGCCTGCTCGAGCACCCGGTTCTCGTCGAAGCGGAGGATGAGCGTGTCGCCGGTGAGCGTCCCGTCCGATTCCTCCACCCGGGGATCGCCGTAGAGGAAGGCGTTGTGGGTGTCGGCGAAGAACGAGGCGGAGTCGGCAAAGGCGCGGACGCCGCCCCGAAGGATACGCACCGCGCCCGAGGCGGAGGCGTTCCCCCCCGGTTCCAGCCACACCCGGTCCCCCCAGATCCGGATCGGTCCCCCGTTCCCTCCGGTGAGCACCAGCGACGGGCTCTGGTCCACCCGGGCGCGGTCGGTGTCCAGGTCGTAGATCAGCCGCTCGCCGGTCAGGGTGGTGTGCTCTCCGGGCTCGCTGACCCGGACGTCCCCGAGCAGGATGATCTCGCGCCGGTCCCGGTACCAGTCCGCCTCCCGGGCCATGAACCGGCGCTCCCCGCGATGTCCCCGGGCGTTTCCGATCATGCGCATCACCCCGGTCTCCCGGTCGAAGCGCCCCTCGTTCCCCTCCAGCACCAGGGAATCCGCGGGAACCCGTACCTCCACCTCGCCGTCGGCCACCAGGAGCCCGGTCTCGCGATAGTAGACCGCGATCCGGCTCGTCCCCCTGGTCTCGGGATCGGTGAACACCACCCCGCCGCTCAGGTGGGCTTCGCCGGGGTCCACCAGGTAGGTGCCGGTGGGCGCGGCGATGGTGAGATCCTTGTGGGTGATGAAGGGGTTGGTCACGTGGAGCACCTGGCCCTCGGGCCCGGTGGTGGCGGTCAGCGGCTCCCCGGTGAGGGTCCACTTGTCGGGACCGGCGATCGCTTCGGGGGGGGGAACGGTCGAGGTGTCGGGGACCGCGGGGGCCTTCGGCGCGCCCCCCGCGACGGCCGCTGTTTAGGGGGCGGAGGCCGCGGTCGGCGGAGCGCCCGAGGCGCCGGTGGTCCCGGGCGCGGCCACGGTGACCGGCGGGGCGACGCCGGGCGACGACGACGTGTCCGGCGCCGCCGGAACGCCCCTGGACGGGGCCCGGCCCGCGCTCTCCGGCGCGGCGGCGGCAAGCCCCGGAGCCGGTCCCGCGCCGACCACGATCGCCCCGGTGGAGTCGACGGTCCATCCGCCGGTGAGCGCGCCGGTGGAGTCGGTCGCGGCCCCGGCCGTCACGGAGCCGGAAGCGCGGGACGCGGCGGTGGGGGCGGCGCCCAGGGGTTCGCGGAACCACGCGCACCCCCCCAGGACCGCAAGGAGCAGCACGATCCCTACCCGGCCGGGTACCGGCCCGAACCTGAAACGGCCGGCCGGCGACGGCCCCGCCCCGGTGGTCGTGCTCATGTCAATGCGCGGTCGTGGTGGAGTCCTCCAGGAGGAGCGCCGCCGACCCCAGAAGCCCTGCATCGGTTCCGAGTCCCGCGGGGAGGATCTCCGGGGGCGACTGCCGGGCCACCAGAGACCGCCGCATCAGGTGCTCGCGGGCGGGATCGAAGAGGAGCGCCCCCGCCTGCGCCACCCCGCCGCCGATCACCACCCGCCGGGGATTGAAGATGTTGACCAGGGTCACCAGCAGACCGCCCAGGGCATGTCCCACGTTCTCCATCACCTCCCGGGCCACCCGGCTCCCCTGGTGGGCGGCTTCGGTCAGGACCTCCGGGGTGAGGGGGTCGGCCCCGGAGAGGAGCGCGTCCCGGGCGAATCCCGGATGCCGTCTCGCCGCCTTCACGATGTCCTTGTTCCCTACATACCGCTCCGCGCAGCCGCGGTTCCCGCAGGTGCACTCGATGCCGTCCAGGACCAGGGTGGTGTGGCCGGGCTCGCCGGCGAAACCGTCGGCTCCGCGGACCAGCTCGCCGTCCACGATGAAGCCCCCGCCGATGCCGGTTCCCAGGGTGAGAAACAGCACGTGAGGGAGCCGCTCCCCCGCCCCCCATCGCCACTCGGCCAGGGAGAAGGTGTTGACGTCGTTGTCCACCCGGGCGGGGAGCCCGAGGCGATCGCTCAGGGCGTCTCCGAGGGCGAAGTTCTCCCACCTGGGGAGGTTGGGGGAGAACTGCACCAGCCCCTCGTCGCGATTCACCAGCCCCGCGCAACCGGCCCCCACCCCTTCCGCCTTCTCCCATCCCGCCCGGCCGAGGAGCGCGCGGAGCTTCTCCGCCACCTCGTCCAGGACCGCTTCGCGATCGCGCTCGGCGTGGTTGTGGATCTCGTCGGAAGCGGCCAGGCGGGCGGTCTGGTCGATCTCCACCGCCCCCAGCTTGATCCCCGTCCCGCCCACGTCCACGCCGAAGATACGACGTGCGGCCACCCTCAGGCCTCCGCCGCGACGGGGTCGTGGTGGAGCAGGCTGGCCCCGCTGACCGGATCGAAGAGGTGGGCGCGCCCCGAGTCGAGCTTCAACCGGTAGCGGATCCCGATCTTCGGGAGGATCTGGGGGCCGATCCGGGCCAGGAGGTAGCCCCCCTCGAAGTCGCTGTGCAGGAAGATCTCGTTCCCCATCGGCTCCACCACCCGGGCGGTCACGATCACCGTGCCCGGCCCCCCGTCGCTCCCGTCGGCCTCGCCGACCAGCTCCAGGTCCTCGGGACGGATGCCCAGGACCGCGGGGCCGGTGCGGGACCGGGCCGGGGCCAACCGGTCGACCAGGGGGGCGGTGAAATCCGCGCCCACGAAGGCCCCGTCCTCGAGCTTCCCCTCCACGAAGTTCATGGCCGGGGAGCCGATGAACGAGGCCACGAAGCGGTTCACCGGATCGTTGTAGAGGGTGAGCGGCGGGGCCACCTGCTGGAGCACTCCGTCCTTCACCACCGCGATCCGGTCGGCCATGGTCATGGCCTCCACCTGGTCGTGGGTGACGTAGATCATGGTGGCGTCGAGGTCGTGATGCAGCTTGGAGATCTCGGTCCGCATCTGGACCCGGAGCGCCGCGTCCAGGTTCGAGAGCGGCTCGTCGAAGAGGAACACCGCGGGCTGGCGCACGATGGCCCGTCCCAGGGCCACGCGCTGGCGCTGGCCGCCGGAGAGCGCCTTGGGCTTCCGGTCCAGGTAGGCGGTGAGCCCCAGCAGCTCCGCCGCCTGATCCACCCGGCGGGTGATCTCATCCTTCTTGAACTTGCGGAGCTTCAGCCCGAAGCCCATGTTGTCCCGCACCGTCATGTGGGGATAGAGGGCGTAGGACTGGAAGACCATGGCGATGTCGCGATCCTTGGGGGCGACGTCGTTCACCACCCGGTCGGCGATCAGGAGCTTTCCCGAGGTGACCTCCTCGAGTCCCGCCACCATCCGGAGCAGCGTGGACTTGCCGCACCCCGAGGGGCCCACCAGCACCATCAGCTCCTTGTCCTGGACGTCCAGGCTGGCGTTCTTCACCGCCGTCACCCCGCCGGGGTAGACCTTGGTCACGTTCTCGAAACGCACCCCTGCCACGTTGCCTCCTAGGAATCTCGGGAATGGGAATCGACTTCGGCCTCCGCGGCGTTCCGCCCGCCGTCGGGGGCCTCCGGGTCCGGACCCGGGGGAAGCCCGTTGCCGCCCCCCGGTCTCCGGCGCTCGACCGGAGCCGCGGCCGCCGGCTCGGCCAAGGCGAGCCCCGGCTTGGAGCGGAGCCCGTCGGCGAACGTCTTGAGAATCAACGCGGTGGTGGCGCGCAGCTCCGAGCGCGGGGTGATCCGGTCCACGAACCCGTGCTGGAGGAGGAACTCCGACCGTTGGAATCCGGGGGGAAGCTCCTGGGCCACCGTCTCCCGGATGACCCGGGGACCGGCGAAACCGATCAGCGCTCCGGGCTCGGCCAGGATCACGTCGCCGAGCTGGGCGAAGCTCGCGGTGACCCCGCCGGTGGTGGGGTCGGTGAGGATCGAGATGTAGGGGATCCGCCGGTCGAGCATGCGGGCCAGGAGCACGCTGGTCTTGGCCATCTGCATGAGGGACAGGATCCCTTCCATCATGCGGGCGCCGCCCGAGGCCGAGACCAGGATGAGGGGGGTCCGATTCTCGAGGCACCGCCGGGTGGCCCGGGCGATCTTCTCCCCCACCGCGCTGGCCATGCTCCCCCCGATGAAGCTGAAGTCCATGGCACCCAGCACCACCGGGAGCCCCTCCAGGGTCCCGGTCCCGGTGAGGATGGCCTCGCCCAGGCCGGTCTTCCGGCGGGCATCGGCCAGGCGATCGGTGTAGCGCTTGGAGTCCTTGAAACCCAGGGGATCGACGGAGACCACCCCGGCGTCGATCTCCTGGAAGCTCCCCTCGTCGAGCAGGATCTCGGTGTAGCGGCGGGCCCCGATCCGGAAATGGAACCCGCACTTCGGGCAGACGTGGAGGTTCCGCTCCAGCTCCTTGAAGTAGAGGATCTCCCCGCAGCCCTCGCACTTGACCCACAACCCGTCGGGAAGCTCGCGGGAGCCTCCGCCCTGGGGGCGCGTGTTCTCGCGTTTCAGCCAGGACATCAGTCGCGCTTCCCTTTCCAGGGCGGGATCCATCCCCGCTCCTCCAGCGGCCTCACCATGACCAGGGCATCCTCGCGGTTGTCCCGGTAATAACCTTTCCGCACATCGAACGTGTAGAAACCGTTCTTGAGATAGAGCGCCTGGGCCTCCCGGTTCGATCGTCGCACTTCCAGGAGGATCCGCACCGAGTCCCGCCGGCGCGCCTCGTCCACCAGCTCCGCGAGCAACCGCTCCGCCAACCCCCGCCGGCGTCCCCAGGGCGCCACGGCCAGGTTGGCCAGGTGGGCCTCGTCGGCCACGAACCACGCCACCATGTAGGCCATGACCTCCCCGTCGGGGCCCTCCACCGCCACCCGGGGCCAGCTCGCGCTCCCTCCCTCCACCTCGTGGCGGAAGGACGCCTCGGACCAGGGGTCGGGAAAGATCGTCCGCTCCAGGCGGGCCACCGCCTCCAGGTCCGAAAACCGCATGCGCCGGGTCAGGAGCTCGGTCGTGCTCACCTTCGTCGCGGCCGGGCGTCCGCGGCGCGCGCGTACCGCGGAACCGGCGCCTCCCGGGTCCCGTCGGCCAGGGCCCGTTCCCCGAGCCTCGCCGCGGCGATCGCCCGCGCCGCGCCCTCGGGGACGCAACGGGCCGGTCCGTCCTCCGGCCACAACCGCTCCCCGCCGTCCCCGGCGAGGAGACTCCCCGGCGGCGGCGGCGGACCCGGCTCCGAAACCCGAACCAGATGCTCCGCCTCCTCGGGGGCCGGGCCCTCCGGACCCACCCGGTACCGCGCGAGGACGACCTCCCCGCGCCGGACATCGGCGGCGGAAACGATGTAAGCCCCTATGGGGGGTGACGTTGCATCGTAGCAGGCACGGGCGAGGATGTCGAGGCACCCCACACCCGCGGCCGGGATCCCCGAGGCGCTGGAAAGTCCCAGGGCGGCGGCCACCCCCACCCGGATCCCGGTGAACGACCCCGGACCCACGTTCACCGCCACCAGCTCCAGTTCGTCGACCCCACGTTCCGCCTCCCCGAGCAACGCGAGCACGGCGGGAACCACCGCCTCGGCGTGCCGCCCCCGTTCGCCCAGATCGCGGGTCCGAGGCTCCTCCCCCGCCCCCAACAGCGCCACCCCCCCGCGGCCCGACGCGGTGTCGATCCCCAGGATCAGCCGGCTCACCGCGCCTCCTCCGGCGTCGCGCCCACCGCGCCGGCCAGACGCCCGACCAGCCCGCCGGAACCCCGGATCACCAGGCGCCGGGTCTCGGGACCCGGCTCCTCGAACCGGACGGTCACCGCGGCCTCGGGGGCCAGGGGGCCGACCCGCTCGCCCCATTCCACCACCGTGACCCCGGGGCCGTCGAAGAGGTCGTCCACCCCCAGCTCCTCCACGTCCCGGAGCTCGCCGACCCGGTAGAGGTCGAGGTGGTGGAGGGGGAGCCGGCCGGGATAGGTGAGGAGGAGGGCGAAGGTCGGGCTCTTGACGCCGTGCTCCACCCCCAGGCCCCGGGCCAGGCCCCGGACCAGGGTGGTCTTCCCCGCCCCCAGATCGCCCTGGAGGAGGAGCACGTCGCCGGCGGCGAGGACCCGGCCCCAGGCCTCGCCGACGGCCTCGGTCCGGCCGGGGCCGTCGCTGGTCACCGCGAACGACCGCCCGCCTAGCGCGGTCTCAGGATCACGCAGGGGAGAATCACCTCCTCCATGGTCACGCCGCCGTGCTGGAAGGAGTTCTTGTACAGGCGCTCGTACTCATGGAAGTTGGTCGGGTAGACGAAGTAGTAGTCCTCCCGGGCCAGGATGTAGTTCTTGTTGAGGAAGTCGTCGGGAAGCCCCCACTCCTCGGGCTTCCTGATCAGGATCGCTTCCTTGTCCTCGCCGCGGAGGTTCACCCCGTGCTTGTGGCGGAGGTTGGTGCTGGTCTCCCGGTTCCCGTACACCAGGGTGGAGCGGCGGGCCTGGACCGCGCCGTGATCGCTGGTGAGGATCACGGTGGCGTTCTGTCCGGACACGTGCTTCAGCACGTCGGCCAGCACCGAATGGCTGTACCACGACTCGAGGAGCGAGCGGAACGCGGCCTCGTCGGGGGCCAGCTCCCGGAGCACCCGGCTCTCGGAGCGGCCGTGGGTGAGCTGGTCCAGGAAGTTGAACACGAAGGTGACGAAGGGGATCCCCGAATAGGTGGAGATCTGGCGGCGAAGCGCCTGCTCTTCCTGCTCGGTGAACACCCGGTGGTACTTGAAGTTCAGCCCGCCGTGACCCAGCCGGGCCAGATGCTCGGCCAGGAACTCCTCCTCGAAGCGGTTCCGCCCCTTCCCCGGGCCCGGGCGCTCCTCCCACCGGTCCGGGTGGCGGCGGGCCAGCTCGGCGGGAAGCATCCCCGAGAACATCGCGTTCCGGGAGTAGGGCGTGGCGGAGGGGAGGACCGAGTAGTAGAGGTGCTGCTCGGCGCGGAAGAGCGGCTCCACGTGGGGCTTGAGCGCCAGCCACTGGTCGAGCCGCATGCAGTCCAGGACGATCAGGTAGACCGATCGCCCTTCGGCCAGCTCCGGGGCCACGAAGCGGGGGAGGATGTCGCAGGAGAGAGCGGGGCGCTGGTCGGGCTGGGCCGCCACCCACCCCGGATACTGGCTCTCGATGAAGCGGGCGAACTCGCGGTCCATCTCCCGCTTCATGTCGAGGTGGGCCTGGCGAAGCCCCACGTCCTCGATCGAGAACAGCTCCAGCTCCAGCTCGCACACCTTGCGGTAGATCTCCAGCCAATCGTCGCGGTCGAGGGGCTCCATCCGGCGCTGCTGGAGGCGATTGAACTCCCCCACGTAGTCCCGGGTGAACCGGCCCTCCTGGAGCTTGGTCCCCTCGGTCACCCGCTTGATGGTGAGGAGGACCTGGCTCGGGTGGACCGGCTTCACCAGGTAGTCCCGGATGCGAAGCCCGATGGCCTCCTCCATCAGGGTCTCCTCCTCGCTCTTGGTGACCAGCACCACCGGGACCGCGGCGTCCACGTCCTGGATCGCCTCCAGGGTGGCCAGACCTCCCATCCCCGGCATCATCTCGTCCAGAAGCACCACGTCGAAGGACTCCTCCTTCACCCGGGCCAGGGCGTCCTCGCCGTTGCTGACCGCGACCACCTCGTACCCCTTCCCTTCCAGGAAGCGGATGTGCGGCTTCAGGAGATCGATCTCGTCGTCGGCCCAGAGAACGCGGCGTTTGGTCTCGGACATCGGGTCACCACCTGACGGGTTGCGGGGAAAATGCGATGCCTGGTTCTGATCGTGCCGGACGGGGTGTATCAAGATTTCATGGGTGGAGTTCAATGATACGCGGTCGCGGGGCGCCCGGTCCACCGTGGAGGGGGCGGCCGCCGGATCCCCCCCGCGGGCGCTTCCCGGCGTCGCGCGGATCCGGGTGGGGGCGCCTAGGCCCCTTTCGGCGCGGCGGGCAGGATCACCGTGAACTCCGCCCCCGCCCCCGGCTCGGACCAGGTGAGGTCGAGGCGGCCCCGGTGGTACTCCTCCACGATCCGGCGGGAGAGGGGAAGGCCGAGCCCCCAGCCCCGCTGGCGGGTGCTCACCCCGGGCCGGAAGATCTGGCGCTCCAGGCCGGCGTTCACCCCCCGGCCGTTGTCCCGGACGCTCACCGCGATCCCCCCGGCTCCGGGAAGGGGGCGCACCCGGACGTCCACCGTCCCCGCCTCCTTGTCCACCGCGTTCAGGGCGTTCTTGAGCAGGTTCTCCAGCACCCAGCCGATCAGCTCCTGGTTGAGCGCGGCCTCGGGAAGGCCGGGCTCGATCTCCAGCCGAAGCTCCACCTGCCGCGGGAAACGGCGGCGGAAGTAGTCCACCGTGCTTTGGACCACCGGCTCGATCGACCCCCGCTCGAGCCGGGGGCGGGAACCGATCTGGCTGAAGCGGGCGGCCACCCGGTTCAGCCGCTCGGCGTCGCGGCCGATCTCCCTCACGATCTCCTCGTAGAGATCGCGGGGCACGATCGCCTCGCTCTCCTCCACCCGGGCCTCGTCCTTCAGCACCTCCATCCACCCCATGAGCGAGGACAGCGGCGTTCCCATCTGGTGGGCGGTCTCCTTGGCCATCCCCGCCCAGATGAACCCCTGCTCCGCCCGCTTCAGGCTCCGGAGCATGAGAAGCCCCACGATCCCGAACAGGGCGGCCACCAGGATGGTCACGATGGGGATCAGCCGGAGTTCCTCCACCAGGGGGGTCGGGCCGTAGTGGAGGTAGAGGAGCGGGGTCTGGGTGCCCGGGGTGAACATGGGGACCGGGGGATGGCGCCGGTCCATGCTCCGGGTCGCGGCGAAGACGCGGGCCAGGGGCGGGCTGGGATGATCGACGTCCTCGGACAGGATCTGGTCGATGCTCATGGTCTCGGCCCCCACCCGTTTGTTCCAGGCCAGGGGGAGCCCGTTCACGTCGGTCACCACCACCGGGAAGTTGAGGGAGCGGATGACCGCCTGGAACTGGTCCTGGGCCAGGGAGTCGGGGGACTCCTTGACCGCCAGGGTGGTGAAGGCGATGACGTGGGTGACCAGGTCGCTCATCGCCTCGGTCTGGTCTTCGACGCGCAACGCGAGGCTATGGAAGTAGAGGAGCAGGGCGACGGCGAGGGCCACCGCCCCCACCAGGAGGTACACCCGGAGGAAGACCGGCGGGGACAGGCGGACGGCGCCGAGGCGCTTCGGCGCGCGGGGTTTCATCCCAGTTCCGCGAGGCCCCCCAGGTAGGGCCGCAGGGGCTCGGGGACGACGACCGTGCCCCGTTCGGTCTGGTGGGTCTCGAGAAGCGCGATCACCGTGCGCGGCAGCGCCAGCCCCGAGCCGTTCAGGGTGTGGGGATAGACCGCCTTCCCGCCGCCGGCCGGCTTCATCCGGATTCCCGCCCGACGGGCCTGGAAGTCCTCGAAGTTGGAGCAGGAGGAGACCTCGAGCCAGCGGCCGGCCCCGGGGGCCCAGACCTCCAGATCGCAGCACTTGGCCGCGGCGAAGGAGAGGTCGCCGCTGGCCAGCACCACCACCCGGTAGGCCAGGCCCAGGCGGCGGAGCACTTCCTCGGCGTTCCCGATCAGGGTCTCCAGCTCGTCGTAGGAGCGGCCGGGGGGAACGAACCTCACCATCTCGACCTTGTCGAACTGGTGGATCCGGGTGAGGCCCTTGGTCTCCTTCCCGTAGGAGCCGGCCTCGCGCCGGAAGCAGGGCGAGTAGCCCACGTGGCGGATCGGGAGGTCCTCCTCGCGGAGGGTGTCCCCGGCGTAGAGGTTGGTGATGCTCACCTCGGCGGTGGGGATCAGGTAGAGCCCGTCCACGTCGGTGCGGTACATGTCCTCGGCCAGCTTGGGGAGCTGGCCGGTGCCCCGGGCGCTCTCCGGCTTCACCAGGTAGGGCGTCGAGACCTCGGTGTAGCCGTGCTCCGTGGTGTGGAGATCGAGCATGAACTGGATGAGCGCCCGCTCCAGCCGGGCCCCCATGCCGGTGAACACCGCGAACCCCGACCCGCTCATGCGGGTGGCCTTCTCGAAGTCGAAGAGACCGAGGGCGGCGCCGAGAACGTCGTGGGGCCGCGCGGGGAAGGCGTGCTTCACCGGCTCGCCCCAGGTGCGTAGGACCTGATTCATGCTCTCGTCCCCCCGGGGGACGCTTTCGTGGGGAAGGTTCGGGAACCACTGGGCCAGGTCGTCCATCGCCTCGTCGGTTTCCCGGATCCGGTCGTCGAGGCGGCGGATCTCCTCCCCCATCTCCCGCACGCGCTCCTGCTGGGCCGAGGCGTTCCCCCCCGCCTTCATGAGCGCGCCGATCTCCCGGCTCGCGGTGTTCCGCTCCGCCTTCAGCTCCTCGACCAGGGTCACCCGTTCCCGGCGCTCCGCGTCCAGGGCGAGCCAGCGGTCGACGTCGGCGTTGGATTGGTTCTTGGCCCGGGCCGCTTCCTTCACCCGGTCGGGTTCGCTGCGGATGAGCTTGGGATCGAGCATCGGTTCCTCGAAGTGGGTCGGCGCCCCCGGACCCGGGTCATCCCCGGGCCCGGTCACGGTGGCCGGCCACGGTATCACAGGGCCTCCGGAGGGTCAATTTCGGGCGAATTCCCGGGGTATGAAAAGGCGGGAGGGCCCGTGGGCCCTCCCGCCGCGAGTCGAACTCCGACCGATCCGGTCTAGAGATCCGGATTCGGGATCGGCTTGAACCGGCCGAAGTCGTCGATCAGCTGAAACGCGTAGGTGAACTTGATCCGGTTGAGCGCCACCGTGCCGCCTCCGGTCTTGGCCACGCTCACGTTCTTGGTGAACTCGGTCACCCGGATCTTCACCCAGTGCCCGTCGAAGAGATGGAGGGCGTAGCTGTGGTCGAGCACGACGTCCACGGTCTGGGCCATGCTCGCGGTGTCGGGCGCCACCGCGGTGTTCCACGCCGTCACGCCCGCGCCCAGGTCCTTGAACAGGGTCCGGTGCTCCACCGGCCAGGTGATCTGGGCAAGCTGGGCCGGGCTCACGAACTGGCTTCCGTTGTCCGTGGAGTTGGGCTTCTCGGCCATGAAGAAATCGATCATGTTCTGGTTCGACTGGCTGGTGGTGTAGTCCAGCCCGGTCCCGTTCGACCGGTCCCAGCCGAAAGCGCTGGGAGTGACGGTGACAAGCGAGAAGTCGTACATGAGGTCGGCGATGACCGACCCGTTGTCACCCTCCGGACGGGGCGAGGTCAGGAGTTCGTTGGACGCGATGCTCACCCGGTCGTCCTCGCGAATGGTGCGGACGTGGATGTAGTACTTCCGCCCCTGCACCAGGGACGCGCCGCTGTGGAGGCGATCCACGGTGAAGGTGTGTCCGGTGACGACGCTGGAGTTGGCCTGGCGCGCCTGGAGGAACCCCGCGGTGGTGGTGTCGGTGACTCCGGCGATGGACACCGTGTCCACGTAGACGTTGTAGCCCTTGAACCGGCTCGAGGACTCGAAGGGGCTGGCGTTCCAGGTCAGCATCACCGAGGTGGCGCCGTTCACCATGGTCAGGTTGGTGGGCGGGGCCAGCTCATCCGAGGGGCGGATGGGGTTGTCCTCGCAGCCCACGGCCGCGACGGCCATGGCGCCCACGGTGAGTATCAGAAGAAGAGGTTTCAAACCTCGCATCGGGGGGACTCCTTTCAGATTGATGATCGATTCGAATGAGAGCACAAATGCGATTACGGTCCCGCGCTCCCCCCCGGATGATCGGGGAGCGAATGCGGACTCGGCCCTCCGCAATTGCCGGATCGACAGGGTCAAGGTACCAACGGGTTGCCAAAGGGGCAAGGGGGCGCCGAGGCCTCGGCGCGGGGGGCGCGGCGGTCGGGGCTTCCCGGGCGCCCTATCCCCCCCGGGCGGGCGGCGGGAGAGCGGGGCCCGGAATCAGGCCACGTCGCGCTCGGTCAGGGGCTCGCTCTTCAGGAACACGGTGAGGAACTTCCGGGAGCGGACGGGGACCCGGGCCAGCATGACCCCCAGGCTCGCGTAGAGGCAGACCGCCACCGCCACCAGGGTCCAGGCCACGGGGGGGGCGGACCCCAGCGCCACCAGCCCGGCCAGCCCGCACAGGGCGTTCAGCCCGTAGACCGTCCAGAGCGCGCGCCTCCCCTGGCCGAACAGCACGTGGAGCCGGTGGGTGCTGTGATCGATCCCCCCCACGTGGATGGGACGGTGCTCCAGGAAGCGGGTCACGGTGACGAAGGTGACGTCGAAGATGGGGTAGGAAAGGATCAGCACCACCGCGGCGGCGCTCGAGCCGAGGCTCAGGAACTCCGAGCCGCCGAGCTGCCAGCCCACCCCGGCCAGGAGCGTCCCGATGAAGAACGCGCCGGCGTCGCCGAGGAAGATCGTGGCCGGGGGAAAGTTGAAGCAGAGAAATCCCAGGGAGGCCCCGCCGCCGGCCAGGGCCAGGGCGGCCAGATCGGGACGGCCGAGCTTGAGCGCGGCCGCTCCCATGAACAGCCCCATGATGCTCCCCACCCCGCCCAGGACGCCGTCCATGTTGTCCAGAAGGTTGAACGCGTTCAGGAGCCCCACCATCCACAGCATCCCCACCGGCCAGAGGAGGAGCTTGATCGTGGGGCCGTAGGGCATGACCGGAATCAGGAAGGCGATCGAGATGGCGAGCTGGCCGGCCAGCTTCTGGCTGGGGGAAAGCTCGAACCGGTCGTCGATCAGCCCCAGCACCAGGGCGGCGGAGGCGAAGAAGAGGGTCATCGGGACCGCGGCCCGGGGAAGGAGCCCCTGCCCCCAGAGATCCGAAAGGAGCGGAACGTGCGGGGTGATGAGGACGAAGGCGAGGCCGGCGGAGAGGGCCACCGCGAGCCCCCCCAGGAACGGGGTGGGACGGCGATGGACGCGATCCTGCCGCGGATAGTCGATGAACCCGGCGCTCAGGGCCAGGAAACGGCTCAGCGGGGTGAGGATGAGGGCCAGAAGAAATCCGGCGACCAGGGTCGAGCCGTATGTCAGGGAGAGTTCCACCGCGCCTCCACGGCGATCAACGCCACGCTGAAAGCTTGAGAAAGTGTGTTCACGCCCCGCGCGGGGCCTTGGGACCGATTGCCGCCTTCCGGGCTTTCCCGCGGCGGGCTGACTCTCGAGGTCGGGCCTCGTCGTCTTTCACGTACCCAGGTTCAGATCACACGCTCTCTTTTCTGGCTTTGGGCTGGCGTTCACCAAGGAGACGAGTCTCCAGGAACAAAGCGACTATAGGGAGGGGTTCGGGAACCTGTCAAGAATGGCCGGGTTCGACGGGGCTCCCCGTTCCTTCCTCCTCCACGCCGGTCATCGGCGATTTCACCCACGGGCTTTAGCCCCGGGGCGAGACGCTACCCTTCTCCCGGACAAGGCCCGGTCTACCGTGGTTGGACGATCCAAGCCGGCTCCGGTTACGTTGCCGCACCCCGGTTCCAAAACGGCCCGCCGGTCGCGTATCGTCAATCAGAGTTTCTGCTTGCAGGGGTAATGACCCCCTGTTAGCGTTCTCGCACTTGAATGCCGGAGAGGCTTCAGGAGGTTCGCCGTCACCCGGCATCGCACGGTCACTCGTGAGGAGCATGCGCGTCCGTTGTCTCTAGCCCCGGACTCATCACCGACCCGGAAGACGAGACGCTGGGCCCCGGTGGGGTTCGCGCTCGCGCTATTCCTCTCCCTCGCGCTTCCGGTTCTCCCGCTCCCGGCGGGGGCCGCCCCACCGATCCCCGAGGACCTTCTGCGGCAGTTCCAGACGACGTCGTCCACCCCTTCCGCGACCGAGGAGGCCGTCTTCGGCGGATCGCTCCTCGAGGGCGCGGTGGATCCGGAGGCCTACGTCCTCGGCCCCGGAGACCGCTTCCGCGTCGAAGCCTCCGGACCCACCAACTTCACCCTCACCCCGACGGTCGACCCCGAAGGATGGGTGAGCCTGGGGGACTACGGCTCGGTTCCGGTCGGCGGGTTGACCCTGGCCGAGGGCCGCCAAAAGATCCGAACCGCGCTGGCCGAGGTCCTGCGAAAGACCCCGGTCCAGGTCCGGCTCTGGGGCCTCCGCACGTTCAAGGTGTACGTGCTGGGCGCGGTGCCCAAGCCGGGAGCCTATCCCGCCACCGCGGTGACCCGGGCCTCGGAGGCGGTGGCCCGGGCGGGCGGGACCGTGGACAGCGCCTCGGTCCGCGGAATCCGCATTCTTCGCCGGGATCGATCCACCCCGATCACCGTCGACCTGGCCGCATTCCACCTCGCCGGCGATACCGACGCCAATCCGTTCCTGACCGACGGCGACCGGATCGTGGTGCCGAGCCGCACCGTGACCTTCAGCGTATCCGGCGCGGTGGAACACCCCGGCACCTGGGATCTCCGGGACGGAGATACCCTGGCCGGCGTGTTGGGCTGGATCGGGATCCGTCCCGACGCCGACTCCACCCGGGCGATCCTGGCCCGGTTCCGGCCCGGCGGCCCGGGCGACGCTTTCGACACCCTGTCGGTTCCGCTCGGACGGGTGCTTCCGGGCGCGAGCGACGTGGTCCTCATGAACGGTGATCGGCTCTTCGTGCGCCCCCTCCCCCGCTTCCACCAGGCCGCCGCGGTCCTGGTCGCCGGCGAGGTGCGGCACCCGGGCCGGGTTCCGATCCTGGTCGGGGCGACCCGGCTCCATGACGCGATCGCCGCCGCCGGGGGGCTCCTGGCGGGGGCCCAGGCCTCGCGGGTGACCCTGCTGCGCGGGGCCCTTCCCGACAGCGCGTTGCCCACCGCGCTTCCGGGCTCCCTGCCCGCCTCCTTCGCCTATGACCGTCCCGAGGCCGGCCGCCTGCACCTGGGCCTCTCCCCGGACGCGACCCGCATGACCATGGACCTGGACGGCGACGTGAACCCGCTGCTCATGGACGGAGATCGGATCGTGGTGCCCCGGGCCTCGGGCGTCGTCCGGGTGACCGGGCTGGTGGCCCGGCCGGGGCTCTACCCGCGGGAGCCGGGCTGGGACTACGCCGAATACCTGGACGCGGCCGGGGGGACGGTCAAGGACGCCGACCGCTCGCGAACCCGGCTGGTCCGCGGCGAGGCGGGATCGTCCACCGACGCGGCCAAGGCGGACACCATCGAGGACGGGGACATCCTCTTCGTGCCCCAGAAGCCGGGCCTGACTCGGTCGCGTTGGGAGATCTTCCGCGACGTGCTCGGGGTGGCGGCTCAGATCGCGACCATCGTGCTCGTGATCAACCAGGCCTCCAAGTGAGGCTGCGCATGAGGGCCGGGCGATGACTGAGAAGCGCGGAGACCTCTCGGATCTCCTCCTGATCCTCATCAAGCGGCGGCGGTTCATCATCCTGAACACGCTGGTGGTGAGCTTGTTGGCCCTGGGAGCCACGTTCCTCATGACCCCAAGATTCACCGCGATGACCACCCTTTTCCCTCCCAAGAGCGAGGGGGAGGGGCTGATGAACCTGAGCAGCCT
>CAYRIJ010000066.1:0-5388 GCA_964424285.1 uncultured bacterium
GAATCCGGTGCGGGGGGGGCATTTGGCGAGCCCCTGAGGAGGCCGGCCGGCTGAGGTCAGCCACCGGGCCGGCCGGGGTCAGACCAGCGGGGCTCCCGCCACCTGTCTCCCCTCCCGGAAGACGGCGCGCACGTGGGAGACCCCGTAGTGGTAGGGAAGGATCCGGTGGGAGGGGACGTCGAGCACCTGGAAGTCCGCCCGGTAGCCGGGCCGGAGGCGGCCGACCCGGTCGGCCCGGGCCAGCGCCGCGGCGCCGTTCGCGGTGGCCGCCACCAGGGCCTCCTCGGGATCGAGCCGGAGCGCCACCGCGGCCAGGGTGACCATGAGCGGCATGCTCTGGGACATGGAGGACCCGGGGTTGAAGTCGGTGGCCACCGCCAGGGGGAGCCTGGCCTCTACCATCCGCCGGGCCGGCGCCTTCGCGGCCAGGTTCAGGAAGAAGGACGTCCCGGGGAGGAGCACCCCCACCGTCCCCGCCGCGGCCAGGGCCCGGGCTGCCTCGGGGGGCGTGCCGTGCAGATGGTCCGCGCTCACCGCGCCGAGCTCCGCGGCCAGGCGCGAGCCGCCGGTGTCCCCGAACTCGTCGGCGTGGAGCTTGAGCTTCATCCCGTGGGCCCGGGCCGCTTCCAGCACCACCCGGCTCTCCGCGGGGGTGAAGACCCCCTCCTCGCAGAAGACGTCGGTGAACTCGGCCAGCCCCGCTTCGGCCACCCGGGGGATCATGGTCCCGGCCACCAGCTTCACGTATCCCGCCCGGTCGTGTTTCCACTCCGCGGGGATCTCGTGCGCCCCGAGGAAGGTGGGGACGACGTCCACGGAGTGCTCGTCCTTGAGCCGGCGGATGAGCCGGAGGGCACGGAGCTCTTCATCCACCCCCAGGCCGTACCCGCTCTTCACCTCCATGGTGGTGGTGCCGAGGGCGAGGGCCAGGTCCAGGTTCTTCCGGGCGCGCTCCAGGATCGCCTCGTCCGTCGCTTCGCGGAAGTGGCGGACGCTGGCGTGGATTCCGCCTCCCGCGGCGGCGATCTCCTGGTAGGTCCGGCCCTGGATCCGCATGGCGAACTCGTCCTCGCGGGTGCCCGCGAAGAGGAGGTGGGTGTGGGCGTCCACCCAGCCGGGGAGAACCACCGCCCCGCCGACGTCCAGGATGCGTTCCGGGTTTCCCGCCGCCCGGAGCACGTCGTCCCGAGGCCCCGCGGCGACGATCTTTCCCCCCGCCACGGCCAGCGCGGCGCCGGAAACCGCGCCCACATCCCCCTGGGCGGGGCCGGCCTGGGGGCCGGGGCCGGGACCCATCCGGCAGAGCTCGCCGATGCCGGTGACCAGGAGGTCGGTCGCCAAGGCCCTACCCCTCCGCCATCGGCATGCGGATGCCCTTGGCCCGGGCCACCCGGCGCGCCTCCTCGTAGCCGGCGTCGGCATGGCGCACCACCCCGGTCCCCGGATCGTTGGTGAGCACCCGCTCCAGGCGCGCCGCGGCCTCGGGGGTGCCGTCGGCCACGATCACCATCCCGGCGTGGAGGGAGAGCCCCATCCCCACGCCCCCGCCGTGGTGGAACGACACCCAGGTCGCCCCGGAAGCGGTGTTGAGAAGGGCGTTCAGGATCGGCCAGTCGGCCACCGCGTCGGTGCCGTCCAGCATGGCCTCGGTCTCGCGGTAGGGGCTGGCCACCGAACCGGTGTCGAGATGGTCGCGCCCGATCACGATCGGCGCCTTCACCCGCCCGCTCTTCACCAGGTCGTTGAACAGGAGACCGGCCTTGGCCCGCTCGCCGTACCCCAGCCAGCAGATCCGGGAGGGGAGGCCCTGGAAGCGCACGTGCTCGGCGGCCAGGGGGAGCCACCGGGCGAGCACCTCGTCTTCGGGGAAGGCGGCCAGGAGCGCCTCGTCGGTGACGCGGATGTCCTCGGGATCGCCGGAGAGGGCCACCCAGCGAAACGGACCCTTCCCCCGGCAGAAGAGCGGCCGGATGAAGGCGGGAACGAACCCGGGGAAGTCGAATGCGTTCGCCACCCCGGCTTTTTCGGCCTGGCCGCGAATATTGTTTCCATAGTCGAAAACGACCGCTCCCGCGGCCCGGAACTCCAGCATGGCCCGGACGTGCTCGGCCATCGAGGCCATCGAGCGCGCCACGTAGGCGGAGGGATCGGACTCCCGGAGGGCGAGCGCGTCCTCGTAGGGCATTCCGTGGGGAACGTAGCCGTTCAGCTCGTCGTGGGCCGAGGTCTGGTCGGTCACGTACTCCGGCCGGAACCCCCGCCGGAAGAGCTCGGGGAGGACCTCGGCCGCGTTCCCGAGCAGCCCCACCGAGGCCGCGCGCTTCTCCCGCCGCGCCGCCTCCACCCGCTTCACCGCGTCGTCGATCGATTCGGTGGACTCCATCAGATAGCCGGTGTCGATCCGGCGGCGCATGCGCTCGGCGTCCACCTCCACCGCCAGGCACACTCCCCCGTTCATGGTCACCGCCAGGGGCTGGGCGCCGCCCATCCCGCCGAGGCCGGCGGTCAACAGGACCTGCCCGCTCATGTCGCCTCCGCATCGCTGCCGCGAGGCCTCGGCGAAGGTCTCGAAGGTGCCCTGGACGATCCCCTGGGTCCCGATGTAGATCCAGGACCCCGCGGTCATCTGGCCGTACATCATGAGCCCCTTCCGCTCCAGCTCGCGGAAGTGCTCCCAGGTCGCCCACTTCCCCACCAGGTTGGAGTTGGCGATCAGGACCCGGGGGGCGTCGGGATGGGTGCGGAACACCGCCACCGGCTTCCCGCTCTGGACGAGCAGGGTCTCATCGGACCCGAGGCGCTTCAGGGTGCGGAGGATGGCGTCGAAGGCCTCCCAGCTCCGGGCGGCGCGACCGGTGCCGCCGTAGACCACGAGGTCCTCGGGGCGCTCGGCCACCTCGGGGTCGAGGTTGTTCATGATCATCCGGAGCGCCGCCTCCTGGGCCCAGCCCTTGCAGGAGATCGCGGTGCCGCGGGGAGCGCGCACGATGCGCGCGGTGGTCGCGTCGCTCATGGGACATCCTTTCCCTCGGGCCGCCCTCCGGCTCCTTCCCCGAGCTCGGGGCAAAGACCGCCCCGGAGATCCGGCGGTCGCCCTCAGTCTACCGAAGCCCTCGCGCCCCTCCAACCCGGGCCCGGGAACGCGCCGCCCCCCCGCTCAGCCGGCGGATCGCGCCCACCACGCGGCCGCGGACCGGGCCAGGGCGGTCCCGTCGGCCACCGCGGTGACCGGAAGGGGCAGGGCGTCGGCGAAGCGGCGGCCGTACCCCTTGCCCAGAAACCGCGGATCGAGCACGGCCACGATGCCGCGGTCGGAGCGTCGGCGGATCAGGCGCCCGAATCCCTGCTTGAAACGGAGCACCGCCTCGGGGAGGTAGAGATCCATGAAGGGTTTCCCCCCCTCCGCCTCCAGCCGCTCGGCGCGGGCCTGGTAGCGCGGGTCGGTGGGAACCCCGAAGGGGAGCCGGGTCATCACCAGCACCTCCAGGTCGTCGCCGGGGAGGTCCACCCCTTCCCAGAAGCTCGCGGTCCCCAGGAGGAGCGCCCTCTCCGCCCGCCGGAAGGCCGCGAGCAGATCGGCGGCGGTCCCCCCCGAGCCCTGGGCCAGCACCAGGTAGTCCGGCTCGCGGCCCTCCCGGGTCGCGCCGCGTCCCGGCGGCGCGGGCTTCCCGGCCTCGGCCAGGGTCATCTGCGCCCCCGACCCCGCGAAGGGATCCTCGTAGCGCGCGCGCTTCCCGCCCGAGCGCCCGGTGAGGGCGGCGTGGACCTGATCGAGGTCGCGATAGGAGGTGAAGAGCGCCATGGTCTTCCGCGCCGGATCGCGAAGCAGCGCGTCCAGGGTTTCCGCGGTGGCCTCGGCCCATCCCGGCTCCCGCGGATCGGGACCGCGGCGGACCGCCACCGCCAGCGCCTGCTCCTCGAACCGGAACGGAGAGGGGTAGGCCACCGCGTGGAGCCGGTCGAAGAGCCCCACCTCGCGGGCGAAGTAGGAGAAGTCCTTCCCCGCGGCCAGGGTGGCCGAGGTGAAGACCACCCGGTCGGGGCCCTCTTCCAGCGCCGCGGCCAGGGGGCCGCCGATCTCCAGGGGCGAGGCATTGAGGGAGAAGGTGTCGTCGGCGCCCCATTCCTTCCAGGTCACCCGCTCGCGGTCGGAGGGATCGGGATGGAGGAGATCGTCGAGGTCCTTGCGGAACGCCGCGGCCTCCTCGACGAAACGCTGGGTCTCGACCAGGAAGGCGCCCTCGGGGTCGGCGTTTGCGCCTTCGTTTTCCACGAAGCCCTGGAGGGATCGGGCGTCGGCGTGGAGGGTCCCCAGGGCGTCCACGAGCGGCTGGGCGGCGAGGGGGCAGAGCCGGGCCAGATCCTCGGGCGACCGGTAGCGGCGGCGGTCGTCTCCCGCTCCCCGGCCGCCGTTCTTCTTTCCGAAGTACTCGCGCGCCGCGCGCTCCACGGCGGCGAGCGAACGGCGGAGCGCGGCGAGGCGCGAGGCCCCCACCCCGTCCCGCGCCGCCTCGGGAAGGATGCCGTCGGAGCCCGGGGCGCTCTCCACCAGCGCGGCCACCCGCGCCGGTCCCACCCCCACCCCGAGATGGTCCAGCGCCACCCGGACGAAGGCGTGGGCCTCGTCCACGATGAGCGCCCGATGGGTGGGGAGGAGTTCCCCCCCACCGAAGAGATGGATGGCCAGGAGCGCGTGGTTCACCACCAGGAGGTCCGCCTTGGCCGCCCGCGCCCGCGCCGCCTTGAAGAAGCAGCCGGACTGGGGGGTGCAGGCCGGCCCGGCGCAGAAGCGCGGATCCCCGGCCACCCGCGAGTGGAGGAACTGGAGGTCGCGGGGGTTCCGCTCCCCCGCCTCGGCCAGGTCGCCGGTTCGGGTGGTCTCCACCCACCGGCGTAGCCGGTTGAGCAGCGCCTGAGTCGCCTCCCCCGAGGCCTCGGCACATGCCGCCTCGTAGCGGCGGCGACAGAGATAGTTGGCCCGCCCCTTGAGCGCCTCCACCGCCAGGGTCCCCCCCACCGCCAGGGCGAGCCGGGGGGCTTCCAGCTCCAGGAGCTGCGTCTGGAGCGCCTTGGTCTGGGTGGAGATCACCACCGGCCCGTGACCGGCGGCGGCCCAGGCCGCGGCGGGGAGACCGTAGCCCAGGGACTTCCCGATCCCGGTGGGCGCCTCGGCGGCGAGATACCCACCGTCCTCGAGGAGCCGGGCCACCTCCAGGGCCAGCTCCCGCTGGTAGGGGCGGTCCTCGTAGGGCGTGAGCCCGGCGGCCAGGGGGCCTCCCGGCCCCAGGAGATCGGGGATGAGCTCGGCATTGTAGGTCACGATCGGCTCGCTTTCCGGACGGGAGCATCGGCGCGGACGAACCGGCGGCGGGTCACGACCGCCCGATC
>CAYRIJ010000066.1:5398-15785 GCA_964424285.1 uncultured bacterium
CGATCCGCTTCAGGAACTCCGCTTCGGAGAGGACCGGCACCCCGAGCTTCTCGGCCTTGGCCTTCTTGCTTCCCGGCGACTCCCCCGCCACCACGAACGAGGTCTTCTTGCTGACGCTCCCGGCGGCGTGCCCCCCCAGGTCCTCGATCAGCTCCTTGATCTCGTCCCGCGCGAAGCGTTCCAGGGTCCCGGTCACCACCACCGTCTGCCCTTCCAGCACCCGTTCCCCCGCGCCGGAGGACTCCGCCTCCATCCGGACCCCCGCCCGCTCCAGCCGTTCCAGGAGTTCCCGGTTCTCCGGCCGGGTGAAGAACTGAACCACGCTCCGCGCGATCACCGGCCCCACCTCGTTCACCGCGGTCAGCTCTTCCTCCCCCGCGGCGGCCAGCTTCGCCACCGATCCGTAGC
Source organism: uncultured bacterium (assembly GCA_964424285.1). Taxonomy (GTDB): domain Bacteria; phylum Eisenbacteria; class RBG-16-71-46; order JABDJR01; family JABDJR01; genus CAVSKL01. The sequence continues at coordinate 5,807 of CAYRIJ010000066.1, forward strand.
GGCGGGCCAGGACCCGGGCCACGTGGGCCCCCACGTTGGGGATCCCCAGGGCGAAGAGGAACCGCCAGAGCTCGCGCTCCCGGCTCTCCGCGATGCCCGCCACCAGGTTCTCCGCGCTCTTCTCCCCCATGCGCTCCAGGGGAACCAGGTCCTCCACCGTGAGCCGGTAGAGATCCGCCACGTCCTCGACCAGTCCGCCGCCGGTGAGGAGCAGCACCACCTTCTCTCCCAGCCCCTCGATGTCCATGCCCCCCCGGGAGGCGTAGTGCATGATGGCGCGGTCGCGCTGGGCGGGACAGGCGAGGTTCACGCAGCGGATCGCCACCTCGCCCTCCTCGCGCACCAACTCGCTCCCGCAGCTCGGGCACCGGGTCGGAAACACGAACCGCTTCGTCCCCTTCGGGCGGAGCTCCTTCACCACCCGCACTACCTTGGGGATGATCTCCCCGGCTTTCTCGACGATCACCGTGTCGTCGACCCGCGCGTCGAGCCGCTCGATCTCGTCGGCGTTGTGGAGGGTGGCTCGGCTCACCGTGGTGCCGCTCACGAACACCGGCTCCAGGATCGCGGTGGGGGTGACCGCGCCGGTGCGTCCCACCTGGACGACGATCTCCCGGAGCCGGGTCGGTTTCTGTTCGGCCTCGTACTTGAAGGCGATGGCCCAGCGGGGAAATCGGCTGGTCGCCCCCAGCCGCCGGTGGAGGGCGAAGGTGTTCACCTTGACCACCAACCCGTCCACGTCGAAGTCGAGATCCCGCCGGCGCGACTCCCACTCGGCGACCCGCTCCATGAGCCCGGCCGGGCCCTCGGCTCTCTGGCCACCGTGGGTGGGGAGGCCGATCCGCTCCAGGTACTGAAGGGCCTCGAGCTGGGTCCCCACCCCGTGCCGATCCCCGTCGACCAGGTTGTAGAAGGCGACCTGGAGGGGCCGGCGGGCCACGATCCGCGAATCGAGAAGCTTCAGGGTTCCCGCGGTGGCGTTTCGCGGGTTCACGAAGGGCGGCCGCCCCTCGGCCTCGGCCCGGTCGTTCAGGCGGCGAAAGCCGGCGTGGGTCATGTAGACCTCGCCCCGCACCTCGAGGGGCGAGGCCACGTCCTGGAGCACGAGGGGAATCGACCGGACGGTGCGGAGGTTGGCGGTGATGTCGTCCCCCCGGGCGCCGTCCCCCCGGGTGGCGCCGAGAGCCAGGCGGCCGTCCTCGTACACCACGGTCACCGCCACCCCGTCCATCTTGGGCTCGACCGCGTAGGTGACCGGCGGATCGTCGGCGCCGAGCCCGAGCCCCCGGCGGACCCGCTCGTCGAAGGCGGCCAGGTCCTCCTCGTTGTAGGTGTTGTCGAGGCTCAGCATGGGGCTCGAGTGGCGGACGGTCCGGAACTCCTCCAGGGGCTCCCCCCCCACCCGGCGGGTGGGAGAATCGAGGGAACCGAGCTCGGGGTGCTCCGCCTCCAGGCCCGCGAGTTCCGCGAACAGCCGGTCGTACTCCCGGTCGGAGAGGGTGGGGCGGGCGAGCGCGTAGTACTCGTGATCGGCGCGGCGGATCCGGGATCGGAGCTCCTCGACCCGTTTCTCGAGATCCGTTCGACTCAACGCGCATCCTCCGGGAATGAACGACCGGCGGTGATGATACACTCTCTCGGGCCCCGCGGTGAGGGCCCGCGGGAGGATCCTCGATCATGAAATCGCTCGCCCTCGTCGTCGCCCTCCTGGCCGTCCTCGGGCCGGGCCGCGCCGCCGCCCAGTGCAACTGTGCCGCCAGAACCCCAGCCGATTCCACCCAGGACGCCCTCCGGTTCGGCGCGGTCCCGATGTCGGTGGCCGCCGGCATCGGCGGCGAGCCCCGCCCGCCGGCGAAGGACTGCATCGACAAGGCGGCCGCGATCTTCGCCGGGACCTTCCTTCGGTCCAAGGACCCCATCCCGCTCTCCGCCCCCGTCCCTCCCACCGGTCTCGTCTTCGACTACATCTTCAGGACCGAGCGGGTGTGGAAGGGCCGGGAGGCCGACACGCTCCGGGTCCGGAGCTACCGGAACGTCGAGGGTTGCGGCTCCGAATTCATCGGCGGAGAGGTCTACCTGGTGTTCGCCTACGACCACGACGGGGTGCTCTGGACCGACGACTGCACCCGGACCGGCCGGGTGCTTTCGGCGACCGCGGACCTCTACCAGCTCGGGAAGCCGAAGTGGACGAGCGGCTCCGACGCGGTGCCCTACATCACCCTGGACACGCTGATCGCCGACTTCAAGGATCCGGACTGGGGAACCCGCTACCGGGCCATGGACGTGGCGGCGACCCTCGGCGAGGGGTACGAGCGGACCGGCCCCGCCCTGGCCGAGATCATGAAGAGCGGCGCGCAGATGGACCGCATGCGCGCGGCCCAGGAACTGGCCCGGATGGGTCCGGGGGCGGCGCCCTCGGTCCCCACCCTGATCGACGTCCTGAACGATCCCGATCCGAGCCTGGTGATGATGACCGCGGTGTGCCTGGGGCGGATCGGCCCCGGGGCCGAAAGCGCCCTCCCCGCCCTCATCAGGATGGCGGATACGGGGAAGGACGCGGCGGTCCGGACGTCGGTGGTGCGCGTGCTCCCCCAGATCGCCCCCGAGGATCCCGCGGTCCGCGCGGCGCTCGAGCGGGCCCTGCACGATTCCGAGCCCCAGGTGCGAAACGTGGCCGAGCAGGCGCTGAAGGAGCTACCCGGGTCCGGCGCTTCGCCCAAGTAGCCGCCGCTCCGCCCGCGATCAGAACACCGCGTCCACCCGGAGATGGATGCGGCCGTCGAGGGGGTTCTCCCCCTTGGCCACGCCGTACTCCACCCCGAGAATGCCGAGCTTCGAGGCCTGGCGGACCCCCACCCCGGTCCCCATGAGGAAGGTGTGGAAGGTGTCGCGGACGCTCCGCCCCTCCCGCGGCGAGATGAAGCCGAGGTCGTCGAAGAGGTACAGGGCGGAGCCCCGATCGTCCTGGAGCCACCGCCACTCCAGCTGGAGGATGAACGCCCCCGGGGTGAGGAACTGCTCCTCCCGATAGCCCCGGAGGGAAGCCGCCCCGCCGACCGCGAACAGGTCGTAGCGGGGAAGCGAGTCCTCGGGGGTCTCCAGGTAGTGGAAGCGGGCGGCGACCGCGGCCAGCCAGCGCCGGCCCACCCGCCGGTACCCGTCCCCTTCGGCGTCCCAACGGGTCCGGTCGATCCGCACCCGGAGCGAGTCGCCGGCGGGGGTGTAGCGCTTGATCCCCCGGCGGCTGGTGAGCCCCAGCCGGTAGCCCGCGGTGGGAACGAGGACCGAGTTCCGCCGGTCGAGCTCGATTCCGGCCAGGGTGAATCCCTCGGAGACGTCGCCGGCGGCGGTGCCGGCGTCGACCGCGCGGCTCCCCCCCCGCCCCAGGCGGAAGGTCCAGATTCCCGCCCACTGAAAAACACCGCTAACTTCCCATGTAGTGTGTGAATACACGCCTTCATTCACGTCATGGGCGAGAGCTCCCTCCACCCCCACCGGAATGAGGGGGAGCCAGGGCTCGCGGTAGGAGAGGTTGTAGCGGGTGAGCCCGTTTCCGCGACTCTCCCACCGGCCCGCGGCGTGTCGGGCGGTCCCGCCGAGGTTGGCCAGATCGAGATCCACCAGCCCGGTGAGCTTCGAGTTCCGCCCGCTCACCCCCAGGATCCCCGAGAACCGGGTGTAGGGGGGCTCGGTCACCGGGAGCTTCAGGAGCACCGCGTCCGGGGCGAGCCCGGGCTCGAGCACCGGCTCCCCCACCGAGGTGAAGAGCCCGGATCGCGCCAGGCGGTCGCGCACCCGGCGGTCGGCGTCTCCGGTATAGCGCTCGCCCCGGGTGATCCCGGCCAGCCGGAGGGCGGTGGAGACCGAGGTGACCTCGGCCCCGGGAAGCACCAGGCCGTCGAGCCGGGCCGCAACCCCCGCGTCGAGCCGGATGAGTCCGGTGAGGCGGCCGTCCGCCAGGGCGAAGCCTCCGGGCCGGGCCTCGGCGAAGGGATGCCCCCGCTCGGCCAGGGCATCGAGCCCCCGGCGGATCGCCGCTTCCAGGGGCGCCCCGGCCACCGGCCGGCCCTCGAGATCCAGGGCGTCGCTGAACGCGGCCGAGTCCGCGGGAGAGGAGCACCGCACCCGGATCGCCCCCCATCGCAACGGCTCCTCGGCCCGGGCGGGGACGGCGAGGAGAACCGTCCACGCGGCGGCCGCGAGCAGGAACCGGATCATGGCCGTGGGACGCGGTCCGCGCATCAGAAGGATCCCCGCACTTCCATCCGCCCCTCGCGCACCTCGCTCAGCCCGGTGGGATGGTCGAGGGCGACGGCCAGGGTCAGGGTGACCCCTTCCTTCACCCGGGCCTCGCCGATCACGTCCAGCCTCCACCCTTCGGTGAGGGCGGGCGCTCCGGGGCCGCGGAAGCCGGTGAACCCCTCGCGGCGGGTGAAGTCGGTCCGGGTGTAGCGGGCGTCGAGGCGCCCCACCCGGGGAAGCGACCACTGGAGCCTCGGGCGCCAGACCCAGGCCCGCCCCTCCCGCCCGGAGCCCTTTTCCACGCTGTAGGAGACCTCCCCCGAGACGCGCCCGTTTCCCTTGGCCACCGCGAGCTTCCGCCCCCCCCGCGCGGTGGCGGTGCGAAGCCGGGTGGCCTGCTCGAAGGAGCCCCCCGCGCCCAGGTCCACCCCTTCACGGCGATCGCCGTACGAGGCTTCGCCCTCGGTGTCCCAGCCCGGGCCGGGGTTCAGGCGCAGGGTCGCGGTGTAGGTGTCCTCCACCGAGGTCTCGACCAGCCGGGTGTCGCCGCTCGTGCTCTCCGGGCTCTGGGTGAGGGTCCGGTCGGTGGACTGGGCCAGGCGGAACCCGGCGCCGCGGTGCAGGGGAAAGAGGTCCAGGGTCTGCCGCTCGGCCAGCCGTCCGTTCAGGGTGGTCGCCTTGGAGAGATAGGACCCGGGGTTCAGGAAGTAGCGCGGGGTGGTGAGCGGCAACGTCGAGGACTCGGTGAGGTTCAGGTAGCCTTCCCAGGCCAGGCGGGTGAGCCAGGCCGGCACGCGGCTCTCCCCTCCCGGCGGCGACCAGCGGAAGCGCGAGGTCAGGTTCACGGTGCCGGAGAGGACCTCGTCCCCGCGCGGGCCGTAGACCACGTCGTAGCCGCCCCCCGCTCCCACGTAGTTTCCGAAGCGGTCGAAGTAGCCCGCGCTGTCCGAGGCCGCGGGCACGATCTCCTTGGTCCGACGGCGAAGCCCTTCGGTCCCGATGTCCGCGGTGAGGACGGCGGACCACGCCCCCTCCGCCGCCTGCTGGCGGAGGTCCAACCGCCCGAGGTCCCGGCGCTCGGTTCCGGCCCCGTCGCGGGTCACCCGACGCGCCTCGTAGCGGAGGAGGAAGCCGAGGCTCCCCGCCCGGCCGTTCACGCTGCCGTGGACGCTCCGGGTGTCCAGGGCCCCGCGCCAGGACCCGTCGACCACGGTCAGGGAATCGTCGAGGCGCCGTCCCGCGCCGACCTCGGCGTCCACCGGCCAGAACGCGGAGGGAAAGAGGAGGGCGGCGTCCCACTGGCGGTGCCGCTCGCCTCCGCCGAGGGCGCGCCGCCGGGTCTCGTTCAGGCCGTCGACCCGGGGCTGGACGGCCCAGCGCCGGAGCAGGATCTCCCCGCCGGTGCTCACCAGCTTCCCCGACGCCCCGTTCACCCGGTTGTCGGCGGTCCGCCACCCCGCGTTCCCCGTCACCCACGCGTCGTTCCAGGTGAGGGTCTGGCTCTGTCGCACCGCGCTGAAGGTGTCGGCGGCGGCCAGGCGGGCGGCGGTCGCCTCCCAGCGCAGGCGCTCCCCCCATCGGGTGGTGAGCGATCCCTCCTGGAGCGACTCGTCCTGGAACTCCTCGGAGCCGGTGAGGTTCCACTCCCGGCTGTAGAAGGCGGGATGGATGCGGCCGGGGCTTTGGAAGTTCCCCCCCACCCGGCGCACCTTGAAGCCGGGAGCGAAGGACAGCGCGCCCACCTCCACCGACCGGAGCTTTCCCTCCGCGATCAGCGCCCCACCCTGGTTGTTCCCGTCGCCCAGGGGGCTCAGGGTGTTGGCGTCGGACTCGGAGACCGCGCCCTCCACGGTGACCAGGCCGCCGGTCCCGCGGAGCTCCCAGCGGAGATCGGTCAGCCGTTTCCGCTCCGGCGGCGGAAGATCGCGCCGGGGCACGAAGCTCCCCTGGCCGGGTCCCACGTACCGGTACACCGCCTTCCCGGCCGGGGATTCGGGATCCACCTCGTACTCCCCCTTCCCCTCCCCCACGTCGACGAACGTGACCTGGTAGTCCCCCGCACCTTCCACGTAGACGTAGATGTCGTGGCCGGTCTCGGGGTCCACCACCAGCTGGTAGTCGCCCCCGTTTCCCGGACCGACGTAGCGCGTCCCTCCCGAGATCCGGGCGGAGTCGCCCAGGGCGGCCAGCTCCGCCCGCTCTCCCGCGGTGAGCGCCCCCCCGAACGGGTTGTTGGCGTCGTCCCCCTCGCCGAAGTACGCCGCGCGCAGCGTTCCCGCGCGGCCCATCGCCGCCCGGGTCTCGGCGAAGGTCACCCGGCGCCGGTAGCGGGAGCTGGCCACCTGGTAGTCCACCGTGATCTGGGAGTTGGCGGTGATGACGTGCCGGCTGGTGAAGGAGATCTCCCCCAACGAGTAGTCGACGACGTAGTCCGCCTCCTCCCCGCGGGACAGCAGCGTCCCGTCCAGCCAGATCTTCTCCGATCCCGCCACCACCACGATGTCGGTGGAGTCGGCCCGGTCGGTGAGAAGGTAGGGCCCCTGCTTCCCGTCCACTCCGAAGAACTGCCGGCTGGTGAACTCGCCCTTGGCCGAGGCCGCGGCGGCCCGCGACCGGGTCCCTCCCAGGGTCGCCTCACCGGTCATGCCCTCCAGCTCCCGGCTCAGCTCCAGGAACGAATACCCGGTGACGCCCAGGCTCACGTCCCCCAGGCTGGCCGAGGCGCGGGGGGAGCGGATCTGCACCAGCACCCGGTCCAGCTCGCTCAACTCCGCGGTGTTCCCCTGGGGCTGGAAGGGCAGGTCCTGGTCGGAGAGGATGGCCAAGAGGGACACGTCGTGAGTGACCTGGCCGGAGAGGCGAAGATCCAGGCTCTGGCGAAGCTTCAGATCCTGCCGGTTCCCGATGGTGACGCCGAAGGTCTTGCTCCCCGAGATGTCGAGACCCCGGGTCTCCGCTTCGGGATTGAACGGGGTCGGAGGGCGGGCGAGGGTGTCGGTGGGGGCGGAGGTCCCGGTCTCGCGGAGATGGGGATCCTCGCGGAGCCGGTAGATGCCCTGGAGGGTCATGGGGAGCGCCCGGAACGAGGCCACCAGGACCTGCGCGCCCACCAGGGTGTCGGCGACCATCAGGGTGAAGCATCCGGAGTCGGCGTCGAGGAGGTAGTCGGAGCCCGGGCTCAGCGCGCGCCCCCGGTCGCGGAGCGAGAAGGTCGAGGCCAGGATGAACGGCCGGTTCAGGCAGACGACCCGCTCGCCGGGATCCACGAACAGGGTGTCGGTGACCAGCGGGGGTAGGCCGGACTGGGCCCGGGCCGCGCCCGCGCCGAACAAGCCGGCGGCGATCATCGCCCCCCCCATCCAGGCGCGGGCCGACACCGTCAACTCCCGGGTCGCCGGAGCTCCGCCACGCGCCCCGAGCAGCCGTCCCCCAGGAACAGGTTCTCGTCGTCGCCGGTGAGGGCGGTGGTGACGTACCCCCGGCCGGCGCAACCTTCCGCGACGGGAAGCTCCAGGGTCCGATCCGCGATGAGGCCCCGGCCCAGGAGGTGCAGCCGGCTCCCCTCGCTCACCGCGTATCGGCCGGGGGCGAGCACCGCCACCCCCCGGGGGGTGTCCGGGCTCTCCCAGACGTCCAGCGCCTCGCCGAGCCCGTCCAGAAGCACCACCCGGCGGTTCCCTTCGTCGGCCACCAGGAAGGGCGGCCGGTCCCCCACCGCCACCCGGCCCGGCCGGCGCCACGACCCGGCCTCGGATCCGCTCTGCCCCCACACTCCGAGAAAGGTCCACCCCGGACCGAACACCAGGAGCCGGTCCCCGACGCGATCGGTCACCACCGCGTGACCGGTCCGGTCCACCGCCAGCCCCGCCGGCTCCACCGGTCCCAGATCGTGATCCCGGACCACCGCGTCCAGGTCCAGGGCCAGCCCCAGGTAGTTTCCCTGGAGGTCGTACTGCTGGATCAGCCGCCCCGGACCGTCCAGGGCGTAGAACGACAGGCCGGGGGCCGGGGCGAGGGCGGTCCACTCCAGCGGAGAGCGGCCGGGTGCGGGGAGCCGGAACGGCACCGCGTCGGGGCCGTCCAACAGGAAGATCCGGTTCTGGTTGGTCTCGGCCACCGCCAGCTTCCCGTTGGGAAGGAGCAACGCGGCGACCGGGAACCAACGGTCCGCGGGGGGGCCGGCCGGCCACCAGATCGCGGGCCCGGCGGAGATCCCGGGGGCGGGCGGGGTTCCGGAGCTTGAAGCGCAGCCCGACGCGATCGCGGCGAGGAGGAGAAACGCGCCCATCCTTCGCTGCGCGCGCATGCGCTTCATGAGCCGGCGGCTAGAACGTGCGCGCGAGGGTGAGCTGGGCCCCGGGGCCCTCGGGTCCCGCGTCGATTTCCCAGGACAGGCCGGAATAGTCACCGCCGCTCCGTTTGGCGAGAAGACCCACGTCCAGCACCGACAGGAGCCGGTTGGCCACGAGGAGCCCCACGCTCAGATCGGCCCGGTGGTACGCGTCCAGGCTGGACTTTCGCATCTTCTGGTAGGCGATCAGGGTGGGGACGTCCGGCCAGTCCCAGGCATTGTCCCCGAAATAGCCGTTTTCCTGGAGGTATTGCTCCCGGGCCTGGCGGCTCGCCTCGTCCACCCCCGGCCACAGGGCGCGGGCCTGGCGTCTCACGAACTCGTTGGCGCTGTAGGGACCGTCGGACGACACGTAGTTTCCCACGATCCGGTAGAAATCGTCGTCGCTCCGTTGCTTCACCCCCGCGTTCACCTCGGCGTACTCGTGGTAGAGCTCCTTGCGGTGGGAACCCTGGCTCCGGAACACCGCGAAGGCGGTCCAGATGCCCCCCTCGGCCGCGAAGAAGCCCTTGGCCCGGCCGGTGTGCCCCAGATACTGCTCCCCCAATCCGGGAAGCACCAGGGAGTAGAGCATGGCCAGCTTCACGTTCCGGGCCCCCGAGGCATGGGGGAGCGAGACCCCGGGCGTCTCCGCGGCCTGCTCCAGGATGCGGCCCGAGTCGTAGAGGCGATCGGGGAACAGGTTCGGGGCCGCCCCCGGCCGGTCCGGCCCGCCCGCCGAGGCCGCGGAGGCGAGGAGCGCGACCAGGATCGCCGAACCGAGAAGGGCAGTTTTCCAGCGCATAGACATCCGTTCTCCGTGTTGCAGTTCATGCCGGGAATTCCGGAAAGCCCCGGAACCCCGGTCAAAATCGCCGGCTGAGCTCCATGTTGAAAGCCAGGTCCCCGCGCGGGGTGGGAGCCACCCGCCAGTCCCAGGAGAACCCGGTCTCCGCCTTCCGCCGGTTGGAAGCCGACTTGGCCGCGTCCACCGCGCTGACCACGTGGTTCAGGAACATCGCGCCCACCACCCATCGGGCCGAGGAGAAGAGCGCGTCGGCGTGGGACCGCATCCCCAGGTACCGGGCGCGATCGGCCTGGGTGGTCCATCCGCAGGCGTACACGTTGAGTCGTCCGATCTCGTCGAAATAGTCGTCCCGCGCGTTCACGTAGATCCGGTGGATGACCTCGCTCTCCGACGCGAAATCCACCGGTCCCAGACCCTCGCCGCAGTCGGTCACCGTTTCATAGCGATGGAAGGCCCAGCGGCTGTGCGTGTCGTTGGGGTCCCCGGCGAAGGCCCGGTAGTCCGTCTCGGCCTGATTCCCCGCGTCGTGGAGCGAGATCACCGAGAACCACGCCGCTCCCTCGACCCCCAGGTACGCCCATCCCCGGGACTGGCCCTGG
>CAYRIJ010000067.1:0-15736 GCA_964424285.1 uncultured bacterium
CGCAACCCGCCGGCCGAGCAAACGCAGCCTCCGGCCCCGCCTTCCCCCCCGCCGAGCCAGGACGGGGACAAGAAGAAAGACAAGCCGAACCAGGACAAGCCGAAGGACGACAAATCGTGAAACCGGGGGGAGTGACCATGGCCAGAGCGCAGAGCGGGTTCGAAACGAGGCGGGGACGGGCGGTCGCGGTTCTGGGGCTCGGGCTCGCGCTGACCTTCCTGGCCGCGGGCCAGGTCCGGGCCCAGGGAAGCGACAATCCGGTCGAACTCCCGGAGACGACGATCTTCGGCATGGGGGCCCGGGCCATGGGCATGGGCATGGCCTATACCGCGGTTTCCGAGGACGTGAGCGCGATCGCGTTCAACCCGGCCGGTCTGTCCCAGATCCGCCGCATCGAGTTCTCCACCGGGCTCGACTACGACCGCACCAAGCGAACCATGACCCACTATCGCGCCAACGAGACCACCTTCTCGAAGACCAGCCTGGACCACGCCGCGATGGCCTACCCGGTGCCCACATACCGCGGCAGCCTGGTGCTGGCCTTCGCGTTCAACCGCGTGGCCCCCCTGAACCAGGAACTCTACCAGGAGGGATTCGCGCTTCCCATCACGGCGAATTCGCCCGGCCTGTTCTCGGTCGAGGACTACCGGCGGGAAGGCATGGTGAACGCCTGGACCGCGGCCGCGGCCATGGACCTGTCCCCGAATCTCTCGATCGGGGCCTCGGTGAGCGTTCTCACCGGATCCAGCGACGAGAACCTGACCCTGGCCCAGTACCGGGTGACCGACACCAGCTTCGACACCGGGGCGCCCGACGATCCCGAGGACTGGCCGTTCCTGATGCGGGTGAAGCGGAGCGAAAGCTTGACCGGGTACACCGGGTCCCTGGGGTTCCTCGGCCACCTCGATAACGGAATTCGGATCGGGGTCAGCGTGGATCTTCCCAAGAAGCTGAGCTACGACGGAACGGACTCGAATTACCTCGAGGACAAGGAGAAGGTCGACGTCCGGCCGCAAGTCACCTCCTTCAAGGACGACATCACGCTTCCGGTCACGGTGCGGGGGGGCGCTTCCTGGGGCCGGAACGGGATCCTGCTTGCGGGCGGCCTGAGATGGACCGACTACAGCCAGATCAATTTCGAAGGCCAGATTCTCGCCCCGCCGATGGTGGTCAACGGGGTCAGCCTTCAGCGCGAACCTGCGTATCGATCGGTGGTCGCGGTCAACCTGGGGGGGGAATACCAGTTTCCCAGCGTCCCGGTGCGGGTCCGGGCCGGATTCTTCACCGAGCCCATTCCCTACAAGCTGATCGCCGCCGACGTGGACTTCGATTTCATCGCAGGCATCGATAACCGGTCCCGGGTCTACCGCGACTACCCGATGGCCGACATCGTCTCGGACCGGAAGTACTGGACGGCCGGGGCCGGAGTGCTGATCCAGGACTCCCTGACCCTGGACGTGGCCTATCTCCACGGGAGCTGGGAACGGGCCACCCCGGCCGGCTACGAGAACACCACCACGTACTTCCCCACCGTGGCCACCCGGGAAAAGGTGAGCCAGGACCGGGTGTTCGCCAGCACGACCTTCCATTTCGAGTAGCCGCCGGGGGGCGCTCCGGAACGCCGCGCCGGCCGCCTACAGCAGCCCCAGCCGCTCCAGGGCATTCTGGGCCGCCGCCTGCTCCGCGCGCTTCTTGTTGGTCCCCTTGCCCAGCCCGAGCTGATCCCCGCGGACCGTGACCTCCACCGTGAACACCTTGCGATGGTCGGGGCCGGATTCGGAGACGATGCGGTAGCGGGGGTAGGTCTTGAAGCGTTCCTGGATGTTCTCCTGGAGGACGCTCTTGTAGTTGACGTGGCTCCGGTTTCCGAGGATGTGGTCCACCTCGTCCAGGAGATGGCGGAGGATGAATCGCCGGGAGCAATCGAGGCCGCCGTCCAGGTACATGGCCCCGATGACCGCCTCGAATCCGTCGGCCAGGATCGAGGCCCGGAAGGACCCTCCCGACTCCCGCTCGGCGTCGCTCAGGAACAGATACCGCCCCAGGTTCAGCCGCTTGGCCTGCTCGGCCAGGACTTCCCGGCTCACCAGGAGCGACTTCATCTTGGTGAGTTCCCCCTCCTGCAGGTCGGGGTAGCGGTGGTAGAGGAACTCGTTCACCGCGAGTTCCAGAACCGAGTCGCCGAGGAATTCCAGGCGCTCGTTGGACCCGGGGAGGTCGCCTCCATTGCAATTGAGGAAGGACCGGTGGGTCAGCGCCCAGCAGACGAGGTCGGGATCATTGAAGCGATAGCCGACGTGCCGCTCGAACTCCTCCAGCCCGACCATGAGGGCGGGGTCGCTGAAGGCACGGGGACGACGACGCTTCAGCCGACGCAGAAGGTCGTTAAGGACCATCTCGGGTTTCCAGGCGAAGCCGGACGCCCGGGCGCTAAGGGCCTAGTCGAACCGGCGCACCGCGAGGGTTACGTTGTGTCCGCCGAACCCGAGCGAATTGGAGAGGGCGGCGTGGACCGTGGCCTTGCGGGATTCGTTCGGGACACAGTCCAGGTCGCACTCCGGATCCGGATGCTCGTAGTTGATGGTCGGGGGAAGGATCCCGTGCTTCAGAGCCAGCACGGACGCCACGAACTCGATCCCGCCGGCGGCACCCAGGAGGTGGCCGGTCATCGATTTGGTGGACCCGAGGGCCAGGGATCGGGCGTGTTCCCCGAACACATTCTTGACGGCGGCGGTTTCCATCTTGTCGTTCAACGGGGTGGACGTGCCGTGGGCGTTGATGTACCCGATCTCGTCCAACCCGAGCTTGGCGTCGTCGAGGGCCAGCTTCATGGCCCGCGCCGCTCCCTCCCCTCCCGGGGCGGGGGCGGTGATGTGATGGGCGTCGGCGGTGAGGCCGTAGCCGGCGACGCGGGCGTGGATCGGGGCTCCCCGCTTCCTGGCCCGCTCTTCCGCCTCGAGGACGACAATCCCGGCCCCCTCGCCCATCACGAAGCCATCGCGGTCGGCGTCGAACGGCCGGGAGGCTCGCTCCGGCTGATCGTTGCGGGTGGACATCGCCTTCATGGAACAGAACCCCGCATAGCAGAGTTCGGTCATGGTGGCTTCCGCCCCCCCGCAGATCATGACGTCCGCCTGACCGGAGCGAATGGCCTGGAAAGCCTCGCCGATGGCGTGGGCTCCCGAGGCGCAGGCGGAAACGGTGGTGAAGTTGGGCCCCTTCAGATTCCAGCGGATGGAAGCCTGGCCCGAGGCCATGTTGGCGATCATCATGGGAATGAAGAAGGGACTCACCCGACCCGGTCCCTTTTCAATCATGACCCGAAGCTGGTTCTCGAAGGTGATGATGCCCCCGATCCCCGTGCCGATGAGGGCGCCCGCGCGCTCCGGCTCGGGTGGGGCGGCATCCAGCCCCGAGTCGGTCATCGCCTGATGCACCGCGGCCATCGCGTACTGGACGAAGAGGTCCGTGCGCCGGGCCTCCTTGGCGTCCATGTACGGAGACACGTCGAAGTTCTTCACCTCCCCACCCATGCGGGTGCCCAGCTGGGAAGGATCGAACCGCTCCAGGGTCCTGATGCCGTTACGGCCCGCGACGAGACCCTCCCAGAACTCGGCGGTGGTGTTGCCGATGGGAGTGACCGTGCCCAGACCGGTGACGACGACGTTGCGTTCCATCATGACGTATCGGGTGACCCGGTCGGACCGCCGAGGTTGCCGGCGCGCCGACCGAGACCGGAGTGAAGGCTACTTCACGTTTTCTTTGAGGTAGTTCATGGAGTCCCCGACGGTGACCATCTTCTCGGCGTCCTCGTCCGGGATTTCGACGTTGAACTCCTCTTCGAGGGCCATGATCAGCTCGACCGTGTCCAGGGAATCCGCGCCCAGATCGTCGATGAAACGGGCCTCGGGCTTCACCTGGTCGGCGGAGACCCCAAGCTGCTCGACGATGATCTCCCTGACGCGATCCTCATTGTAGGCCATTCCGAATCTCCTTCATCGTTGGATATTCCGGGGTTTGAATTCTTCCCCCCAAGAGGGGAGAGGAAGGTTAGGCCATGACCATTCCGCCGTCAACATGGATCACCTGTCCGGTGATGTAGGCGGCGTCGTCCCCGGCCAGGAACGCCACCAGGGCGGCCACGTCCTCCGGGGAACCCAGCCGCCCCAGGGGGATGGACCCCATGAGCGCCTGCTTCGCGTTCTCGGGCAGGGCCTCGGTCATCGCGGTTTCGATGTAGCCCGGGGCCACCGCGTTGGCGGTCACCCCGCGGCCCGCCAGCTCCCGGGCCACCGAACGGGTGAATCCGAGGATTCCCGCCTTGGAGGCCGCGTAGTTGGCCTGTCCCGCATTGCCCAGAACGCCCACCACCGAGGAGACGTTGATGATCCTCCCCCAGCGGGCCTTCATCATGTCGCGGCAGAAGACCTTGGTGCAGTGGAAGGTGCCGTCCAGGTTGACCCGAAGCACCTCGCTCCAGTCCTCGGGCTTCATGCGGAGTAGGAGCTGGTCCCGGGTGATCCCGGCGTTGTTGACCAGGATCGAGACCTTGCCCAGGTCCCCCTCGATCCGCCCGGCCGCCTCCTCCACCGCCGCGAAATCCGACACGTCGAGCCCGAGCGCCAGAGCCTTCCGCCCCAGGCCGCGGATCTCCGCCGCCACGTCCTCCGCCGGGGCGGGATTCCGCGCGGCCAGGGCCACGTCGGCGCCTCGGCGGGCGAGCGCCAGCGCCACGGCGCGGCCGATGCCCCGGGAGGCGCCGGTGACCAGGGCCACCTTGCCCCGAAGGTCCGCGCTCACGGCGCCACCCGCTCCAGGTCGGCGGGTTCGGCCACGGTGTCGCAGGCCGCGTCGCGGTCCACCGCCCGCAGCAGCCCCTTCAAGACCTTGCCCGGCCCCACTTCCAGGAACGGCGGGCCGGGGTCGGCGATCAGGCGCCGCATGCCGGCCTCCCAGCGCACCGGATTCAGGAGCTGGCGGGCCAGGGACTCCCGGATGGCCTCGGGCTCGCCCACCACCTCGGCGGAGGCGTTGGCCACCACGGGGAACTCCGCGGGACGAATCTCCACCTCGGCCAGGGCGCGTCGAAGCCCCTGGAAGGCCGATTCCATGAGGGGGGAATGGAACGCCCCGCTCACGTTCAGGGGGACCACCTTGCGGGCCCCCGCC
Source organism: uncultured bacterium (assembly GCA_964424285.1). GTDB lineage: Bacteria > Eisenbacteria > RBG-16-71-46 > JABDJR01 > JABDJR01 > CAVSKL01. The sequence continues at coordinate 5,170 of CAYRIJ010000067.1, forward strand.
GCCTTGGCCCGCTCCAGGGCCGCGGCCACCGCGGGAGGATCCCCCGACACCACCACCTGGCCGGGCGAATTCAGGTTGGCCGCGCACACCACGCCCCCGGTGACCTCGGCGCAGAGCGCCTCCACCGCGGGGCCCTCCAGCCCCAGGATCGCGCCCATGGCCCCGGGTCGCTCGAGCCCGGCCTCGTACATGAGTTCCCCGCGCCGGCGGACCAGGCGGGCGGCGTCGGCGAAGGACAGGGAACCCGCGGCCACGTAGGCGCTGTACTCGCCCAGGGAGTGGCCGGCGGCCGCGGTGGGCCGCACCCCGCGCTCCCGCAATTCCCGCAGCACGGCCACCGAGTGGACGAGGATGGCCGGCTGGGTGTTCTTGGTCTTGACCAGCTCCTCTTCCGGTCCCTCGAAGGAGATCGCGGCGAGATCGAAGCCCAGAGCCTCGTTGGCCTCTCGGTAGGTCGCGCGCGCGATCTCCGAGGCCTCGTGGAGGGCCCGCCCCATTCCCACGAACTGGGACCCCTGGCCGGGGAAGAGGAACACCGCCTCGGTCATCGGTCGCCTTCCCATCGCATCACCGAGGCCCCCCAGGTGAGCCCGCCCCCGAACGCCACCATGCCGATGACGTTCCCCTTCTTCACCCGGCCGCTGGTCACCGCCTCGTCCAGGGCGAGGGGGATCGAGGAGGCCGAGGTGTTGCCGAATCGCTCGATGGTCACCACCACCTTCTCGGGGGGAATCTCCAGCCGCTTGGCGGTGGCGTCGATGATCCGGATGTTGGCCTGGTGCGGGATCAGGAGGTCGAGGTCCCCGACGTTGATGTGGGCCGCCTCCACCGCCCGCCGGGCGATCGATTCCATACCCCTCACCGCGATCTTGAACACCTCGTTCCCGGCCATCTTCATGAAATGAAGCCGCTGATCCACCGTTTCGTGGGAAGCGGGATGGCGCGAACCGCCCCCCGGCATGAAGAGCAGCTCTCCCTGATCGCCGTCGGAGCCGATCACCACCGAGAGGAGGCCCCGATCCGGTTCGGGATCGCCCTCGATGGCCACCGCCCCCGCCGCGTCGCCGAACAGCACACAGGTGGACCGGTCGGTGTAGTCGGTGATGCGGCTCAGGGTCTCCACCCCGACCAGGAGGATGCGCCGGACCTGCTGGGAGAGAATGAGGGCGCGGGAGAGGTAGAGCCCGTAGATGAACCCGGTGCAGGCGGCCCCGATGTCGAGCGCGGCGGCCTGGCCCGCTCCCAGCTTGGCCTGCAGGGTGCAACCGCAGGACGGGAAGAGGTAGTCGGGGGTCACCGTGGCCACGATGATGAGGTCGAGATCGGCGGAGGTCCAACCCGCGGCCTTCAACGCCTTGCGGGCGGCCAGGAGGGCCAGGTCGCTCGACGCCTGCTCGGGTTCCGCGATGTGGCGCTCTCGGATTCCGGTCCGGGTTCGGATCCACTCGTCCGAGGTGTCCACCATGCGTTCGAAATCCTGGTTGGTGAGTATCCGTTCCGGATAGTAGGAGCCGGTGCCGCGGATGACCGCGCTCTTAGGAGTTGGCAACCTTGCCTCCGTTGACCCGATCCAGTTCGTGGCGGATCTCTTCGTTGATGCCTTGGGCGGACAGGTCCGCGCTCACGCGGACCGCGTTTCGGATGGCCTTGGGGCTGGATCGTCCGTGGCCGATGATGGCCACCCCGTTCACCCCCAGAAGGGGAGCGCCGCCCACCTCGGAATAGTCGAGCCGGTTCTTGAGTCGGCGGAGCGACGGCTTCAGCAGGTACGCCCCCATCTTGGCCAGCACGTGGTCCCCGATCTCCCGCCGGACCGCGTGCACCACCCAGTCGAAAACGCTCTCCGCGAACTTGAGAAGCACGTTCCCGGTGAACCCGTCGGTCACCACCACGTGGGTCCGCCCCTGGAGAATGTCCCGGCCCTCGACGTTCCCCACGAAGTTGATGCCGCTCGAGGAGAGGAGCATGTGGGCCTCCTGGGCCAGTTCGCTTCCCTTGCTGCCCTCCTCCCCGATATTGAGGAGTCCGACGCGGGGGCGCTCCACCTTCATCATGTGCCGATAGTAGATCTCGCCCAGAATGGCGAACTGGAGCAGGTTGATCGGCTTGCAGTCCGCGGTGGCCCCCACGTCGAGGATGAGGGCCCAGGGGATCTCTCCCCCGGTGGGAATGGGGGTGGCCAGAGCCGGCCGCACCACTCCCGGAATCCGGCCCATGTTGAGCAGCGCGGCGGCCACCATGGCCCCGGTGTTCCCCGCGCTCACCACCCCCTCGGCCGCCCCGTCCCTCACCAACCGGGTGGCCACGGACAGGGACGAGTCCGGCTTCTTCCGGAAGGAGTCCGCCGCGGCCTCGTCCATCTCCACCCGCTCGGCGGCGTGGACCACGGTCACTCCCGCGTCCGCCGCCCCCAGCCGTTCCAGCTCGGCCCGAATGGCCGCCTCGTCCCCCACCAGAATGGGTTCGACCCGGTCGCCGTAGAGACGCGCCGCCTCCACGACCCCCTCCACCACGAGGGCGGGGGCCTGGTCGCCACCCATGGCGTCCACCGCGATGCGGGTACGCGCGGGTCGGACTGATTCAGAGGGATTCATGACGACTGCATGAGCACCGGTTCGAGGCTAGGCGATTTCCGGGGTGGTGATTTCCCGATCGGCGTAGTAGCCGCAGCTCGGGCAAACGCGGTGCGGCCGTTTGGGTTGACCGCAATGGGAGCAGGTGCCCACCGAAGGCTTGGTCAGCTTCCAGTGGGTCCTGCGCTTGGCCTGCCGGGCCCGGGAGTGCCGGCGCTTGGGAAGAGCCACTTCCGATTCCTCCTGTGACGATGACTTCGGGACCTGGGCCCCGAACGGCGGAACGCCTGGAGGCGCCCGCCGGGTCTACGATGTCTTGTCCTTCAAACCCTTGAGCCCCTCCCACCGGGGATCTCCCGTGGGGGGCGTACACCCGCATGGCCCTTCGTTCAGGTCCCGGCCGCAGTGCGGACAGAGCCCCTGACAGTCGGGCCGGCAAAGCTGGACCACCGGGACCTCCAGGATCAGCGCCTCGCGAAGCGGCCCGTCCAGGTCCAGCTCGATGCCGTCATGATATAGGACGTCCCCCTCCTGTTCCAGAGCCACCTCATCCTCGGGGACGTCCGAGCCGCGCCGGTCGGCGAAGACCAGGACCTCCGCCTCGACCCTGAAGGTGAACTCCCGGGCGCACCGGGCGCAGTCCTGGTCCGCGTCGACCCCCACCCGGCCGCGGAGGGTGATCTGGTCCCCCCTCCGCTCGGCGTCCAGATCGACTTCCACCGGTCCCCGGGGCCGAAGCCACTCCTCCAGGTCGAACGGCCCGGCCGGTTCGCGGCGCTCCATCCGGGAGTGCCCCTGGGGAAGCCGGGGAATCTGGATCTTCAACTCAGCCTACTCCTCCCGGGTTCCGGGGTCGCCGCCGAAGCCGCGCCCCGCGACCGGGAATCAAACCGTTTCGTCGGAAAAGAAGAACGGGATCTCGACGCGGGCGGACTCCGGGGAGTCCGAGCCGTGCACCGAGTTGGTCTGGATGTCCACCCCGAACTCGGCCCGGATGGTGCCCGGGGCGGCGTTCTTCGGGTTGGTGGCCCCCATCAGCTCCCGGAGCCGGGGAATGGCGTTCTCCGCCTCCAGCATCACCGGGATGCAGGGACCCGAGGTCATGTAGGCCACCAGGTCGTCCAGAAAGGGCTTCCCCTCGTGGACCGCGTAGAACGCGCGCGCCCGCTCGGGCGTGAGGCGCACCAGCTCCATCCGGCGTATCTTGAAGCCGGCGGCCTCGGTCATGGCCAGGATCTTTCCCACCAGGCCGCGTTCCACCGAGTCCGGCTTGAGTATCAAGAGCGTCTTCTTCAACCAGGCCTCCCTTGTTTCACGTTCGGACCGTTCCCCGCGGGAACGGTCCCGACGCGCGTCCGCGCATCGTCAAACGGGGCGGCGGGGGCCGCCGATGGTGGTTGGCGCAGAGCGCGTACACCGACGCCGGGACGCGGACGTCCCTCCCCCGACCACCCCGATCCCGGCCGCTAGGAACGCCCCAGGGCGCGGGACACCAAGCCCGGAATCTCCGAAGGGATCTTGGCCACCGGCACGCCGGCCTCGGCCAAGGCCTCCGTCTTCTCCTGGGCGGTCCCCCCTCCCCCGGAAATGATCGCCCCGGCATGCCCCATGCGCTTGCCGGGGGGAGCGGTCCGGCCGGCGATGAACCCCACCACCGGCTTCTTCATCGAGCTTTTGATGAATCTCGCGGCCTCCTGCTCGTCGGTGCCCCCGATCTCCCCGATCAGGACCACCGCTTTGGTCTCGGAATCCGCTTCGAAGAGCTCCAGCGTATCGAGGAAGTTGGTCCCGATGATGGGATCCCCCCCGATGCCGATGCAGGTGCTCTGTCCGATTTCCGCCCGGGTGAGATGATCCACCACCTGGTAGGTGAGGGTTCCGCTCCGGGAAACCAGTCCCACCGGGCCTTCCCGGTGGATGGGCCCGGGAAGGATTCCGACCTTGCACTTGCCCGGGGAGATGAGCCCCGGGCAGTTGGGTCCGATCAGGCGGCTGGAAGAGCGCTCCACCGTGGCGTAGAGCTCCACCATGTCGTTGACCGGCACTCCCTCGGTGATGCACACCACCAGCTTCACGCCGGCGTCCACCGCCTCGTAGACCGCGTCGACGGCGAAGGGGGCGGGGACGTAGATGACCGAGACGTTTCCGCCGGTGGCGGCCCGGGCCTCGGCCACCGAATCGAACACCGGCACTCCGTGCACGGTCTCGCCGCCCTTGCCGGGGGTGACCCCGGCCACCACCTTGGTTCCGTAGTCGATCATGCCCTGGGTGTGGAACGACCCGTCGCGGCCGGTGATTCCCTGGACGATGACCTTGCTGTTCTGGTCGATGAGTATGCTCATGTCGGCTCCCTAGATGCGCCGCGCGCCGTTCGCGCGCGCCAACGCCGTCTTCACCACGTCGTCCATGGTCGCCGCGGGCTCCACCCCGCCGGCCTGGGCGAGCATTTCCCGCGCGATCTCCTCGTTGGTCCCGGTGAGGCGGACCACCACCGGCACCCGGACGTCCAGGTTCTTGAGCGCGGCGAGGATGCCCTGGGCCACGTCGTCACAGCGGGTGATCCCGCCGAAGATGTTGAAGAGCACCGCCTTGACCTGGGGATCCTCGAGGATGATCCGCATCGCGGTGGTCACCTTGTCCGGATTCGAGCTTCCCCCGATGTCGAGGAAGTTGGCCGGCTCCCCTCCGTAGTGCTTGATCAGGTCCATGGTGGCCATGGCCAATCCGGCCCCGTTCACCACGCACCCCACGCTCCCCTCCAGGGGGACGAAGGAAAGTCCCATCTCCCGCGCGGCGGCGGCGTGCTCGCTCTCGTCCTCCCGGTAGGCGGCCAGCCGGGGCTGGCGGTAGAGCGCGTTGTCGTCGATCACCATCTTGGCGTCCAGGGCGATCACCTTGTCGTCGGGGGTGGTGATGAGCGGGTTGATCTCCACCAGGGTGGCGTCCGAGGCCCAGAAGACCTCCACCAACCGTTCGAGGATCCGCGCCATCTTGAGCGCGATGTCCTTGCGCGGCTCGATCTTCAGGGTCACCGCCCGCGCCTCGTAGGACCGGAAGGAGCCCCGCCGGGACAGATGGTAGCGGTGGATCTTCTCGGGCGTGGTTCGGGCCACTTCCTCGATGTCCACGCCTCCCGCGGCGCTGGCGATGATGACCGGACGCTTGGCCCCCCGGTCCATGGTGACCCCCAGGTAGTACTCCTTGGCGATCTCCGCCGCGGGAACCACCAGGACCTTCCGTACCGGATAGCCCTTGATCGAGAGCTTGAGGATGGCCTCGGCTTTCTCACGGGCTTCGTCCGGGTTCTGGGCCAGCTTGACCCCGCCGGCCTTGCCCCGGCCCCCGGCGTGCACCTGGGCCTTCACCACCACCGGCCCCCCGGCTTCGGAAGCGAGCTTGGACGCCTCCTCGGGGGTGGTGGCCACCTTGCCCGCCACGATGGGAATCCCGTAGCCGGCGAATACCTCTTTGGCCTGAAACTCATGGATGTTCACGACTGCTTCCCCCCCCGGGCGCGCCCCGCCGAACCGTGACGCTCGAGGAACTCGTCCAGGATGTCCTCCAGTTTGGGGCTCCCGATCTCCTCCAGCTCGTAGCGCACCCGCACCGCGGGTTTGTTGAGCTCGAGCAGGCGGCCCAGGTCGATGGGAGTGGCCACCAACACCACGTCGGCTTCCACCGCGTTGATGGTCTTCTCCAGGTCCTTCATCTGCTTCTCGCCGTAGCCCATGGCCGGGAGCAGGGTCCCGATCCCGGGATATTTGGCGAAGGTCTCGGCGATCTCCCCGGTCACCCACGGCCGGGGATCGACGATGGCCGCGGCTCCGAACTGGCGGGCCGCGATCACCCCCGCTCCGTACTTCATCTCCCCGTGCGTGAGGGTGGGGCCGTCTTCGACCACCAACACCTTCTTACCGCGAACCGCGGCCGGATCGTCCACGAAGATCGGCGACGCCGCGTGGATGATCCGGGCCCGGGGGTTCAGCCGGAACACGCTCTCCTGGACGGCCAGGATCTTGTCGTAGTCCGCGGTGGTCTCCTTGTTGATCACCACCACGTCGGCGAGCCGGATGTTGGTTTCGCCGGGGTAGTAGCGGGTCTCGTGGCCGGCCCGGTGCGGATCGGCCACCACGATGGTGAGGTCCGGCCGGTAGAACGAGAAATCGTTGTTCCCCCCGTCCCACAGGATCACGTCCGCTTCCTTCTCCGCCGCCTCGAGGATCTTCCCGTAATCCACCCCGGCGTACACCACGGTGCCCGCCCGGATGTGCGGCTCGTACTCCTCCATCTCCTCGATGGTGCAATGCTGGAGATCCATGTCCTCCACCGACCCGAACCGCTGGACCGTCTGTTCGGCGAGGTTCCCGTACGGCATGGGGTGGCGGATGGCCACGGTCGTAAGTCCCCGCTCGACCAGGAGCTTCGCCACCTTGCGGGTGGTCTGGCTCTTCCCGGAGCCGGTGCGGACCGCGGTCACCGCGATCACCGGCTTCTTCGATTCGATCATGGTGGCCGCGGTGCCGAGGAGGGTGAAATCGCAGCCCAGGGCGTTCACCCGCGCGGACATGTGGCCCAGGTACTCGTAGCTCACGTCACTGTAGGCGAAGATCGCCTCCATGGGGCCGTGCTCGGCGACCAGGTTCTCCAGCTCCGACTCGGGAACGATCGGAATGCCCTCCGGATAGAGCGGCCCGGCCAGCGACGGCGGGTACCTCCGGTTCTCGATGTGCGGAATCTGGGTGGCGGTGAAGGCCACCACCTCCAGATCCCCCCGGTCCCGAAGCGCGGTGTTGAAGTTATGGAAGTCGCGCCCCCCGGCGCCCAGGATGACCGTCTTCCGGCGTTTTCGTTCGCTCACCTCTTCACATCCTCCCGTGCCCGCCCCGGGAGCCTCGCCCCCGGCCCTGAACCCCGGGGGGCGGGCGCATGACAAAAAAAAAGACAGGCCGCCGGGCGGCGAGTCCGAACGCTCAAAGCTATCAGGGGCAAGGGAATACTGTCAACCGAAGCCGGCGTGGATAAGCCCATTCGCCGGGTTCGGAACCTCCTCCCCCGCTCCGGTTCCCGGGCTACCCCCCGGGTCTCCGGAGCCGTTCCACCAGCGAGGTGGTCGAGCGCCCCTCGGTGAGCGGCACCAGCTCCACCCGGCCCCCCGCCGCCTCCACCACGTCCCGCCCCACCACCTCCTCGGGACGGTAGTCCGCCCCCTTGACCAGCACGTCGGGAACCAGCGCGCGAATGAGTTCGAGCGGGGTGTCCTCCTCGAACACCACCACCACGTCCACCGCGGCCAGGGCGGCCAGGACCGCGGCGCGATCCCCGTCCGGGACCAGGGGTCGCCCGGGACCCTTCAAGCGCCGCGTCGAGGCGTCGGAGTTGAGCCCCACCACCAGCAGGTCGCCCTTGGCCCGTGCCGCGGCCAGGATATCCACGTGTCCCCGGTGGAGTAGATCGAAACAGCCGTTGGTGAAGACCACGGTCTTCCCCTCCCGGCGCGCGGTCTCCCGCGCCGCCCGGGCGTCTTCCCACCCCAGCACGCGACCCATCAGCCCTCCTCCCGCCGGAAGGAGTCCCGGAGCCGGGCCAGGCCGGGGACCGCGGTCCCCAGCTCCCCCACCACGATCCCCGCGGCGTGGTTGGCGATGATCGCCGCCTCCCGCGGCTCGGCCCCGCCGGCCAGGGCCGCGGCGTAGGCGCTCACCACCGTATCCCCCGCCCCGGTCACGTCGAACACCTCGCGGGCCACGGTGGGGAAGTCGGTCCGCCGCCCCCGCTCGAACAGGCTCATCCCCTTCTCACCCCGGGTGATCAGGGCGCACTCGGCATCCAGCCGCTCGAGGATGGTCCGTCCCGCCCGCTCCACCGACTCCTCGTCCCGGAGCTTGAACCCCAGCACCTCCGCCGCCTCGTGCTGGTTGGGGGTGATCACCGACACCCCCCGGTAGGAGAAGAAGTGGTTGTCCTTGGGGTCCACGCACACCGGAATCCTCCGGCGGAGGGCCTCGGGGAGGATCCGGTCGAGCAGTGCCCCGGTGACCACGCCCTTCCCGTAGTCGGAGATCACCACCGCCGAGGCCTCGGAGAGGGCGGACACCGCGCTCCCGGTCAGGGCGTGGGCTAGCGGAGGCTCCAATTCGGCCCGGTTCTCCTGATCCGCCCGCACCACGTGCTGGCTCCGGGCCACGATGCGGGTCTTGAGCGTGGTCGGGCGCCCGGGGTCGACCACCAGTCCCTCCACCGGCACCCCTCTCGCGGTCAACTCGGTCCGCAGGAGATCGGCGCTGGGGTCGGCCCCCACCACGCCGATGAGCCGCACCCGGCCGCCCAGGCTCAGCAGGTTGTGGGCCACGTTGGCCGCGCCTCCCAGGCGCACGGTTTCCCGATCGACCTCCACCACCGGCACCGGGGCCTCCGGAGAGATGCGGGTCACGTTGCCCCAGAGGTACCGGTCGAGCATGACGTCCCCCAGGACGAGGATCTCGAGCCCCTGCCAGGCGGCGATGAGGCGGTCCAGGCGATCGGGGTCGAGGCGGGTCCAGGTTTCGGTCATGGGGGGCTCCTTCCGGGGCGGGGCGACGGCCCCAACCCCTCAAAACCCGGGGAGTGTAGCAGCTTTGCCGGGCCACGAAACCTCCCCGCGGGGCGGGATCCCCCGGGGGAGGCGGCGCATCCCGCCGGTTCATGTATCGGGTTCATGGTGGACCTCAATGCATTTCCCGGTAACGCTTTGAGGAACCGGATCAGAGGTGGCGCTCCTCTTTGAGGCTGGTGTAGCCGTCCCCCCCCACGATGACATGGTCGAGCAGGGCGATGCCCAGGATGTCTCCGGCCTCCCGGAGCCGGCGGGTGATGCCGAGATCGTCCTCCGAGGGATCGGTTTCTCCCGAAGGGTGGTTGTGGACCACGATGAGGCTCGCCGCACCGTGACGGATGGCCGGCTCGAAGACCTCGCGCGGGTGGACGATGGAGGCGTTGAGGCTTCCCACCGAGATGGTCTCCCGGACCAGGAGCCGGTTCCGGGTGTTGAGGAAGAGGCCCACGAAGTGCTCGCGCCGCTCCCGGCGGAGGTCGGCGGTGGCCTCGTAGACCTCCCGCGGCGTCCGGAGGACCGGGCGGACCGCTCCCTCGGGGCCGGCCAGACGGCGGGCCAGTTCCAGGGTCGCGGCCAATCTCGAGGCCTGGGAGCGCCCCAGCATCCCCCACCAGGCAGGCTGTCCGCCCCCCAGGGTGAGGGAGCCCCATCCCGCCTCCTCGAGCACGCGGCGGGCGGCCTCGCGGGCCGGCCGGCCCCGCGAGGGACCGAGAACGAGGGTGAGCAGGTCGAGGTCGGGGAGCGCGCTCCCCCCGTCCAGGTAGAGGGCGCGCTCCAGGCGGGCGCGGGGAACCGGGGCCGGCCGCCGATCGGCCACGGCCAGGCCGTAGTCAATGGGTAGATGCGTCACGGAATCCTCCCGATGCGGGACGGGTCCGGACGGGCCAGGGGGACGAGGCTGGGGCTCGGGAACAAAGACCCGGGGCGACACCGGCGGTCGCACCGGATCGCTACCGGGCCCGGGCTACTTCTTGCGGCCCTTGCGCTGGGCCTTCTCCTCCCGGACTCGGGCCTTCTGGCGCTCCTTGCGGCGTTTGCGGCGGCGGCGGATCTCCCGCTTGCGTTCGGATATCATGGTTTCACGCTCCTCGGGTCGAAAGACGTCGGCCGGACCCCGCTCCGTACCGCGGGACGCCGGCCGGTCGAATAGGGCTTACCTGGCGGGGAAGCACCATTCTACCCGCCGCCGGGGGCCGCGGCAAGCCGGCGTCGGGTCCCGGGGTGGGCGGCCGCGCCCCGGCCACTCCGGAGCCGGATTGACGGGCCTCCCTTCTCATGCAATAATTATGGCTATTCATGAACCTTGCTAGTCTACCCGGGTTGAATCCTCCTACCAGCCTCTGATCCGGCCGGTCCCGATCATCCGATCGGCCGTCACCATCGATGTCTGCACACTGAGGTG
>CAYRIJ010000068.1:0-15718 GCA_964424285.1 uncultured bacterium
GAAAGATCGTGGGCTTGAGATTCGGTTTCTGCCTGCCGGACAACCAGGAGACGTGGTTGGGGACCATCTCGTTCAGCCCGGCCCGGGAGCATCCGGTTCCCAGGTTCCCCCGTGCCCACCTGGAGCACATCGCCGAGGGCCGCTGCCTGGTCGCGGACCTCGACGGCGACGGCGTCCCCGAGGTCGTGACCCCTTGGTGGGTGGGGGGAAAGCTCTGGAGGTACGATCGCGCCGCCTCCCGGTTCGTGCTGGTCCCGGCGGAAGGGGACCTCGGGCGATCCCGCCCCTTCCACCTCGCGGTGGCCGGCGACCTGGACGGGGACGGGGATCTGGACCTGGTGGCCTCCGACCCCAACGATTCCACCCTCTGGGTGCTCACCAACCGGAGAGGCGGCTTTGCCGGGGACACCCTGGTCGTCCACCTTCCCGAGGTCGGGGCCATGCTCTCCGCCATGACCCTGGCCGACGACGACGGGGACGGCCGGTTGGATCTCTTCCTGGGCTATCACCTGATGGGGAACAACGGCCACCTGAGAGTCTGGCGCCTCGAGGGCGAGGGAGGCTCCGGTTTCGGCCCGCCTCGCGGACTGGCCGAAAGCGGCTATCCGAACCTGCGGGGAACCTACTTCCTGACCCTGGTCGACCTCGACGGGGACGGAAAGCTGGACCTGGTGAGCGCGGCCCCGGGGTGCGGTCTCCGGGTCTTCCCGGGCCGGGGCGGGGGCGCCTACGGACCCCCGGCCGTCCTGGATCTCCTCATGGGCACCGCCTTCCTGCGGGCGGTAGAGGTCATGGACCTGGACGGCGACGGCCGCCTGGACCTCTTCCTCACCTTCAACTCCAAGGTGAATGCCGCGCCCATCAGCGGGCAAAACCGTCTCTATCTCAATCGGGGCGGGCTGCGCTTCGAGGAGGAGGCCTGGGCCTGGGGCCTGCAAGGGGACGGGCGGACCCAGGACGCATGCTTCACCGAGGTGAACGGCCGGGACGGGCCGGAGCTGGTGCTCCTGGACGATCGGCGGGGGATCGTGGTCTACGACCTCGGGGAAACCGTCCGCTCGGCGCGGGCCGGCGGACCGGTGATCCCCGCTCGAGGCCGGGTCCTCGATCTCGACCCGCGCTCGATCAGCGGGGTATCCCAGTTCGCCCTGCAGGATCTGGACGGGGACGGAACCGTCGAGGCGATCCTCTCCCGGGAGGACGGGATCTCGATGGTGAAGCTCCCGGGTACGGGGCCGGTGCGGCGGATCAACGTCCGGGGCCTCGGTCCCGGATCCGACGGGATCGGCACGACGCTGGTCGGACGGGACGCCGTACCCTGGCGGCTCCCCATCCTCTCCAATCATCGCGTCGGACCGGCGCCGATCCTGGTGGCGGCGAGCGAGCGGGTGGGGCCCGGCGAGTCGGCCGCCCCGGCGGACTCCGCGGCCCTGGTGGCGGGGGGGCTGGACCGGATCGATCCGCGGGGCCCGATCCACGGATTCGCCCGCTTCAGGGCGTGGCTCCGGTACCGGGCGCCTCACCTCTGGGAGTACCCCTGGGCTGCATCCCACGACCCCATCGGCCGGGCTGCGGTCGGCCTTCTGGTGGTGTTCGCCACGGTCCTGCTGGTCGGCCGGGTTCGGCGTGGGGACGCCGCGCGGACCGAGGATCAGAGTTGGGCCGATCTCCTGACCCGGATCGGCCTATCCTCCCACGCGCGATGGCGGCGGTCGGTGGCCGGGATGCTCCGCATCGTCCGTGAATTTCGATTGGAAGCGGAATCCGCGGGGGATCGGGAGGCGCTCCGGCGCGAGATCCGCCCGCGCCTGGAAAGCGCGATGCCCACCGAGGTGGTGGATAGCCTCCGGCGGGGGATCGAGATCGCCGAAATGCTCGGCCTGGAGGGGGCGAGGAGCGCGCGCACGGCGCTTCGCTCCCTGGACGCGGCGCGTCAGGGGGACCTCTCGGACCTCGACCGTCTCCTCACCGAGGGCCGGACCCTCGAGAACTCCATGAGCCTCATCCAGCGGGCGCTGGCCGATCGCTATAGCGCGGACGCGGAACGAACGCTGAATCGCGTCATCGAGTACTGCGGTCTCGGCGGGAACGGATCGACCCGGGTGATCTTCGAGGCGGGAGAAGACTTCCCATCACACCAGTTCCCCATGAGGGCGGACGACCTGTTCGTTTGCCTGGAGGAACTGATATCGAACGCGGTGAAGAAGGATCCTCCGCCGGGAACCATCCGGGTGCGGGTGGGGGCGGAGGGAAGCACCTCCGCCGTCATCGAGGTTTGGGACGACGGTGCGCCGGTCGTTGTCGAGCGGACCCGTGAGGCCCGGCCGGGAACCCGGCGCGGACTCGCGCTCCTGGAGAGGCTCCTCCTGCCCTATCGGGGAAGGCTGGAGCTTCGCGACGAGGTGTCCGGGGGAGTGAGTGCGGAGATCCAGGTGCCCTGCTACGATCTCTATTGAAACGCCCCCGAGGCCGGGACGGGGACTCCCGCGGGGATGCAAGGACCCGGAGAACGGAGCGACGGTGAGCGCGAAGCCGCTGGTGAGCCTGCTTGACGACGATGCCGAGTTCCGGCGGGAGGCCGTCCATCTCCTGGGCTCGGAGTACGAGATCGAGACCTTCGCCGAACCCGGGGCCCTGTTCCGCTCCCTGAAGGGCCGGGAACCCGAGGTGCTCCTCCTCGATCTGCAGCTGGAGCGCGGCGAGGATGGCATCGAGGTGTTCAAGCGGCTCCGCGGCGAAGGGTACACGTTCCCGGTGATTCTCCTCACCATCCACGCCGGTACCCGCACCACCGCACGGGCGCTGGTGGAGGGGCTCCCGTATCTCAACAAGGACGCCGACCTGGACCCCCGCACCTTCCGCCACGAAGTGGGGCGGGCGATCGATCAGAGCCTCCTCACCGCCGAGGTGGAGCATTACCGCTCTCTCCTCGAGGTGGAATCGGGAAACGCGCCCCGTCCCTGGCCGGATTCCCGGCATGGACGGGCGCTGGTGGAGCGACTGGCCCCCTTCCGGACGGGTGGCCGCCCCCTGCTCCTGGCCGGGGAGATCGGGACGGGGAAGCTGACCACCGCGCGTTGGGTCCACGAGGGCTCGACGGTGGGGAAGGGACCCTTCCTGGCCGTGACCGTGAGGGGGCGGGATCCGGTTGATTTCGAGCGCGAGCTCTACGGGTTCGAGTCCGCGCAGGATGGATCCAGCCCGGGAGCCCTGGCTGCGGCGGCGAAGGGGACGGTGTTCATCCAGGGGCTGGAGTCGATGACCGAGGCCGGGTTGGAGCGCCTGCGGTTGGCCGTCTCGTCCGGCACCTACAGCCCGGTTGGAGGCCGCCGGGTCCGCCGGCTCACCGCGCGGGTCATGGCCTCGCGCGTCATCGATCCGCGGCGGTCCGGATGGGCACCTTCCCTGGAGGCCTTCTGGGAGCCCTGCACCGTGACCCTCGACCCGCTGCGGGAGTTCCGGGAGGACCTGGAATTTCACGTCAGGTACGCGGCGGCTCGCGAGGGCCATCCCGGGGAGAGCGGCCTCGGAGCGCTCGATCCCGGGGACCTCGCCCTCCTGCGCGAAGAAGACTTCCCCCGCAACTTCCACGACCTTCGAGGAGCCGTGCTCTGGGGTCCGGGGGCCTTGGCCCGCGGGAAGGAGGCCGGCCCCGCCGCGCTCTCCATGGAGCGTCTGTCCACCCTCCCCTGGACCGCGGCTCAGGCCGAGTTCGAGCAGGCCTACCTCCTGGCGGTGGCGGGGCGTCTGGGGCGGGATGTGGAGGCCTGGCGGCGCCACACCGGGTACTCCCGGGCCTCCATCTACCGCTGGTTCAAGTACCTGGACGAGTGACCGCGGCCCGCCGGGGGAAAGGCCCCCCGTCCGCGTTCTCCGAGGCGTCCTCGGCGCGACAGAGCCTCGGTTCGCGCGATGCGAAACGCTCCAGGAAACTCCGGCTCCGGGCGATCAACCGGTACGTTCCTTCCACCCCCCAGATCCAGGGACGGCGGGAGAGAAAGCGCGCGGCTCGCTCCCGGCCGACGCATTCCAGCACGTAGAGGACGGCGCGTCCGGCCTCCAGGCGTTCGCCTCGGGGGGTGACCACCTGCACCGCGCGTTCCGCCCCGCGGCGAAGGGCCGCGTCCATGGGGGGGTCGGGTGCGTCCTGCCAGGAGGAGATGTGGAATCGGGTCGCCGCGCCGCGGCGCCGGGCCCAGGTCACGGCCCAGCAGCAGAAGCCTCACCCGCCGTCCCAGAAGAGCCAGGCCCGGCCGTCGCCCGCGGGTGGTCTCATCGCTGGCGTCCCGGCTCGTTCGACCGGCCCCGTCGGCTTGCTCGCATGAGTCCACTCTAGCAGGCCGCCCGGGTCGATCCGGACTCCACCCGCTCCGGAACCCGGGATCGGGACCGGGTGTTACACTGTCCGACGTGCCCGGGCGCGGTGCGCTCCGGTCCGATCAATCGGAATCGAAATCAATTGCCACGGACCGAAGGGAGTCGTATCCAAAAGATGAGACCCTCCTTCCCCCGCAGGACGGTCTTCGCGTTCCTGGCCCTGGTCGCGGTCGCGTCGCCCGCGGTGATCGCCGGGTGTCACGGACCCCGTCCCCGCCTGGAGACGGAGGTCGCCGCCCCCGA
The DNA here is from genome assembly GCA_964424285.1 of uncultured bacterium. Taxonomy (GTDB): domain Bacteria; phylum Eisenbacteria; class RBG-16-71-46; order JABDJR01; family JABDJR01; genus CAVSKL01. The sequence goes on from CAYRIJ010000068.1 coordinate 4,621, forward strand.
CTCCTGCCTCCTGGTCCCCAGGGCCGAGCGCCCCGGTCCGATCACCCTCGCGGTCAACGAAGCGGTCCGGGCGGAGGATGCTCCCGTGCCCCGGAACGATGCGGAGCGGCTGGTCTTCCGCCAGCTCTACCAGACCCTGGTCCGGGTGGACTGCTCGGGTCGGGTGCTCCCGGGTCTGGCCGCGTCGTGGAGGGCCTCCGACCACGGCCGCGTGTGGCGGTTCACCCTCCGGCCCGGGACCGGGTTCTGGGACGGAACCCCGGTGTGGGCCCGGGCGGTGCGGGACTCCTGGCGGAATTCCCGGGCGGCGTGCGAGGGCGCCGTCGGGTGCTCGATCTGGGCGTGGATCGACCCCGACTCGGTCACGGTGAGCGGTCAGAACGAGATCACGGTGGCGTTCACCGAACCCCTGGGGCGGGATCCGGTCCTCTTCGCGCATCCCGCCCTGGCCGTGGCCAGGAACCGGGGGCCGGACGAGTGGCCCATGGGCACCGGTCCCTTCCGGATCCGGGCCGGGAGCGGGAAGGCGGGGAGGCTCGAGCTGGAGCCCGTCCAGGCCGACCCGGGGTCGAGGATCGGGATTCTGGTCTCCCCCGGAGCCGACGCGCGTGATCTCCTGGGGCGCGGCATCGACGCCATGCTGGTCCGGAACCGCGAAGCCCTGGAGTACGCGGCCAGCCTTCCCGGCTTCACCACCCGCACCCTGACCTGGGACCGGGTCTACCTCCTCATGTCCCCCCTCATCGCCGCCACCGCGCCCGGCGGCCGCACTCCGGCCTCGGAACTCTACGCGTTCCGGCGGGACCTGGCCCGAAACGCCGCCGCGGGGGACGCCCGTCCCGCCGCCCCCTTCGCCTTCGACTCCACCGAGGCCGCGGCGTGCAGCGACGCGGAACTCTTCGGGCGGAGGGCGCCGCGCGGCGCGGCCCGGGCGGGCTCCGGCTCCGGACGGCAAATCCTCTACGTGGACGGGGACGAGGACGGAAGGCGCCTGGCGGCGCGGTTCGTGGCCCTGGCCGCCGCCCCGGAGGCGATGAGCGGCACCGACGGGTTCACTTCCGAGGTGGCCACGCTCCTGGCCGCGGGAGGAAGCGCCCCCACCGTGGTCGGGGTGTCGCGCGACCGGTTCTCGGCCGCGCTGGAGCGGGGGGACGACGCCGCCTACGTGCTTCCCCTCTCCCGGACCCTGGCCGATCCCTGCCTGGAGATGCGCCTGCTCCTCGAGACCTGCGGGTGGCTCCGGCGCGCCTCGTGGACGACGGGCGGCGAGCCGGAGCGGGACCGGTTGGCCCAGAGCGCGCTTCCCCTGATCGCCACCCGGCCGCACCTGGTGATGCGGCGGGGACTGGCCGGACTCCGGATCGACGGGGACGGCACCCTGCTCCTGGAGCACGCGGGGTGGACCGGAGGGCGGTCGATCCCGTGAGCCTACGGCTACGCATCCTCCTGGCCTCGCTGCTCCTGGTGCTGCTTCCCCTGGTGCTCCTGACCGTGGGCATCCGCCGGGAGATGAAGGAACGGCTCACCACCCAGTACACCCGGCGGGTGGGCACCCTCATGGGGGTGATCCAGGACGATCTGGTCGAGCGGAGCCGGGAAATGGGGGAGTCCCTCGACGCCCTCAAGGCGCGGATCGCCGACGACAACCGGTTCCGGCTGGCCGCGGTGGACGGGCTGGACACCGAGCGTTCCTACCTCCTGGACTACGCGGGACGCACCATGAGCCTGATGGGACTCTCCATGCTCCAGATCCAGGACGCCCGGGGCCGGATCCTGAGCTCCGGCCACTTCCGGAACGAGTACGACCGCCTGGAGCGGGGGCTCCCGCGCACCCTCCGCCAGGCGCCCTCCCATACCGCGCTGGTGCGGGCGCGGCGTCCCGAAGGGGACTACCTGGTCCTGGCCCGCGCCGAGGACTTCGAGCTGGCCGGCCGCGGTTTCAGCGTGGTGGGGGGCATCGAGGTGGATCGCCGCTTCCTCTCCGGGCTGGCCCGGGGGAAGGAGCTGGCGGTGTCCCTGATCTATCCCGGGGGCGCGATCTCCTCCGACGATTCCATGGAAGTCCGTCTGGACGCGGTGAACACGGTGAGCACGGACCCCGTTTCGGTGTGGAGGGGGGGGGTTCCGCTCCCCCGCTACGGGGTGGAGACCCTTGAGCTGCCCTTCGTGGTGGAAGGGGGGGAGGGAACCGTCGCCACCGCCCGGCTCCTGGTGAGCTATCCCCTGGGGCCGCTCCGGGAGATCCTGGCCAGCCTCGATCTCTGGCTCAAGGGAGTGCTCCTGGCCAGCGTGCTGGGGTCCCTGATCCTGGCGGTATGGTTCTCCGCGGCCATCAGCAACCCGATCGTCGAGCTGGCCCGCCGGACCGAGCGGATCGACCTCGATCACCTCGATGCGGACTTCTCGAGCCGGCGGCGGGACGAGGTGGGAACGCTGTCGCGGTTCCTGGCCGCCATGATCGAGCGGCTCCGGGCCAGCGCGGACAAGCTCCGGGAGGCCGAGCGGCGGGCCACCCAGGGGGAGATCGCCCGCCAGGTGAACCACGACATCCGTAACGGTCTCACCCCCATCCGGAACATTCTCCGGCACTTCTCCCAGACCGCGGACCAGGAGCCGGCGGAGCTGGCCGCCATCTACCGGGAACGCGAGAAAGGGCTGCACGAGAGCGTCGACTACCTCGAGAATCTGGCCGCCCATTACGAGCGCATCGCGGTGCGGCGGGAACGCACCCGGCTGGACCTGAACGAGACCGTGAGACGGACCGCCACCGGCGCGGTGGCCCGCCCGGGGGTGACCCTGGAACTCGAGCTGGCGGAGGGGCTTCCTCCGGTACGGGCCGACGCGGTTTCCCTTCGTCGTATCGTGGAGAACCTGCTCCGGAACGCCTGGGAGAGCCTCGATGGAACCGCGGGGGCGGTGACCCTGGCCACCGAGGCCTCGGCGGACGGGCGGGTGCGCCTGATGGTGAGCGACACCGGACCGGGAATCGCTCCCGACGTGCGGGAGCGCATCTTCGACGACTTCTACACCACCAAGACCACCGGCGCCGGCCTGGGGCTCACCATCGTCCGGCGCCTGGTATCCGATCTGGGGGGCCGGGTCCAGGTGGAGAGCGAGCTGGGAAAGGGCACCCGCTTCATCGTGACCCTTCCCGCCCAAGGAGACGAGGCATGAGCCTGATCCTGATCGTGGACGACGTTCCGTCGGTATGCGAGCAGTACGCCTACGACCTGAAGCGCCTGGGGGGGCACGAGTCCCTCACCGCCACCCGGGGGGCCGAGGCGCTTTCCGTCCTGGAGAAGGAGCCGGTGGACTGCGTGATCCTGGACCTGGAGATGCCGGGGATGGACGGGTTCGAGGTGCTGAAGGAGATCCGGGGGCGGGAGATCGACGTGCCGGTGGTGGTCTACACCGGGACCGGGAACTTCGAACGTTGCGTCCGGGCGGTGAAACTGGGGGCCTACGGGTTCATCGATAAGTCCGAGCCGATGGAATTGGTGGTGCAGGACATCGAACACGCCCTGGAGCGGGGTCGGCTGGCGACCGAGGTGCGCACCCTGAGGCGGAAGCTCGGCCACGAAACCCACATGGTGGGAGAGAGCGAGGCCATGGAGCGGCTCAAGGAGGAGATCGCCCTGGTGGCCCCCGTCCCCAGCCCGGTCCTGGTCACCGGCGAGAGCGGGAGCGGGAAGGAGCTGGTGGCCCGCGAGCTTCACCGGCTGGGACCTCACCCCAAGGGGCCGTTCCTGGCCCTGAACTGCGCCGCCCTGCCGGAGAACCTGGTGGAGAGCGAGCTCTTCGGCCACGAGGCGGGGGCCTTCACCGGGGCCGACCGGACCCGGAAGGGAGCCTTCGAAGCGGCCGGCGGCGGCACCCTCTTCCTGGACGAGATCGGAGAGCTCCCGCTCGCCGCCCAGGCCAAGCTCCTGCGCGTGCTCGAGGAGCGCAAGGTGACCAAGGTGGGAGGGACGCGCGCGGTTTCGGTGGAGACCCGGGTGGTGGCGGCCACCAACCGGGATCTGGAGGAGGAGATCGCGGCGAAGCGCTTCCGCGCGGACCTCTTCTACCGGCTGAACGTTCACGCGCTCCGGGTGCCTCCTTTGCGGGAGCGGCTCTCCGACGTGCCCCCGTTGGCCGAGCACCTTCTCGCCGAGGCCTCGGAGCGGCTGGGGGTGGCGCCCAAGCGATTCGCTCCCGACGCCCTTCACCGTCTCCAGGGCTACGACTGGCGGCGGAACAACGTCCGCGAGCTTCGAAACGTGGTGGAGCGGCTCCTCATCTCCTCCCCGGGCGCGGTCATCACCGCCGCCGACGTTCCCGGCGATCTCGACCCCCGCGAAAGGGTGGCGGCGGCGCACGGAGAGCCCCGCCCGCTGAAGGAGCTCAAGGCCGAAGCGGAGCGGCGGATCCTCGTCGCCGCGCTCGAGCGGAACGACTGGCACATCTCCCGGACCGCCGAGGAACTGGGGCTCGCCGATCACTCGAGCCTCCTCAAGATCATGCGGCGCCACGACCTCAAACGTCCCTGAACCCCCGCCGATTCCCCGGCCGGGCCGCCCCCGAAGGTGTTCGACCGGACACGAAGGGATGTGTCCAAGCGAACACAATCCTCCTCCCCGCCCGTCTCGGCGTGGCTGGCCAATCCTGTAAATCACTGTAAAATATAATGTTATGGCTTGATCTCTCGCGTCGGGAGAATTGGCCGCCTTCTTGCTCAATGAGCCGTGCGTGGGCCCGGGGGGTATAGAGAAACCCTGGACGCCAATGTGCGGAGGATCGTGAGATGCGGACCTTGATCAAAGACTCATGGAAACCGGTCGCCCTGTTCGTGGGATCGCTCGCCCTGGCCGTGTTGCTGGGGCTGGCCCTGAGCATGGTCGGATGCGGGAAGAGCGGGAGCGACCTCGCTTCGAACCAAAAGCTTCAGACTCCCGCCGGCGCGCGGGACGTCGCGGGCTCACCGGCGGTCGAGACCCCGGAGGTTGCCGCCGCCCCCTCCGGGACGGTGGCCGCGGACCCGGGCCGGACCGACGCGGCGGACGGAACCGAAATCGATGACGCCGGATCGACGGTGGCGGGCGCGGAGCCCCCGACCGGACCGGTGACCTATGAAACGTGTTTGACCCTCTATCGCGAGGGTCGCTACGACGCCGCGGCCGAGCACTTTGCCGCCTTCTCGGAGGAGCACCCCGACAACCCCTGGGCTCGCTACATGCTCGGGATTTCCTACTGGAAGGCAGGTCGCTACGAGGACGCCGAAAGCGCGCTGCGCGTTTCGGTGGAGAAGGATCCCAGCTTCGTCAAGAGCCGGATCAATCTGGCTCGGTTACTTCTCGACGCGGGTCGCGCCAAAGAAGCCCGCAGCGAGGCCGAGAAGGCCACGGAGCTGGATCCCCGGTCCTCGGAAGCCCAAAACGTGCTCGGCCGCGCTTATCACATGCTGAACCGGAACGATGAGGCGGTTCACGCCTACCGGAGGGCGGTGGCCCTCGATCCCGGAAACGTCTGGGCCATGAACAACCTGGGTCTCATCCTGATCCAGGAGGGAAGACCCACCGAGGCGCTGCCGCCCCTGGCCCGGGCCACCCGGCTCGAGCCCGGCGTGGCCGTGTTCCAGAACAACCTGGGCGCCGCCCTGGAGCGATCCGGCTACCTGAGGGCGGCGGCCGGGGCCTATCGGGCCGCGGTGGACGCGGACGCCTCTCATGACCGGGCGGAGGCCAACCTGGCCCGGGTGAAGGACCTGCCCGACGCGCCCGGGACGCCCGAGGTCGATCTGGCCGCGCTGGCCGCCCGCTTCGAAAGCGAGATGGCGTCGGCGGGCCGGGCCGAGGCCTCGACCGAGACCAGCGCGCTCAGCGATACCACGACCCCCTGAGGGGATCGACGTGGCCCCCGGTCGGGGCCGCGCCCCGGCGTCCGCCTCCCGCCCGGAGGCGGGCGCCGGGGGCCGAGCGGTTCACCCTCTACCGGCGGAAGGAGGATGCGATCGTGAAGCAGCTTCTCCTGGCCCTGGCCTGCCTGGCTCTGGCCGGCGCCCGGCCCGCCGGTGCGGCGGGGAACCGCTTCGCCCTTGGCGTCATGGTCGGGGAGCCGACCGGAGTCACCGGCAAGTACTGGCTGGCCCCGGCCCGCGCGGTGGACGGCGGAGCCTCGTGGTCGATGGCCCATGAGGACGCCCTCGAACTCCACGCCGACTACCTGCTGCACGACTTCAGCTGGCTCGAAGTCGACCACGGGTATCTCCCCGTCTATTACGGGGTGGGGGGGCGCCTCCTCATGGCCGACCGGAACCGGCTGGGGGTCCGCCTCCCGGTGGGGCTCTCCTATCTCACCGACACCCGGCGGGTGGAGTTCTTCATGGAGGCGGCGCCGATCGTCGACGTGGTTCCGGACACCGATTTCGAGATGGGGGGCGGGCTGGGGGTGAGGTTCCTCCTCCCGTGAGCGCGACGACCCGTGCCCGGTCCGCCGACACGGCGGACGTCGTCGCGCCGCGGCAGACGGCCAACCCAGCCCGCCCGTCTCCCCGGCCGCGGTCCGTCGCCGGCCCCCGGCCCGCGCGGATCGTCGGACGATCGGAAGCGGCGCCGAGGGAAAGACATCGGCCTTGATCAATCAATCGAACGCAGCGCACGAGACAGTCAGCACCCAGCCGATCGATCATCCGGGCCGTGAGGCCCCGAGCACGAAGCAATAAGGTCAGGGGCCGCCGTGGGGCGGCCCCTTTTTTTGGGCGGGCCTCTTCGGAGCGCCGCGGCGATCAGGCCCGTCCGGCGGCGAGGGCCTTCCGCTTCTCCTCCAGCGCCTCCATCAGCGCGTCGAAGGGCTTGTTGAACTTCTCGATGCCTTCGTCCACCAGCGCGTCGGTGACCTGCTTCATGGAAATGCCGACCGCCTCGAAGAGCTCCAGCGCCTTCTTCTGGCCGTCGAGATCGTTTTCCAGGGTGTCCGCCACCCGGCCGTGATCGCGGAAGGCCTCGATCGTCTCGTCGGGGAGGGTGTTGACGGTGTGGGGGCCGATGAGCGCCTCCACGTACTTGACGTCCGAGTAGGCCGGGTCCTTGGTGGAGGTGCTGGCCCACAGGGGCTTCTGGAACCGGGCCCCGGCGTTCTTGAGCTTTTCCCAGCGCGGTCCCGCGTAGGTCTCCTTCCACATCTGGTAAGCCAAACGGGCGCTGGCCACCGCGGCGGTGCCGCGCAGCGCGGCGGCCTCCCCGGCGTGCTCCCCGGCGGCCTTCATCGCGTCCAGGCGCTTGTCCACCATCACGTCGATCCGGCTCAGGAAGAAGCTGGCCACCGAGGCCACCTCGGCCAGGGGTTTGCCGGCTTCCAGGCGGGCTTCCATGGCCTGGAGGTGGGCCTCCATCACCTCGCGGTAGGCGTCCAGGGAGAAGAGAAGGGTGATGTTCACGTTGATCCCGTCGATGAGGGTCCGGCGGATGGCCGACATCCCCTCGCGGGTGCCGGGGATCTTGATGAACACGTTGGGGCGGGCGACCTCTTTCCAGAGCCGCGCGGCCTCGGCGATCGTCCCCTCGGTGTCCCGGGCCAGGTGGGGGGAGACTTCCAGGCTCACGAACCCGTCGGTGCCGTTGGCCTCGTCGTAGACCCCGCGCAGATGATCCGCGGCGTTCTGGATGTCCTGGATGGCCATGGCCTCGTAGATCTTCGCGACGGGCAGCCCCCGCTCGGCGAGGGTCCGGAACTGCTCGTCGTAGGCGTCCCCCTTGGTCATGGCCTTGTTGAAGATGGCGGGGTTGGAAGTGATCCCACACAGCCCGTCCTCGTCGATCAGCTTCTTGAGCCGGCCCGTCTTCATCATCTCGCGGGTGAGATTGTCCAGCCAGACGCTCTGTCCGTGCTGTTTCAGCTGCAACAAGGGGTTCACGGTCATGGAATCCACCTCCCGGCGGCGTGGGGTTGAATGCTTCTAAGCGCGTCGGCGTGAGCCGCTGGGATCAACTATACACCGCCCCCCCGGTACCCCGTAAATCCCCGGGGGAGGGAGCGCGGAGGAGGAGGGGGGCGGCCCGGCGCGTTGGGTAAGGGATCAGAACAGGTGCAGGAGCCAGGGCACGCCGGTGGTGAGCCAGTTCCCCAGGAACTCCATGCGGCCGGTGAGGAGGGAGATACGGGCCATCACCGTGTAGCCGAAGGACGCGCCGAAGGAGATCATCAGGATGTAGATCCCGTAGCGGCTGACGCGGCGGGTCAGCCCCGAGCGCTCCTTGGAGAAGAAGAAGTAGACCAGACCCGCCAGCACCCCGGTGACCATGACGATGTTGGAGAAGGACCGGCCGAAGCTTACCGAGCCGTTCGCCATGTCCACCAGCGGGACCATGGTGTGGCCGATCTGGGAGACGAAGTCCGATTGGATGTAGCGGGTGAGGTTGGTGCCGGCGGTGAACCCGATGATGAGACCCATGGCCAGGCGCGACCAGACCGACAGGCGAGGGATGAGCCGGGTGAGAAGGAGGAGACCGAAGATCAGCGGGATGACCTGGAGCGGGCGGGCCGGATTATCGGCGATCGACGGAAAGGCGAACCGGACCATGGGGGGGTAGAGCCGGCCGAAGAGGTTCGGCATCAGGGTGGCCCAGAACCCCTGGACCATCCAGTAGGCCGCGCTCACCCCCACGAACAGGTGCTCGGCGAACTTGTAGAACGGATTGTCCTTGTAGAGGAACGAGAAGATCATGAAGGTCAGGAGCGCCCCGACCCAGAGTTCGAGTCCCTGGGAAAACGTCATCGCTGTCCCACCCCCAGACGCGGCTTCTCACGCCCTCCGGCGAGGTAGGCGATGTTGCCGATCAAGATGAAGGCGATGATCACCAGGTGGGCCACGGTTTGCGGGCCCATCCGGGTGATGGCGGTGGTCGAGACCGACGCGTACTGGGGGTACTTGTGGACCAGCGCCGCCTCGTACTCCGCCGCGCCCTGAAGCCCGCCCATGAGACCGAGGAGCTGCTTCGGGTAGTAGGGGTAGAGGAGCGGCGCCTCCACCGCGGTCACCCCGCCCGCCACCGGCACCCCGGCCGGGTCCCCGCCGAACTGGATCCACTCCTTCACCCCCGGGAACCCGGACCCGATGCAGACGATGAGGTTGAAGTCGGAGAGCTTCCGGATGGGCTCCATCATGGGGATGGTGTTGATGTTCTCTCCACGGGAGTCCACCGGATAGGCGACCTTGAAATTGGCGTAGGCCGAGTTGATGACCCCCTGGTTCCCGGCCTGGTAGCCGAGATTCACCCAGTCCACCCCTTCGGTGAGGTTGGGGAAGTTCCGGTCGATCACGTCCTGCTTCATCTGGACCAGCATGGGCGGCCCGGTGGCCCACAGGCTCATGAAGTAGACCTTGAGCCCCTTGTGGAGGGCGTGGCGGGCCACCGCCTCCAGCATGGGCTGGTTCTCGGGCACCGTGCTCGGGCCGTAGTCCGCCGAGATCAGGATCCGGGAGCCGGCGGGAAGGCTGTCCACCTTGTCGAAGATGTTCTGGACGATGGGGCTGGTGAGCACCGGGAACACGAGGTGGAAGGCGAGGGGGAGGATGACCGCCAGCGCGATGGCCAGGAAGACCCACCGCCGGTCCATGTGCCCCATCTTCTGAAGGAACGAGATCATCCTAGGACTCCCTCCCGCCCAGGTAGGATCGCTCGATGCCCAGGATGATCTTCAGGGAGGTCGCGATGACCCCCAGGCTGATCCCGATCATGATCGCCCGCTGTCCGGCCAGGTTGATCGTGGCCATGATCCAGTTGGAGAGGTTGGGGATGGTCAGGAAACTCAGGGACGGGGGGAGGCCGGCGGTGAGCCAGGCCCCCACGAAGGTCCGGCCCAGAAGGATGGTCAGGGCGGCGAGGAGGAGCAGGGTGGCCTCGACGTTTCGGGCCCGGAAGGCCCGGTAGGAGGCCGAGGCCACGAAGAAGGCCAGGATCGAGAACATGGTGGACTGGAGCGGGGTGAACATGCCGTCGTAGGCGAAGTTGAAGAGCGAGCCCGGGGCGTTGACGTTCCCCACCCAGCCCTGGGGGTTCCCGATCTTGAACAGCCCCGCGATCAGGGTGAAGGCGAAGCCGGCCAGGGTGACCACGCTGTACCACCAGCCCTTCTTCCGCCGGTAGAGCTTCTCGAGGTGGATGCGGAGGAGGTTTCCCCCGCCCAGGATGAAGGCCACCGCCGCGATGATGTCGAACCACTGGGAAAAGTAGTTGTCCGCCTCGTGGAGCGGGGGCAGGAACATCGCCATGACCAGGATGACCCCCACCAGGGAGGCGATGGCGACGGGGATGGTGACTCGAAGCACGCGGCCTTCCTCCTACTGCTGGGTGGCGTTGAACACGACGTTGACGAGCCAGTTGCCGAGGCCGTGAAGGAAGCCCCCGCTCACCACGTCCACGGTGACGATGATGCTTCCCAGCCCGATGAAGATCATGGCGAAGGCCTTCCCGAAGTCCTGGCCCCGGAGGCTTCCCAGGAGCCTGGGGTCCTGGCTCAGGTAGGCGCTGGCCGCGAAGAGCTCTTCCCCGATCAGGGTGTAGTCGCAGGCGGCCACGAAGAAGGGGAGCTGGGTGGGCATGGCGGTTCCGGCGATCTGGATGGCTCCCACCGAGTATCCGGTCTCGGCCAGGATCAGCGATTCGGCGAAGAACGCTCCCATGTAGATGCAGGTGGCGGGCTTGTTCCGGACCATGTAGCCGTCGAGGTGGGCCACGTAGCCGAACTGCTCGTCGGTGACGTAGTACACCATTTCGTCGTTGTAGGCGTCGGGCCGGCCGGCGGCGGAATAGGCCTCCTTCACCGTCTCGCGGGCGGTGGTCATGACCAGGGAGCGCGAGGTGGGGACTTCGAGCCGGGCGTCGTACTCGGCGATCCGTCCGGCCACCGAGGAAAGAATGGTGATCCCGGCCACCGTCTGCACGTTGTCCAGATCCTGGATGCCGGGAACGTAGAGCACCGGCCTCCCCATCTCGGTGGCCCGTCCCACCGCCTCCTCGATGGCGTCGATGCCCGCGATCTTCCGGATCTTGTAGGTGACCCCCCGGGTGGCCCGGAGGGTGTAGGTGAAGATCGCCCCGCAGACCACGAGAAGGATGAC
>CAYRIJ010000069.1:0-3351 GCA_964424285.1 uncultured bacterium
CCACCGGCGCGTCGCCGCCTCGGCCGCGGTCTTTCCCGCGGCGCGGAACGCCCGCACCGCCCCCGCCGCATCCACTTCCCCCCGCGGCGCGGGCGCGGACGGGGACCCGGTGACCAGGATCGAGCGGTGGGTCACCCGGCCGTCGCAGAGGACCTCGCCGTTCTCCGCGAAGGGATCCTCTTCGTGCTCCTTGTCGATCCGGTAGCCCCACTGCTCCTGGAGCGCCTTGACCCACGGGCTGAGCTTCGAGATCCCGCTGTTCAACAGGAAGAGCCGGTCCCCGGCCCGGGTGGAGGCGACGTAGAGGACCCGCTTCTGTTCCGCCGCCTCGTGGCGCCGGGTCTCCTCGTCGGCGATCACCGCGGCGGTGTTCCGGATGGCCCGGCGCCCGGCCGAGACCGCGGCCAGGAACCGCCGGCCGTCCACCGGCGCGGCGGTCACCCGGGTCACGGTCTGGTTCGGCCGGGTCCCGCGGTTCAGATCGGGGAGGAACACCACCGGGTACTCGAGCCCCTTGGCCTTGTGAATGGTGAGGAACCGGACCGCGTCCACCGCCTCGTCGGCCAGGGGGCTCTCCCCCTCGGTGCGGTTCCCGGTGAACTCGTCCCGGAGCCAGGTGATCGCCCCCTCCAGGGTGAGCCCCTGCTCGCGGGCCAGGGTGGCCGCGCGCTCGGCCAGCTTCCGGACGTTGGCGGTGCGCTGGGCTCCCTCGGCGAAGGCTCCCTGGACCAGGAGGAACTCCCCCTCGGTGAGGACGGCCATGATGCGGCGGTCCACCGGGAGCCGCGCGGTGGCCTCGTGGAGGCGATCGAGGAACGCCAGCCCGGCGGCCACCCGCGGGAACGCCGCCTCCCGCCGGGACGCCCCCGGCCAGTAGAACCGGCCGCCCCCGCGGGCGTAGGCGGCCAGCTCGGGGTCGGGCGCGCCGCCCACCGGGGAGCGGAGCACGGCCAGGGTGGCCACCGGATCGGCCGGGTTGGCCAGGGCGGCCAGAAGCGCCAGCGCCTCCACCACCTCGGGCCGCTCGTGGAAGGCCTTCCCGCCGTCCACCACGAAGTCGATCCCCGCTTCCCGGAAGGCGCGGCCGTAGACCACCACGTCGTTCAGCGACCGGAAGAGGACCGCGAAGTCGCGCAGCGTCAGGGGGCGGTCGCGGCCCGGGCTTCCCAGAAGCTCCAGGATCTTCGCCGCGATGATCGAGGCCTCGGCGGCCCGGGTGAACTCGGTCTTCGTCCCTTCCGGCGCCCTCACCGACCAGAGCTCCACCCGCGGGCCGCCGCCCGCCTCCGGCCGCGCGGCGGTGATCGCCTCGTACTCCGGCTCGACGTCGCGGTCGGCCTCCTCCACCGGCCCGATCCATCCGGCGAACAGGGCGTTCAGGGGCTCCAGCACCTCGGGGAGGCTCCGGAAATTGGACCGGAGGCTTCCGGTGGCCCCGTTCACCAGCACCCGGTCGCGGGCCCGCATGAACGCGGCCATGTCCGCCCCCCGGAAGCGATAGATGGACTGCTTGGGGTCCCCCACGATGAAGAGCCGCCCCGGGGCGAGATCCGCCGCGAAGGGATCGTCGATCGATTCGCCGGGTTTCAGGGCCGAAAGATAGAAAACGATTTCGTATTGGAGCGGGTCGGTGTCCTGGAACTCGTCCAGGAGGATGACCCGGTGGCGGACCGCCTCGCGGGCGCGGACGTCGGGGCGGTCGCGAAGCAGGTTCCGGGAGAGAAGGAGCAGGTCCTCGAAGGCCAGCTTCCCTTCCCGGACCGCGCGGAGGCGGAAGGCGGCGGCGAACGGGCGAAGCGCCTCGAAGAGATCGGGAAAGGCGCCCTCGTCGATCTCGCGGAGGGTCTGGAGGAGCTTCAGCGCCTCGGTGGCCCGGGCTTCGATCACCGCGGCGCGTTCCCCGAGGGCCTTTCCCGCCGAGAGCGCCTTGGAGCGGGTCCAGAAGTCGTCCAGGGGAAACGCGGCCGGATCGGCGGCCCGGAGCGCCTCGGGGCCGCCCTCCGCAAACCCCCGCAGGAGCGCCAGCGCGGTGTCCATGAACGCCTGCATCTTCCCGGTCCGCGTGGCCGCGACCTCTCCCCGGTACGCGGCCAGGTCCTCGAGCAGCGCCGCGGTCCGCCCCCCGAAGGCGGTCACGGGGTCCACCGCCCGGTATCCCTCCCGGGCCAGAAGGTCGCACGCCGCGGGGTCCATCGCGGTGGCCCGGGCGATCTCCTCGATCGCCTCCTCGGTGAAGGCGGAAAGCGTCCGCTCCCAGAGCGCGGTGCGCGTGGCCCGCGGTCCCAGCTCGAGGGCCAGGAACTCCGGCCAGACCTCGTCGAACAGGAGCTCCTGGGCCAGCCCCTCGTCCACCGAGAACTCCGGGGGAAGGTCGGCGTGGACCGCGTTTCGCCGGAGAAGGTCCGACGAGAAGGAGTGGATGGTGCTGATCCCCGCCGCGTCGAGCTCCTCCAGGGCCGGGACGGCGCGGGCGCGGACCTCGTCCGAAGCCAGGCCGAGCGTGTTCAGCAGCCAGTCGAGGCTTCGCCCCGCCTCGGTGCGCTCGTCCAGGGCCGGCGGAGCCCCGGGGCCCGTGGCCGCCAGCACGTCGTCCAGGGCCTGGGCCACGCGCTGCCGCATCTCTCCCGCCGCCTTCTCGGTGAAGGTGATGGCGGTCACCTCGCGAAGCCCCGCCCGCCCCGAGAGCACCAGGTTCAGGAACCGCTCCACCAGGAGGCTGGTCTTCCCGGTCCCCGCCCCGGCGATCACCACCAGGTTGGTGTCGAAGTCGGTGGCCGCGCGGCGGCGGTCGTCGCGATCGGGGAGGGCGCGGCTCATGCGTCCTCCCCGTCCTTGGCCGCGACCTCGGCCAGGGTGGCCTTGGTCTTGGACTTCCGCTGGACCCTGAAGTACTCGCGGTAGGCCTCGTGATCCCCCAGGCGCACCGCGCTCGGGTAGTGGTGCCGGCGGCAGGCGGGCCGGAAGTCGCACCACTCGCAGTGGAATCCCTCGTTGAAGGGGAACCGTCCGTCCCGGGCGGTTTCCGCCAGCGCCAGCAGGGTCTCCTCGAAGCCGGTCCGGAGGGATTCGAACCCTCCGGGGAGCGTCACCGCCCCCGCCCGCGCGAAGCCGGCGTCGGGGAGGTAGAACGGCCCCAGGCCCAGAAGCTCCGCGGCCACCGGACCCGGCGCCCCCGAGGCTCCGGCCATGAGCACGTAGAGCGGGAGCTGCACCTGGTGTCCGGTCAGGTATTCCTTGGGGTCGATCCGGCCCTCCAGCTTTCCCGACGTCTTGTAGTCGCTCACCAGCCAGGTTCCGTCGGGGCCGGCGGTCACCCGGAAAGACGAAACGGTCCCTGCCCGACGAAAAGCA
>CAYRIJ010000069.1:3361-13368 GCA_964424285.1 uncultured bacterium
GGCGACGGCTCCGGCGGCGCGTCGCGGAGGGGCGCGCCCCGGTCCAGGGTCACCGCGGTGGTCCAGGAAAGCTCCGTTCCCACCAGGCGGTGTCCCTCGCCGGCCAGGCGGGCCAGGTCCGCGCGGAGGAAGGCGTCGAGCTCCTCCCGCCACGTCCGGACCGCGTTCCGGTAGAGGACCGGGAAGTGGGGCTCCACCCGGCGGGCGATCGGCTCCAGGACCTCGGTGAAGTGGCGCTCCACCGCGGCCAGGCCGCGCTCCACCAGCCGCGCCGCCGGGGTGTCGCCCTCCAGGAGGCCGGCGTCGCGAAGCTCTCCGAACACCCGCTCCAGGACGAGATGGATGGAGCTACCGAGCTCCCGGGCCTCGAAGCGGAACTCCTCGGTCGCCTCGTCCAGGGGGCGCGCCCCCAGGATGTATCGAAAGAAGAACTTCTGGGGACAGCGCCCCAGATCCCCGAAGCTGGACGCGGAGAAGGGGCGGTCCCAGCCGCTCCCCGCGGGGAGGAATCCATCGTAGGCCAGCGTTTCCGCCGCCGGCCCCGGGGGATGGAATCGTTCGATGGTCCGGGCCAGGAGGATTCCCGGGGCCAGGGCCGCCGCCGCCGCCGGATCGACCTCCCGGAGGAACGCTTCCAGGGCCGCCGCGCCCCCCCGGGCCCGGTCCGACACCCAGAGCGCCCCCTCCTCGCGGGAGAGGAGCCCGGTTTCCCCGGCGAGCCAGGCCGCGGCCCGGGTGGGATGGGTGGGCACCCGCTCGGGCGGGGTTCCGGCGGTTCCCTCCAGCAGCTCGCGGAGCGTCGGCTCGCCGGGCAGCGCCCGGGCCAGCTCGCGGAGAAAGATCGACACCGTCCGCGCCTTGCCTCCCGCGTCGGCGCGTTGCCAGGTCACGGTCAGGCTCCCGGTCGCCGCGGCCACGGTCTGGGCGAAGAGGAGCCATTCCTCCTCGCGCCCTTCCAGGCGGACGGCCAGGGGCCGCCCGGTGGCCTTGCGCAGGGCCCGGCGCGCCGCGTCGGAAAGGAACAGGTCCTCGCGCGGGCGGCGCGGCATGAGATCGGCGTTGAAGCCGATCAGGAACAGATGGCGGAAGGTGAGGCCCCGGGCCTGCATCACGTCCAGGAAGCGCACCCCGCCGGGGGCGGACGGCCACGGAAGCTCGGCCTCCTCCACCGCCGACTCCAGAAACGCCAGGACCTCGGCCACCGTGAACCCGGCCTCCCCGTCGCCCGGCTCCAGGACGTCCAGCAGGTCGAGTTCGTCCAGCGCCCCGGCCAGCGCGTCGTTCACCGCCTGGGTGGTCCGGGCCGCCGCCGCGAAATCCCCGGCCGGGTCCGTCGCCTCGGTCGCTCCCCACTTCCAGATCCATCGCGCGGCCAGGGCGCGCGCGAACTCCGCGTGTTCGGCTCCGCTTCGGCAGGCGTTCCAGCGCCGGCGGGCCTCGGCCCAGGCGCGCACCGCATCCGCGAGCACCTCGGCCGAGGCCGCATCGTCCCGGCGGCGCTCGGCGAACCGGCGCGTTTCCTCGGGATCGGCGCGGATCCACTCCGGCGGCTCCTCCTCCCGGATCGCCGCGGGAAGGGTCTCCGACCACGCGGCCGCCCCCTCCACGATCCGATGCTTCCGCGACCAGCGGTCCCAGGCGTCCGGCCGCCACCCGCCGCCTTCGGGCCGGGCCAGGTACGGGGAGCGCACCAGGTCCACCACGGTCTGCCGCTCGAACCCGCGGGCCAGCGCTTCCAGGAGGAGCAGGAACGCGCGCGCCTTGGGATGCCGGGATAGGGGAAGCGCGGCCGAGCTCTCCACCGGAAGCCGGTGCCGTCCGAACACCGTCTCGGCCAGGGCGGCGTAGGGCTCCAGGGTGCGCGCCACGATTCCTATCTCGTGAGGCGGAACGCCTTCGGCGGCCAGTTTCAAGGCGTGGCGGGCCGCGAAGTTCAGCTCGGCTTCCGGCCCCTGGGCATGGGCCAGGCGCACCGGCGCGTCCACCGAGGCCTCGGCGGGGCGATCGCCGCGGCGGCGGAAGACCCGGGTCGCCCGCACCGGCGGCCGCGCCCCGGCATCCCCGTCTTCCAGCGCCTCCGGCTTCACTCCCAGGCGCTCCTCGGTGAAGACGAGGGCGCGGCGCCAGGCCGGAGCCTCCGCGTCCGCGGGCACCAGGAACACCGCTCCCTCGCGGGAGGGGAGGGCCCGCACCAGGTCCAGGTTCATCCCCACCAGCTCGTAGGCCCCGATCTGGAAGACCGCGCGGTAGGGGGGGCGGCGCCCGGCGGCCCGGACCGCGCGCCGGGCCAGGCCGGCCCGGTCGGTGAACCCGCCCCCGGGGGAGTCCGGATCCTCCAGGCGCGCCACCGCGCGCTCGTAGCCGGACAGAAAGTCGCCGAGCTCCGCCGTCCATGGCGAGGCGTCCCCCCGGGCGGCCAGCCGGCCCAGGTCGGCCGGGGAGATTCCGGCCTCGCGGAGCTCCCGGAGCAACCCCCCGATTCCCCGCCCGGCGGCGGGGTGGTCGGCGGCGTAGCGGGCGAGCCGGGCTTCCGGGTTCGCGGCCAGCACCCGCTCGAAGAGGGTGTCCAGCAGGGGGCGAGGGGCGAGGCGGGGTGCGGGCTCGTGGAGATCGCCTTCGATCAGGTGGAACGCCAGGGCCTGGTGGGTGAGGACCTCCACTCCGAGGAGCGCGCCGGTCGCCGCGGCCAGGACCTCCCGGATCCGCTCCGCCTGGCGGCGGGTCGCGGTGAGGACCAGGATGGGATCGAACGCGTCCCCGGGCCCCGCCCGGACCCCCCGAACCCGTTCGACGAGTTCCCGTTCCAACCGGAGGGGGTCGGGATGGATGAGGACACGCAGACCCGGGGATTTCGGCATGGGGGCGATCCTAGCACGCGATTTCGAGAGATCGTATAAGCTGGAAGCAGCCCGGATCGGCCCTGAATGCGGGCTCGCGCCCTTTGCCAAGGAGGTCATCATGGAATTGAAGAACGCCCGGGTCCTCATCACCGGCGGGAGCAAGGGAATCGGCCGGGCCCTGGCCGCTTCCCTCATCGAGCGGGGGTCGCGGGTGGCGGTCACCGCCCGCCACGCCGACCGGCTCGAGGCCGCGGCCAAGGAGCTGGGGGCCCTGGCCATCCCCGGCGATGTTTCCCGGGAGGAGGACGCGACCCGGGCGGTGGACCGCACGGTGAAGGAGTTCGGCGGGTTGGACCTCCTGGTCAACAACGCCGCCGGGGCGGTCTACGCCCCGCTCACCGAGATGGACCCCGAGCGCTTCCGGCAGGTGCTCGAGGTGAACGTCACCGGAGCCATGCTGGTGACCCGCGCGGCGGCGCCCCACTTCATTCGCCAGGAATCCGGAAACATCGTCAACGTCTCCTCCACCGCGGGCTACAAGGGGTACCCGGGGGGAAGCGCCTACGTCGCCTCCAAGTTCGCCCTGCGCGGTCTCACCGAGTGCTGGCGGGCCGAGCTCCGCCCCCACAACGTGCGGGTGATGCTGGTGAGCCCGAGCGAGGTGCAGACCAACTTCGGCCGGCCCGAGGAGCCCACGGACCTGAATCCCAGGAAGCTCACCGCGCGCGAGATCGCGGACGCGGTGGTGGGGGCGCTCACCATCGACGACCGGGGATTCATCCCGGAGTTCTCGGTCTGGGCCACCAACCCCTTCTGAGGAATCGGACCATGTTCGGGCGATCCATCACCCTGTTCCGTCTGTTCGGGTTCGCGGTCCGGATCGACGTGACCTGGATCTTCATCGCGGTCCTGGTCACCTGGTCCCTGGCCCAGGGGATCTTCCCCGCCCAGGTGAAGGGGCAGACCGCCCTCGTCTACTGGGTCATGGGGACCCTGGGCGCGGTGGGGCTCTTTCTCTCCATCATCTTCCACGAGCTCTGCCACTCCCTGGTGGCCCGGCGCTTCGGGATGGAGATGAGCGGGATCACGCTCTTCATCTTCGGCGGGGTGGCGGAGATGACCGATGAGCCCCCGAGCCCCCGGGCCGAGTTCTTCATGGCCGCGGCGGGCCCGATATCCAGCGTCCTCCTGGGGTTGGCGGTTCTGGCCGGGGCCTGGTTCATGCCCGGACCCTTCCTGAAGGCCGCCTCCCCGGCCAAGGGGGTGCTCCTCTATCTGGGCGAGATCAACCTCGTCCTGGCCGCCTTCAACCTCATCCCCGCCTTCCCCCTGGACGGGGGGCGGGTGCTCCGGGCCGTCCTCTGGGGCCGCCACGGGAACATCAAGCGGGCCACGCGGGTAACATCCACCATCGGATCGGGATTCGGAGCCCTCCTGATCGTTCTGGGGGTGATTTCCTTCATCACCGGGAACGTCGTCTCCGGGGTCTGGTGGTTCCTGATCGGCATGTTCCTGCGGGGTGCGGCCGGCCAGTCCTACCGCCAGCTCCTCCTCCGCCGGGAGCTGGAGGGGGAGCCGGTCCGACGGTTCATGACCACGGATCCGGTCACCGTGGATCCGGACGTCTACGTCCGGGACCTGGTGGAGCAGTACGTCTTCCGCACCCATCACAAGCTCTATCCGGTGGTGGACGACGGCCGGCTCCTGGGCTGTGTGACCCTGGCCCAGGTCAAGGAGGTACCCCGGGAGAAGTGGGACTGGACCCGGGTCCGGGATCTCGCCTCGGGCTGCTCGGAGGAAAACACGCTCTCCCCGGATACCGACGCCATGGAGGCGTTGACCCGGATGCGCCGGTACCACGCGAGCCGGCTGATGGTGGTGGAGGGGGGGACGTTGGTGGGGATCCTCTCGCTCAAGGACCTCATGAACTTCCTGTCCATGAAGGTCGAGCTGGACGCGAGCTGACCGGCGGCGGGAAGAAGGACATACACTTGGAAGCGTCGGCGACCGGCCCGCGGCCCCGCCGGCCCCTCGCACACGGGCTTACCAGAGTACAGGGAGACGCCATGGGCTCCTCCAGGAATCGGGCGATCGGTCTGGCGCTCCTCGTGATCGCCGCGGCGGCGGCATGGGCGCCGGTGGCTTCCGCCCAGTATTTCGGCCGCAACAAGGTCCAGTACGAGACCTTCCAGTTCCAGGTTCTCTCCACCGACCACTTCAACATCTACTTCTATCCCAGCGAGGAGGAGGCGGCCAAGGACATGGGGCGGATGGCCGAGCGGTGGTACAGCCGGTACCGCCGGCTCTTCGCCCACACCTTCGAGGTCAAGAAACCCATCGTCCTCTACGCCAACCACGCCGACTTCGAGCAGACCAACGTCCTGTCCGGATTCGTGAGCGAGGGGACGGGCGGGGTGACCGAGTCGCTCAAGAACCGGGTGGTCCTTCCGCTGACCGGCGACTACGCGGCCAACGACCACGTGCTGGGCCACGAGCTGGTGCACGTGTTCCAGTACGACATCGCCAACGCGGCGGACGACACCACGGGATTCCGGATCGACGCCCTCCCCCTCTGGCTCATCGAGGGAATGGCCGAGTACATCTCGCTGGGGCGGGACGATTCCAACACCGCCATGTGGATGCGGGACGCCCTCTACTTCGACGACTTTCCCACCATCAAGCAGCTCACCACCGATCCCAAGTACTTTCCCTACCGCTACGGCGAGGCCCTGTGGGCGTTCGTGGGGGGGACCTGGGGCGACCGGACCGTGCCCAAGATCTACAACGCCAGCGGGCGACGGGGCATGGAGTACGCCCTGGCCAAGTACATCGGTATGCGGAGCGACTCCCTGTCCAAGGTGTGGAAGCAGGCGATCAAGGCGTCCTACGAGCCGGCCATGGCCGGACGCAGCGCCCCCGACTCCAGCGGCCGGAAGGTGCTCGCCCCCGACATGGACTCGGGCAAGGTGAACCTGGCCCCCTCGGTGAGCCCGGACGGCCGCCGGGTGGCCTTTCTCTCCGAGAAGGATCTCTTTTCCATCGACCTCTTCCTGGCCGACGCCGAGACCGGGAAGATCATCCGGCGCCTGGTGAGCTCCGATTCGAACCCCCACTTCGACTCCATGCGCTTCATCGACTCCGCCGGCTCCTGGTCCCCGGACGGGAAGCAGTTCGTGTTCGTGGTCTTCGCCAAGGGCAACAACGACCTGGCCATCGTGAACGCGGAGACCGGGGACTTCGTGAAGCGGATCCGCGTCCCCGCGGTGGGGGACATCTCGAACCCGTCGTGGTCCCCGGACGGGAAGACCATCGCCTTCGCCGGGTCCTCGGGGGGGATCAGCGATCTCTACCTGATGGACGTGGCCACCGAGAAGACCCGCCGGCTCACCAATGACCGGAACGCCGACCTGAGCCCCACCTGGTCGCCCGACGGGAAGACCATCGCCTGGGTGACCGACCGGAGCCCCCGGACCGATTTCGAGAACCTCACCGCCGGCCCCATGCGCCTGGGCCTCATCGACGTGGCCACCGGGGACATCCGCACCCTGGCTCCCTTCGGCAACTTCAAGCACATGAACCCCGAGTTCGCCCCCGACGGGAAGAGCCTGTACTTCATCTCCGACCGGGGCGGATTCAGCGACGTCTACCGGATCGTCCTGGCCACCGGGGAGGTCTACCAGGTCACCAACGTGGTGACCGGGGTGAGCGGGATCACCGGGCTCTCGCCGGCCATGTCGGTGGCCCGCGAGTCGGGGCGGGTGATGTTCTCGGTGTTCATCAAGGGCAACTACAACGTCTACTCCCTGGAGGGGGAGGCGGCGCAGGGCGTGCCCCTGGGGACGGCGCCGGTGCCGCCGTCGCCGATCGTGGCCTCGGCGGCCGGTGCGGACACCGCGGCCGGCGCCGCCCAACCGGGTGCGCTTCCCGCCGCGCCCCCCGCCCCCGCCGATGATCCCGCCGGACCGCCCCCGGAGGCGGGGGAGACCCACCGCGGGCATCGGGCCCACGGCGGGGACGGAGACCGGGACGAACGACGTCGCGACGGCGCCGCCTGGGCGCGCGCGGACTCGGCGCGGGCGGCGGCGGAATCGGCGGCGGTGGATACCCTGATGGCCGCGTTCCAGCCCCCGCTCCCGGACTCGCTCATCGAGGCCCCCTGGAACCTTCCCCCGGAACGGCCCCGGGCGCGGAGCGTGATCACCGCCTACCTCGCCGATCCCTACACCGGCCTCCCGAGCGGGGCGGACTTCAAGATCCATCCCTATCACCCCAAGCTCCAGCTCGACTTCATCGGGGCCACCGGGGTCGGCGTGGCGGTGGACCGCTACGGCGCGGGCCTGGGAGGCGGGGTGAGCGGGTACTTCAGCGACATGCTGGGAAACCACGTCCTGGCCGGGGCCCTGGCCGCCAACGGGGGGGTGAAGGACGTCGGGGGACAGATCGTCTATCAGAACCGGACCCACCGCTGGAACTGGGGGGTGTTGGCCGGGCACATCCCCTACCTGAGCTACTACACCACCGTGGCGTCCCGGGGGGATACCTTCGAGGTCGCCCAGACCCGCGATCGCACCTTCGTGGACAGCGGCGCGCTCCTGGGAATCTACCCGTTCTCCTCGACCCGCCGGGTGGAGGCCACCCTCGGCTACACCCATCTCGGATTCGATCGCGAGGTGGAGAGCGAGCGCTCGGTCGGCGGATTGGTCGTCGATCACCGGACGGTGAGCGGGGCCGCGCCCTCGGGGTTGAGCCTGGCCGAGGCCTCGGTGGCCCTGGTCGGCGACAACTCCTTCTTCGGGTTCACCTCCCCCATCAAGGGGGGGCGCTTCCGCCTGGAGGTGGATCCCACCCTGGGCACCCTGAACTTCCAGACCCTGCTGGTGGACTACCGCCGCTATTTCTTCCTGAACCCGGTCACCTTCGCCGCCCGGGCGATCCACGTGGGGCGTTACGGCCGGGACGCGGAAACCGACCGGCTGAACCCGCTCTTCGTCGGGTACGCGAGCCTGGTCCGCGGGTACAGCACCGGCTCCTTCGATCTCACCGAGTGCGGGAACGATCCCAACTGCCCGGCCTTCAACCGGCTGATCGGGAGCCGGATCGGGGTGGCCAACCTCGAGGTCCGGGTGCCCGTCCTCGGCACCAGCCAGTTCGGGCTCATCAACTTCCCCTACGTGCCCACCGAACTGGCCGCCTTCCTGGACGGGGGCGTGGCCTGGACCCGGGAGGACCACCCGGTGTTGAAGCTCGAGAAGCAGTCGTTCGACCGGGTGCCGGTGTTCAGCACCGGGCTCTCGGCGCGCATCAACGTGCTGGGCGCCCTGGTCATGGAGATCTACTACGCTTATCCGTTCCAGCGGCCGGAAAAGGGCGCCCACTTCGGGTTCCAGATCGCCCCCGGCTGGTAGGTTCGACGACGGTCGCCGGACGCCGGGACCCGGGGGAACGGGTGCGGTCGTCGCCGGGGAGGGGGGGCGCCGGGATCGGCTAGCGGATCCCCAGCCACGCCGCGCGCGCGGCGACCGCCTCCTCCGAGGCCTCGGGATCGATTTCCAGGCGCCAGGGGGAGCCCGGGTGTTCGGCCGCGGTCACCGGAACGATCCGGATCGCACCCCGCCGCGCCACCAGGAACTCGAGCCGGTCCCCGGGGGCGTACTGGAGGAGCCGCTCGGTGAAGGTGTCGGGGGTGACCCGGTAGCCCCCCACGGCCAGGATCTCGTCCTCGGCGTCGAGCCCCCCCTCGCGCGCGGGCCCGTCCCGTCGCACCGACTTCACCACCAGGCGGCCCCCGTCGTCGCGGGTTCCGAACCCCAGTTGGATCGGCGGCGCGTCCTCTCCCCGGGCGTCCATCGGGTCGCGGAAGCGAAGCCCGAACAGCGCCAGGGCGGGGGCGTAGTCCACCTCGTCGGCGCCTCGGACGTGGCGATCGAAGAAGTCCCCCAGGGGCCCGCCCGCGGTTTCCTCCGCCGCGGCCTGGACCGCCTGATCGCTGTAGCCGCGGTCCCCGGCGTGGCGCGCGAAGAGGAGACGCATCATGTCGTCCAGGGTCCGCGTTCCGCCGCTCGTCCGGCGGATGGCCGCGTCCAGGAGCCAGCCCACCACCGCGCCCTTCACGTAGTAGCTGATGGTGGTGTTGGCGCTGTTCTCGTCGGGGCGGTAGAGCTTGATCCAGGCGTCGAAGCTCGACGCCTCCAGCGAGGCGAAGAGCCGCCCCGGGGTGGTCTGGACGGTGTCGATGTGCTTGGAGAGCTTCCCCAGGTACTCGTCGGGGGTGATGAGGCCGGTCCGGCGGGGGAGGAGATCGGTGTAGTAGTTGGTGAGCCCCTCCGCCACCCAGAGGCTTCGGGTGTAGACCTCGTTCTCGTAGTCGAAGGGACCGAGCGCCTCCGGCCGGCTGCGTTTCACGTTCCATACGTGGAAGAATTCGTGGCTCACCAGCCCCAGCCAGTCCACGTAGCTCTTGCGGCGGCGGAACGCGTAGCGCGAGGTCATGAGCACGCTCGACCCCTTGTGCTCCAGGCCGCCGCGGGATTCGGTGATCAGGTTCAGGAACAGGTAGCGGGGGAAGGGGAGGGAGCCGTACATCGCGCGGTAGCCCTCGACCAGGGTCTTCACGTCCCCGGCGGCTTTCGCGCCGTCCCAGAGCCCGCCTTCGCCCACGTTCACCAGGCTCAACGGCTTTCCGTCCACCTCGAAGTCGTGGACCGCGGGGGTTCCGGCCAGGATCGGCGAATCCACCACCTCGTCCAGGTCGCGGGCGACGAAGGTCCGGCCCTCGGGGCCGTCTTCGGCGTCCAGCGAGGTCCAGACCCCGGCCCATCCCCGGGGCGGCTCCACCCGGATCCGGTGGGGACCGGCCTCGCGCCCCTCGACGGCAAGGAAGGTCGCGGCCCCGTTCAGGAGCGCGAAGCCGTCGTCGATCCAGTTCGTGCGCACCGTCAGCTCCCGGCCGTAGACCCGGTAGGTGACGCGGATATCGGGGGCGCCCTCGGTCAGGATTTCCCACCGGTTCTTTCGCGTTTTCCGCCACGGCAGGGTCCGCCCGTCCGAGGCCTCGGCGCGGAACGACTCCACGTTCCGGGAGAACTCGCGGACGAGATAGGAACCCGGGGTCCAGACCGGCATCCAGAGGGTCACCGCGGACCGGCCGGCAGGCGCGGCGAAGCGAAG
>CAYRIJ010000069.1:13468-15622 GCA_964424285.1 uncultured bacterium
AAACGGTTCCGACGGAAGCGCCTTCGGAAGCGCCCGTTTCCCCGGGCCTTCCGGGCCGTTCTGGAGCGCAACTTCGCCCTCTACGGCCGGCTTCCCGAAGCCGACCGCGGGGAGCTCGAGCGGCTGATTCAGGTCTTCATGGCCGAGAAGCGCTTCGAGGGATGCGGCGGCCTGGAGGTGACCGACGAGATCCGGGTCGTCATCGCCGCCCAGGCCTGCCTCCTGCTGCTCCATCGCGACACCGACGTCTACCCCCGCCTGGTCACCATCCTGGTCTATCCCAGCGCCTACGTGGCCCGGGTCACCGAACGCGTGGGCTACGGCGTGGTGGCCGAGGGAGAGATGGGGCGGCTCGGCGAGGCCTGGCAGACCGGGGTGGTGGTTCTCTCCTGGGACCACGCCCAGGCGGGGGCCGCCGACGTCCACGACGGAAGGAACGTGACCCTGCACGAGTTCGCTCATCAGCTCGACCAGGAAGACGGAGCCTCGGACGGCGCGCCGGTGCTTCCCCGGCGGAGCATGTACGTGGCCTGGGCCCGGGTCCTGGGGGACGAGTACGCGGCCCTCCGCCGCGATGCCGAGTCGGGCGCTCCCACCCTGCTGAATCCCTACGGAGCCACCAACCCGGCCGAGTTCTTCGCCGTGGCCACCGAGACCTTCTTCCAGATGCCGGGGGCCCTGAAGCGCCGGCATCCCGCGCTCTACGGGGAGCTTCAACGGTTCTACCGCCAGGATCCCCTCTCCTGGAGCTCCGAGGACGCCGCGTGATCGTCACCGTGATCGGGGTCTCGGGTTCGGGGAAGACCACGGTGGGTAAGCGGCTCGCCCATGCCCTGGGCTGGCCCTTCCACGAGGGGGATGACTTCCACCCCGAGTCGAACAAGGAGAAGATGGCTCGGGGGGAGCCCCTCGACGACCGGGACCGCGCGCCGTGGCTGGAGGCGATCCGGAGGCTCATCGACGGCCTGGAGGAGGAACGCGTCTCCGCGGTCATCGCCTGCTCCGCCCTCAAGCGCGCCTACCGCGAGTTCCTGCGACGGGACCATCCCGAGCTTCACTTCGTATACCTGAAGGGGTCCTACGGGCTCTTCCACCGGCGGCTCCAAACGCGCCGCGGGCACTTCTTCCGGGCGGACCTCCTCCGGAGCCAGTTCGAGACGCTGGAGGAGCCGGAACACGCCCTGACCGTGGACGCGGCCGGCGACCCCGACGAGCTGGTGGCGGAGATCCGGCGGCGGCTGGGGGTGTAATCTCCAAGGAGGGTTCCGGAGTCCCGCCGGCCCGGCTAAGCCGGCCCGCCCCGGGTGCCGATCACCCCGGGATACGTCTTGATCGGAGGACCCCCATGCAACGCATCGTCGTTCTTCTGGGAGCCACGGTGGGAGGCGCGGTGGGGTGGTGGC
This sequence comes from uncultured bacterium, assembly GCA_964424285.1. Classification (GTDB taxonomy): domain Bacteria; phylum Eisenbacteria; class RBG-16-71-46; order JABDJR01; family JABDJR01; genus CAVSKL01. The sequence continues at coordinate 14,872 of CAYRIJ010000069.1, forward strand.
TCGGAGCGTTCGTCGGCATCATGACCGCCTTTTTCGTGAGCACGATCCTATCCGGGGTGGGCATGTACATCGGGATACGCATCTCCCGCGCCTATCTCCCCTGACCCGGGCCGGGAGCCGGGGACGGGTCGGACCGCGCCGGTCGATGTCCCCGCGCGCAACCGTCGCCGCCGGAAACGCTCCGGGCCCGAACAAAAAGCCCCGGGATCGCTCCCGGGGCTTTCCGTTGGAACCGAAGGACCGGACGGACTAGAAGTCCATCCCGCCCATGCCGCCCATGCCGCCCATCCCGCCCATGTCGGGGCCGCCGCCGCCCCCGGCGGGCTTCCGCTCGGGGATCTCGGTCACCAGGGCCTCGGTGGTCAGGAGCAGGCCGGCGATCGACGCGGCGTTCTGGAGCGCGGACCGGGTCACCTTGGTGGGATCGATGATCCCCTCGGCGAACATGTCCACGTACTGCTCCTTGTCGCAGTCGAACCCGACGTTCTTCTTCTCCGCCTTCACCTTCTCGACGATGACCGATCCCTCGAGACCGGCGTTGGACGCCAGCACGCGGAGCGGCTCGGTGATCGCCCGCTTCACGATGTTGGCGCCGATCTTCCGGTCGCCCTCGATGGTGGCCAGGTACTTCTCGAGGGAGGGAAGGGTCCGGATGAGGGCGGTGCCGCCGCCGGCCACGATACCCTCTTCCACCGCGGCGCGGGTCGCGTGCAGCGCGTCCTCGACGCGGGCCTTCTTCTCCTTCATCTCG